>NZ_CP027806.1:1632500-1940000 GCF_003353065.1 Cyclonatronum proteinivorum | reverse complement strand
TCGCTACTATACGCTCCAGCAGACCTCGCCGGTCTGCCTTCAGCGCCTATAGTATGCTCCCCTACCGATCATTTAGTTAAACTAAACAATCGCACAGCTTCGGCAGCGGGCTTGATGCCCGATCATTTTCGACGCCGGGTCGCTCGACTAGTGAGCTATTACGCACTCTTTAAAGGAATGGCTGCTTCTAAGCCAACCTCCTAGTTGTCTGTGCAACCCAACCTCCTTTGATCAACTTAGCCCGCATTTGGGGGCCTTAGCTGGTGCTCTGGGTTGTTTCCCTCTCGCAGCAGGACGTTATCACCCTGCCGCTGACTGCCTGCCACCACCACACCGGCATTCGGAGTTTGTCAAGGTTTGGTACCCGGTGAAGGGCCCTAGCCTAATCAGTGCTCTACCTCCGGCGGGCTTGGTCAGACGCTATACCTAAATATATTTCGGGGAGTACGAGCTATCTCCAAGTTTGATTAGCCTTTCACCCCTATCCACAGCTCATCCGATAGCTTTTCAACGCTAAACGGTTCGGACCTCCACGAGGTCTTACCCTCGCTTCATCCTGGCCATGGATAGATCACTTGGTTTCGCGTCTGCTGCCATATACTGCGCGCCCTGTTCAGACTCGCTTTCGCTGCGGCTGCCCCGCTGAGCGGGTTAGCCTTGCACATGACAGCAACTCGTAGGCTCATTATGCAAAAGGCACGCCGTCACATCAATATAAATCAATGCTCCGACTGGTTGTAAGCACACGGTTTCAGGTACTGTTTCACTCGCCTTCCCGGCGTTCTTTTCACCTTTCCCTCACGGTACTGGTTCACTATCGGTCATGGGGGAGTATTTAGCCTTACCGGATGGTGCCGGCAGATTCACGCAAGGTTTCACCGGCCTCGCGCTACTCAGGATTCCGCTACGCCCGACTCAGCTTCACCTACAGGGCTTTCACCTTCTGTGGCCGGCCGTTCCAGGCCGTTCGATTCACCTTATCGGTACGATATTGCGGTCCTACTACCCCGTCAGGGCCGTAACCCCAACGGTTTGGGCTGGTCCCCGTTCGCTCGCCACTACTTGGGGAATCACTGTTGTTTTCTTCTCCTAACCCTACTTAGATGTTTCAGTTCGGGTCGTTCGCCTCCGTCATAAATGACGGATCCAGGGGGTTGTCCCATTCGGAAATCCGCGGATCAGCGCTTTTATGCAGCTCCCCGCGGCTTATCGCAGCTTTACACGTCCTTCATCGCCTCCCCATGCCTAGGCATCCACCGTGTGCCCTTGATTCCTTCTGTAGAATTTGCTGTCCGCTTCCACTGTCTCCAGCTTTCACCCGCTACAACCCCGGCGCTTCGCACCAAAATCGCAGCTTCCGGCCCGCGGCCACCAAATCCGTCATCAAGGTGTGATCAGTCCCTAATGGGCTGACCCACACACTTCGTCACGCGTCCACTTCCCTGCACAACCGCCAAGGCGATCCTGCAGCGCATACACGCGCAACGTGCTTGTACTTACTTACTTTACTTCTTTCTTTCAAACCTCAATACGTCAAAGAACAGTGCCTGCAGCTGCACCCGGCACGCATCCAGAAAGATACCACCGCAGCCAGCCTGCCGGCTGTGTTTCCGCCCCGGGAATCGAACCCGGACTCGCGTCCAACGCGGAATCTGTTAATCAAACAATCAGACTTTTCCTCGGTAATTGCACCCGACAGCAAACATCAGCTATTGACTATTGGCTTTGGCGGTTGGCTATTGGCTTTAAACCGGTAGAGAACCCGAACAAACCAAAAAAAACCTCAAACTTCAAAGCACAAACCACAAACTTCAAACCTCAAAACGCTGAACTCGATATCGTGGAGCTAACCGGAGTCGAACCGGTGACCTCCTGCTTGCAAGGCAGGCGCTCTAGCCAGCTGAGCTATAGCCCCTTTAGGATTTTGCACCTGCCGGTGTTGCTTTGCACCTGCCGGCGCTGGTGGTAGTGGGCTTGGGAGGAGTTGAACCTCCGACCTCACGCTTATCAGGCGTGCGCTCTAACCACCTGAGCTACAAGCCCGCTGCGCTTTAAGCCCCGTCACCCTTGCCGGCCTGCGGCCCGCACGGGGTTGGTTCAGGCAATTACTCAGAAGATCGCACAGCTACCTCAAAAGCCGGGCAAACATGCTCCTTAAAAAGGAGGTGATCCAGCCGCACCTTCCGGTACGGCTACCTTGTTACGACTTAGCGCCAGTTATGAGGCTTACCCTGGACACCGGCCTCCCCGAAGGGTTAGCGCGGCGGCGTCAGGTACTCCCCACTTCCATCGCTTGACGGGCGGTGTGTACAAGGCCCGGGAACGTATTCACCGCGTCGTTGCTGATACGCGATTACTAGCGATTCCAACTTCATGGAGTCGGGTTGCAGACTCCAATCCGAACTGGGATTGGCTTTAAGGATTGGCTGCCCCTCGCGGGGTCGCTACCCTCTGTACCAACCATTGTAGCACGTGTGCAGCCCTGGACGTAAGGGCCATGATGACTTGACGTCGTCCCCACCTTCCTCACTACTTGCGTAGGCAGTCTGGCCAGAGTCCCCACCTTTACGTGCTGGTAACTAACCATAGGGGTTGCGCTCGTTGCGGGACTTAACCCAACACCTCACGGCACGAGCTGACGACAGCCATGCAGCACCTTCTGTGGCGCCGGCAAGCCGGTCGGTCACCTTTCGGATCCCTAACCACAAATTTAGCCCAGGTAAGGTTCTTCGCGTTGCATCGAATTAAGCCACATGCTCCACCGCTTGTGCGGGCCCCCGTCAATTCCTTTGAGTTTCATCGTTGCCGACGTACTCCCCAGGTGGTATACTTAATGCGTTAGCTGCAGCACTGATCCTAAAAGGACCAACACCTAGTATACATCGTTTACGGCGTGGACTACCAGGGTATCTAATCCTGTTCGCTACCCACGCTCTCGTGCCTGAGCGTCAGTTGTGACCCGGTTGGCCGCCTACGCCACTGGTGTTCTTCGTAATATCTGTGCATTTCACCGCTACACTACGAATTCCGCCAACCTCTGTCACACTCAAGACTTCCAGTATCCAGGGCCATTTTACCGTTAAGCGGCAAGATTTCACCCCAGACTTAAAAGCCCGCCTGCGCACCCTTTACACCCAATGATTCCGGACAACGCTTGCACCCTCCGTATTACCGCGGCTGCTGGCACGGAGTTAGCCGGTGCTTATTCACCAGGTACCGTCAGGGCCGGTCGAAACCAGCCGGTTCTTCCCTGGTAAAAGCCGTTTACAATCCAAAGGACCTTCTTCCGGCACGCGGCGTGGCTGCGTCAGGCTTTCGCCCATTGCGCAATATTCCTCACTGCTGCCTCCCGTAGGAGTCTGGACCGTGTCTCAGTTCCAGTGTGGGGGACCATCCTCTCAGAACCCCTATGCATCACAGGCTTGGTGAGCCGTTACCTCACCAACTACCTAATGCACCGCAAGCTCATCTACAGGCACCCCGAAGGGCTTTAACAACTGTGGCCATGCGGCCCCGCTGCATTATGCGGTATTAGCCCGGCTTTCGCCGGGTTATCCCCCTCCTGTAGGCAGATTGCTTACGTGTTACGCACCCGTGCGCCAGTCTCATCAGGGGGCAAGCCCCCTGAATCCCCTGCGACTTGCATGTGTTAAGCCCGCCGCCAGCGTTCGTCCTGAGCCAGGATCAAACTCTCCGTTGTAAATTGTTATGCAATTAAGCATCCTAACTAAAAACAACGCATTGTTTGCCTTTGCTTCCTATCATATATCTTTAGAGCGGACATCCGGTAAAACCGAACATCCTAACTCCGGAATCGACTTCTAAGGCTTCGCTATGCGATCTTCTGTCTAATTGTTCACTAAGAAAAAGAACGGTGCAACCTGAAAACGGTGGTGGCAGCGAGCTGCCGAACTTCGTTTTTGTTGCAGATTCCAATGATACGGAATCTTGTAGCCCGTGTCAACACTTAATTTTGAAAGGGCCAAAATTTGTGGCCGCTGTCAAAACCCGTGAGCGCTGGGCGGCCTTAAATATACAACCCAATATCAACCCAACGCAATAGCTTTTTTGAACCAATGAGACAGGGATAAGTTCTGGACAGCGGACGGCGGACGGCGGACGGCAGACAGGCAGACAGGCAGACAGGCAGACCGAAGACCGAAGACCGAAGACGGCGAACCGAAGACAGAGGGCAAAGGACAGACAGCGCGTTTGGAGCTTTGGACAAGGGCGGGCAGAATGGGCAGCGCGGTTCAGGTACTGTAAACGTAATTTGAGATACTAGCACGCTTCAATTTAGAAGTTGACGCGTGTAGGGGCTGCAGCATAGCTATGACGGGTTACAGCTATCATTGGGCATTGGGGTTATTCAATTGCAACATGCTTCCCCATTGAGCCAACAAAGCCGTTATAAGTTTTAACTATTGTGCGGACTGATGTATGTGGCCCAATTGTTTAGGGATTCACATTCTCAAAAAACCTATCAGCCCCGTGCTGATTACTTTATATCAATCCAAAAGGAGAACGTAGCATGAACAAACTTGAAGGAAAGCGTATCCTGATTTTTATCGGCGATATTTATGAAGAACTTGAGCTTTGGTATCCCAAGCTTCGGCTGGAGGAAGAAGGTGCTGAGGTCGTGCTCGCCGGACCCGAGGCCAATACGCGGTACAGCGGCAAAAACGGATATGATGGCAAATCAGATGTCTCGTATCACAATGTTTCGGCTGATGATTTTGACGGGCTTGTCGTACCCGGCGGATATATGCCGGATAAGCTACGGCGCGATCAGAAAGTGCTGGATATCACCGCTGATTTTCACAAGCAGGGTAAAATGATCGCCTTCATTTGTCATGGCGGCTGGATTCCGATCTCTGCAAAAGTCGTGAAGGGTTTCAAACTCACCTCCGTAAACGCCATCAAAGATGATCTCACCAATGCCGGAGCAGAGTGGGTGGATGAACCCGTAGTTGTTGACCGTAATATCATTACATCCAGAACCCCTGTTGATCTGGGTCATTTTGCCAAAGCGATGATTGCTTTTCTAAGCAAGTAATCGCCGGCTGAGTATTACATATATATACCAAAGCCCCGTTTCTTTTTAGGAGCGGGGCTTTTTTTGTGCAGTTACGGGGTGCTGTGAAACACAAACGGTATAAAATAAAAAAAGCCCGGCCGAAACCAGGCTTAGGGTAAATCCCTTCGGCATTATAGCCTTGCTGTGATAAGAACTGATTGGGATTAGTTCTTCGGATGAAATATATTGCTAATTGCTGTTACAGTCAATTATAATATTATTTAATTCATCATGGGTAAAAAAATTCTTGGTCTTGATATGGGCACCAACTCTTTGGGTTGGGCTATCGTGGAGCAACATAACAGGCGTTTCGAACTTGTTGATAAAGGCGTCAAAATATTCCCTTTGGGAGTGAACAGAGATAAATCGGGTGAATCATCCAAAGCAAGCGAACGCACGCAGAAGCGTAGCAGCCGAAGGCTAAAGGCAAGAAAAAGGTACCGTAAATACTTCACCCTCAAAGCCCTTATTGAACATGATCCGCCCCTCTGCCCGCTTAGCCCTGACGAACTTACAGCCTGGAAAAAAAGCGGCTATAAAGCTTATCCGATGGAAGAAGCTTTCCTAAGCTGGCAGCGTACCGATGCGCTTCAACAAGAACACCCTTATGCGTACCGCGATCTTTTTTCCCGGGAAACGCAAGACTGGCGGAACAAGCCGGAGCTTGCCTTTAAACTTGGGCGCGCGTTTTATCACCTCGCACAGCGGCGCGGTTTTGCAAGTAACCGAAAAGACGCCGGAGCTGATGAGCCTCTTGAGGCCGCTAAGCTGCAGTATGAAGAGCTTCTGAGAGATCCCCTGGTTGCTGAAGACGCCCTTCTGCTGAAAGACAAGCTAAGAGACCTGGCTGACATTCACCTTGAAAGCGATGACAAAACGGTAAAAGCATTTGCAAGAAAAATCAGGAAAGTTGCCGGCGGTAATGAAACAGATGCCGATGCGGTGATTGCAGTAACGGAAAGCCTGCTGACCGACAAAGAAAATATGGGGCTTGTGAAGAAAAGCATAACCGAGTTGTCTGAAGCCATAGAAGCAGCCGATTGTGAAACGCTCGGGCAGTACTTTCACCAGCTGATGCAGCAAGACCGCAGCTTGTATGAAAACCGCATCCGAGGCCGCTATACCGAGCGGGAAAGTCATTACGAAGCCGAATTCAACCTGATTGCTGATAAACAGCAGCTCCCCGATGAATTACGGAAGCAGCTGCACCGCGCCATCTTTTTTCAGCGTCCGCTAAAGTCCCAAAAAGGCAGTGTCGGCAAATGCCCGTTTGAGCCGTCAAAATCACGCTGCCCCATCACACATCCGTTGTTTGAGGAATACAGAATGCGCAGTTTTTTGAATAATATTGCTGTTCAGACCGCTGACGATCTTCACATGCGGCCGCTTTCGGAAGCCGAAAAATCCGAAGTTGAGCCTTTATTTTACCGGGTTAGCAAACCGAGTTTTCCCGTTTCGGATATTTTTGACCGGCTTTTTGGAAAAGATACCTACTGTTACAGGAAGGATCACCGTGCTGCGGAATATTCTGTTAAAGTAAATTACAATCCGGCAACTACGGTAAGCGGGTGTCCCTTTACGGGCCGGTTAATGCAGGTTTTCAAAAACAGCCCGGACGAGCACCTGCATTGGAAAACATTAATCGTAAACCGATGGACCGGAAAATCGCTTTCCGAAAATGACATCATTACCCGCTATTGGCAGGCCCTGTATTTTGCCGATACCGCCGGAGACCGCAGCAGCTTCACCGATGTAACCCGCGAAAGCGCGCTGCGCCGTTTTGCCGATACCTTCACCTCCCTTACCGCGCAGGAAACCGCCCGGTTTACAAAAATCCCGCCCTTCCGGAATGATTACGCCAACCTTAGCCTCAAAGCCATCAAGCTTATTCTGCCCTGGCTGCGGGAAGGGCTGATATACAGTCACGCCGTGTTTCTGGCCAAGCTTCCTGAAATCATCAAACCCGAAATATGGGAAAATGCAGCAAATCAGGCTGAGATCACAGAGCAACTGATTTCCATTATTGACGGACACGACGAGCTGCAGCAGCTTTACTTTGCCGTTAATGAAATTGTGCGAAATGTACGGGACGGAAAAATGACCGAACCCGAAAATCCGCATTGGGTAAGGGCAGAACTCGAGCATAAACTCAGCTTTAAATTCGGAAAGAAAACCTGGCAGGAGCATCCCCATCAGCAAAGCCTGATTAGTCAGGCCGTATCTATTTTCAATGCAGCCATGAAAACCGACCGGGATGAGCCCGTCTTTCAGAGAACTGCGCGTTTGGAAGATCGCATTGAAAAGGCCCTTAAGGGTAAGAAAATTGGCGAAGTAGCTGTGGTTGCGTCTCCCAAAATGCTCAAAAAACTTTATCACCCTTCCGCAATTGAGCGCTTTGTGCCGGAAGTGATACTTCGAAAAGGGGAACCGCTGATGAAGGATGGTAAACCGCTGTACGGACTGCCGAATCCCCTGAAATCATCCCTGAAAAATCCGGTCGTGATGCGCTCCTTACAGCAGCTCCGGCAACTGATTAACCATTTGCTGGCCGAAGAGCTGATTGATGAAAAAACAAGCATTCATATTGAGCTGGCGCGTGAACTCAACGACGCCAACAAGCGGAAAGCGATAGAAAACTATCAAAGAAAACGGCAAAATGAGCGGAGCGAGTACCGCGATGAAATTATTCGGTTGTACAAAGAACAAAAGAACCAAACCATCGAACCTACAGAGACCGACATCCAAAAGTATCAGCTTTGGAAGGAGCAAAACGGCATCTGCCTGTACACAGGAGACAAAATTGGCCTGTCCGATTTTATCGGTGATGACCCCAAATATGACATTGAGCACACCCTGCCCCGGAGCCGCACGCTCGATAATTCCATGATGAACAAAACCCTATCCGAGCGCACATTTAACCGGGATGTTAAGCGTAACCGGATGCCCTCAGAGCTGGAGAACTATGACGATTATGTTCAGCGCATCCGCCATTGGGTGGAGAAGGCTGATGCGCTCGAAGACAGAATCAACCGGCTGTCGCGGCGTACCAAAGCTGCAACGACCAAAGACCAAAAAGACAAGCTCATCATGCAGCGACATGAGCTTAGTATGGAACGGGATTACTGGCGCGGTAAAGTAAAAAGGTTTACGGCAACGGAAATACCTGAGGGCTTTAAAATCAGTCAGAAGGTTGATACCGGCATTATTACCCGGTATGCGAAAGACTTTCTGGGAAGCCTGTTCAAAAACCGGCGGGGAAATCCGAATGTTTTTCCCATTAACGGGGAAATGGTAGCACATTTCAGAAAAGCCTGGGGATTGCAGGACTTTTTTAATGATGAAACCGGCCTGTGGGAAATGGCGCCTAAAAACCGTAGCAACCATGCCCATCATGCCATCGATGCCGTAACCATTGCCTGCATTACCCGCGACAGCCATAACCGGCTCTCACATGCCTGGCGCCTGCAGGAAGAAGGTCAGCTCGCTGCCATGCGGGAAGTCCTGCGGGAAACCAAACCATGGGATACCTTCACGACCGATATGCAGCAACTGCATGAAGATTTAATTGTGGTGCACACCGATACCGACAAGCCCAAAAAGCAGGTCCGGAAAATTCTCCGAAAACGGGGTGTGAAGCAGCGCAAACATCACAAACCGGAGGAGTTTATCTATCAGCAGGGGGATACGGCGAGGGGTGCACTGCATGAAGAAACCTTCTATGGCAGAATCATGAATCCGCATGAGCCGGAGAAAAGTAAAGATATGTTTGTGGTGAGGAAGTCCATTGACGGCATGGATGTGAAAGACGCAACAAAAATTATAGACCCCAATATCCGTGAAATTGTACTTCGCGATATACCGCGGCAAAAAGCGCTTAATGACCGTTTAAAAGCCCTTCAAAAGGAAGCTAAAGATGCGGAGGCTGCATCAAAAGCTACGCTCGAAGCTGAGATCAAATCGGTTGAAAATGAAATCAGCCGCTTATTCCACATCCCGCCGAAGAAAGGTAAGACCGTTTGGACCCCTATTCGCAAAGTGCGCATAAAGGCGAAACTGACCGAGCCGCTGCCCGGATTTAAACAGCACCGCGATCAGTCCAAGCATGCTTATAAGCAGCAGCTGTATGTGAATAACAAGGAAAACTATGCGATGGCCATTTACCGCGATGACAAAGGCCGCCATGACTATGCCCTGATTAACCTGATGGAAGCGACGCAGCACCTCAAGGCAAGTCAGCGGGACTTTCGCAGAGAGCAGGACCTGGTAGCGCCGGAAATGAATGGCAAAAGCTTTTTTGGCCTGATCCGGAAAAATACCCTCGTATGCTTTTACCTCGAAAGCCCTGATGAACTGACGGAGCTTTCAGAAAAAGAGCTGACGGATAGGCTCTACAAAGCTGTAAATCTTGAAAAAGACGGAAGGATGAAGTTTCAGTATTTTCAAGAATCACGTGGTAAAATTCAATTCAAATCAGACTTTGAAAATGCAAACGGTAAGTCACCCGAAAAACTAATGATAAGTGGATACTCGAAGTACAAAGCTTCAATTGAACCATTACCATACTATCATATTGGTTCAAAAAACTATCAATTTCTCATCCAAGATTATCATTTCACGATTGATGAAAAAGGAGGCATCACTTTTATCTGAAACATGCTCAAAAAAATCCTCCATATCACAAGCCCGATGCATCTGAGCGTTCGCATGTCACAGCTTGTGCTGTACAACAAGCAAAACAAAGAGGAGCACAGCAGACCTTTTTCGGATCTCGGGTTTATCATTCTGGATCATGCCCAAACGACTTTTACGCAGGCGGTTGTGCAGCATGCCTGCACGCACAATACGGCGGTTGTTTTTTGCGGCACCAACCATCATCCGGAGGCCATGCTGTTCCGGCTTGAAGGGCACAGTACGCAAACCCGTACCTATCGGGCGCAGATCGCGGCAACGGTACCGCTGATGAAGCAGCTTTGGAAACAAACGGTAAAAGCCAAGATCAGCAATCAGGCCGCGCTGCTAAAAGTGCAGGGAAAGAACGATGCACCGCTGCGCTACGCAGCCCGCAAGGTCAAAAGCGGCGATCCGGAGAACAAGGAAGCGCAGGCTGCCCGCATCTATTGGCCGTCCCTTTTTGGGGACGGCTTTCTGCGTCGTCGGGACGGGGCACCGCCGAACAACCTGCTCAATTTTGGGTATGCCATCCTGCGGGCCGCTACCGCCCGGGCCATTTCCGGCTCGGGCCTGCTGCCCGGCATTGGCATCCATCATCACAACCAATACAATGCCTACGGCCTGGCTGATGATCTCATGGAGCCCTACCGGCCGTTTGTAGATTTTGCGGTACTCGAATATCTGGAGGCCAACAGCCCGCCGGATACCCTCGGTAAAGCAGAAAAAGCCATGCTGTTACAAATACTGTACAGCGATGTGTGTATCGGGAACAAAATCAGGCCACTGATGCTCGGCCTTTCGGAAACAACAGCTTCGCTTGCGCGCTGCTTTCTGAAGGAAGACACCCGTCTGAGCTATCCCGAGCTTTAACGTAAATCCCAAAAACCCTAATTCACCCATGAGTTATTCACGATTAAACGCTTATGAAACCATGTGGCTCTTTGTAACCTTTGACCTTCCCGTAACAACCGATAAGTACATGAAAGCCGCGAACAAATTCCGGCAGAACCTGAAACACGATGGCTTTCAGCGCTTTCAGCTCTCGGTCTATGCCCGGCACTGCGGCAGCCGCGAAAGCGCAGAATCCCATATTGAAACCGTAAAAGACCTGGTGCCAAAAGAAGGCTTTGTGAGCATCATTACCCTTACCGATAAGCAATACGGACAGATTGTCAACATTTGGGGTGCAAAGGAAGAGCGCCTTCCGCCCCCCCCGCAGCAGCTCGAATTTTTCTAAAAAAGAAGACGCACATGCACATTCAGGAAAGATGATAGCTATTTTTTTAAACCAAAAAACGCCCCAACGCAATGGTACATAAGCCATTACGAAGGGGCGTAATATCTGAAATCCCAATCTCAGTTCAAATCACAGCGGTAAAATCAAACCCCATTTTATGCGCTGCAATATCTGAAATCCCAATCTCAGTTCAAATCACAGCATTGTATTGTGTGGTGAACATTTTTAACCGAATATCTGAAATCCCAATCTCAGTTCAAATCACAGCTTTTTTCAGCTTTGATTCATCAATCAATTTAATATCTGAAATCCCAATCTCAGTTCAAATCACAGCGCCCTCCCCAGCATGTGCGGGGATGTCGAAAATATCTGAAATCCCAATCTCAGTTCAAATCACAGCGTCCAAACCTGTGAATCCCGATTCCAGTATAATATCTGAAATCCCAATCTCAGTTCAAATCACAGCATAGCCCAATTCCTGCTGTTCGCCAAAAATAATATCTGAAATCCCAATCTCAGTTCAAATCACAGCGCATCTTCGACCTGATCGAATATGCGGTTGAATATCTGAAATCCCAATCTCAGTTCAAATCACAGCTTTGCGCGGGCTTGCTCCTCGCTGATAATTAATATCTGAAATCCCAATCTCAGTTCAAATCACAGCTCAGCCCGGGGACTGGTGCCCTCAGCCCATAATATCTGAAATCCCAATCTCAGTTCAAATCACAGCGAGGATGTCTGCGTCCACAACACCACCTTCAATATCTGAAATCCCAATCTCAGTTCAAATCACAGCTAAAACATCTGCGGGCTTTATCAATCCCTTAATATCTGAAATCCCAATCTCAGTTCAAATCACAGCTAGTGCAGCCTGTTCATTAGCGCATTGTTGAATATCTGAAATCCCAATCTCAGTTCAAATCACAGCGCTGAATCGAATTGCTTACTTTGACCGTAAAATATCTGAAATCCCAATCTCAGTTCAAATCACAGCGACCAATGCCATGTCAACGCCGTTCATGCTAATATCTGAAATCCCAATCTCAGTTCAAATCACAGCGTGGCCCGAACGCTTCAACGCTGAGTGGTAAATATCTGAAATCCCAATCTCAGTTCAAATCACAGCTATTTGAAGCGCGTTAAGGCTTAATAGTTAAATATCTGAAATCCCAATCTCAGTTCAAATCACAGCCGAAAGAAAGCGCGCCCGTCCTCGAGAATAAATATCTGAAATCCCAATCTCAGTTCAAATCACAGCAAAGAGCCATCGTTGCACCGGCTGACGTTGAATATCTGAAATCCCAATCTCAGTTCAAATCACAGCTTACAAGATTTCCCTGCTTCTCCCATGCTCAATATCTGAAATCCCAATCTCAGTTCAAATCACAGCTGCGCATAACCTACACGACGGTCATACGTTAATATCTGAAATCCCAATCTCAGTTCAAATCACAGCCTAACAGTGATATACATATACTAAGAAGTAATATCTGAAATCCCAATCTCAGTTCAAATCACAGCCTGAAGTATGAGCAGGAAGACAAGCCGCTTAATATCTGAAATCCCAATCTCAGTTCAAATCACAGCAAATAATCCCCTTACCCTTCTCGACCAAATAATATCTGAAATCCCAATCTCAGTTCAAATCACAGCAGTCCTGCGCTTATTAGCCTTTCCCGGTGCAATATCTGAAATCCCAATCTCAGTTCAAATCACAGCTGGCGGCAATAGGCATCTACCAGATAGAAAAATATCTGAAATCCCAATCTCAGTTCAAATCACAGCGTCCATCAGTCGTGAACGCATATTCATCGGAATATCTGAAATCCCAATCTCAGTTCAAATCACAGCAGGTCATCAATTTGCTTCTCAATCTTAGAAAATATCTGAAATCCCAATCTCAGTTCAAATCACAGCCGCTATTCCTGCACATGCCGGGGAGGGCGAAATATCTGAAATCCCAATCTCAGTTCAAATCACAGCCATATCACGATATTAAATAACGGGCAGGGTAATATCTGAAATCCCAATCTCAGTTCAAATCACAGCGCCTGGCGTGATTACAAGATTTCCCTGCTTAATATCTGAAATCCCAATCTCAGTTCAAATCACAGCTTTCGTTATTTTCGTGTTATAAACGTGTTAAATATCTGAAATCCCAATCTCAGTTCAAATCACAGCCAAGCCCACCATTTTGCGTCTGAGTTTGTGAATATCTGAAATCCCAATCTCAGTTCAAATCACAGCAACGTCACAAATATGAGTGATATGTTCGCTAATATCTGAAATCCCAATCTCAGTTCAAATCACAGCCGAGAGCCAAATAACCAAAGCAGGCCAAACAATATCTGAAATCCCAATCTCAGTTCAAATCACAGCGTTAAAGTATTTGCGCAATGCCATGTCAACAATATCTGAAATCCCAATCTCAGTTCAAATCACAGCAGGTCATCAATTTGCTTCTCAATCTTAGAAAATATCTGAAATCCCAATCTCAGTTCAAATCACAGCCGCTATTCCTGCACATGCCGGGGAGGGCGAAATATCTGAAATCCCAATCTCAGTTCAAATCACAGCTAGGAGTGACCGCGATAAATTGCTTTATGCAATATCTGAAATCCCAATCTCAGTTCAAATCACAGCGCCGTAACGCTAACAGTCACATCAGCCCGCAATATCTGAAATCCCAATCTCAGTTCAAATCACAGCACGTACTCAATCGCTTCAGAAGCCGACCCGAATATCTGAAATCCCAATCTCAGTTCAAATCACAGCTAAAATCTACCGAAACCTTCCCCGGCTCGAAATATCTGAAATCCCAATCTCAGTTCAAATCACAGCCGAAAGAAAGCGCGCCCGTCCTCGAGAATAAATATCTGAAATCCCAATCTCAGTTCAAATCACAGCTTTCCGAAGGGCTTGTTATGTACGACATCCAATATCTGAAATCCCAATCTCAGTTCAAATCACAGCCTGTTACACTTGAGGGATATTTTTAAGCCGAATATCTGAAATCCCAATCTCAGTTCAAATCACAGCACACAAGAAGATAGATTGAAACAATCCGAAAATATCTGAAATCCCAATCTCAGTTCAAATCACAGCTGTGGTTTTGTTCTCGCTCATTTTGATATGAATATCTGAATTCCCAATCTCAGTTCAAATCACAGCTCTGTGCAATCGTGGTCAGGCGGGCAGCCAAATATCTGAATTCCCAATCTCAGTTCAAATCACCATCCCCCCCCCCCTTTCACCTCACCGGTGGCGATACTGCGTAGCGGGTGCCGGTTGTGAGATCGATAGCATGCCGGCGGTCGCGGGTGATGATGATTTCGGTGATGCGGTCACTGCGGAAGTTTAAGTCGGCATCAGCGTTTGTTATGCGGCGCACGGTGCCGTCGGCGAGGTGCAGGCGGCGGGTTTCGGGGTCGGCGTAGAGGAGCATGGTGCGGAAGCCTTCTGCAAAAACGGGCTCGCCGCTCAGGCGCGTTACCGGAATTTCCGTACCGAGGGCATACACAAGGGCAGATTGCGATCCCCGGCTGCCGAGTAGTACGACGGGAATTTCGCTGCCGGCTTCGAGGCTGCCAAGTGCTTCTGCAGTCTGCATCATCCGCCACTGACTCCCGTCTTCGAGGGTGAGGATGGCGTTGTCAACGCGGGTTTCCTCCGAAAAAATAAAGCTGATGCGGTCCTGTGAAGTTGCCGTTTGCAGCGGGGATGTCAGCAACAAGAGGGCAGTCAGTAGCGAAAACAGAAGCATGGATGAAAAAATGAATCGGATTGTAAATTTGAGGGCAGCTTATTTCAGCAGGAAATCTGCCGCGTCACAGCTGCGGTGCGGAGCAAATAGGGAGATGTCGGCGCGGCGCAGCAGGGTTTCGGGCTGAATGATGGCTGTATCGCCGGTCAGCCGGTCAGAAGACAGCCCGCGGAGGGTCGACAGCAGCAGGGCATAGACGCCTCCCCCGGCAGGCTGTGTTGCGAGATAACGGCTGAGCGCCCGAATGTTGTCGTCATCGCGGGGGATGTGCTCCGGCTTCAAAAACAAAAAGCCCGCCGCCTCATCGAGGCTGACCTCTTCCTGTTCATGATAGCCGCCACCGGGGCTTTCTTCGTACTCAAGCTGTGCACATTCCGCTTTCAGCCGAATCCCGAGCGGTCGCTCGGGGTCGAGTCCCGCTTCTGCCGCAAGTTGTGCCAAATCCTGCAACAATACCGAAAGGTAAACGGGCTTTGGAAATGTTGCCGCAATGCGGAGCGCAGGCTTCCCCATCCATCCAAAACCTTCCGCAGCGGAACGGGTCGCACCTTCCCCGGCCGGATCCGATTTCGAAAGCAGCCGGCAGCCCGCCTCACCCGTTACAAAAAAGAAGGCCGCGTCTGAGAGCCGTTCAGCGTGATGGGGGAGGCTGAGCAGACAGCTTCCGGCATGGGGATCATGCTCGGTTTCATACACATTTACGCCAATACGCGTCGAAATCCCGGGCTGTGATGTCTTCATCAGGATTCGGGTGCCGGTTTAATTTCGTTGGGGGCAGACTTGCCGTCAGCCCAGGCGTTGATGTTCTCGAAGGTGGTGTCCGAAATATTGCGGAGCGCGGTATCCGTCAGGAACGCCTGATGGCTCGTGATGAGCACATTCTGGAACACGAGCAGGCGCGCAAGCATATCATCCTGCAGAATCTGCTCGGAATGATCGTGGAAGAACAGGCCTTCCTCTTCCTCATACACATCGAGGCCGAGGTAGCCGATAACGCCCTGCTTCAGGCCGTTGATGACCGCCTCCGTTTTGATGAGGCCGCCGCGGGAAGTGTTGATGAGCATCACGCCTTTTTTGAACTGCCCGACCGCTTTTTCATCGACCATGTGATAGGTGTGCTTGTTGAGGGGGGCGTGCAGGGTGATGATGTCGGAGCGCGAAAACAGCTCTTCGAGGGCGACATACTCGGGACTGATGGCTTTCACAAGGGATGCATTTTCGCGGATGTCGTAGCAGAGCACCTTGCAGCCAAAGCCGTGCAGGAGCTTTGCAACTTCCGCCCCGATTTTCCCGGTCCCGACCACGCCCGCGGTTTTGCCGTACATGTCGAAGCCAATCAGCCCATCGAGGGAGAAGTTGAGATCGCGTATGCGGTTGTGCGCCCGGATCAGCTTGCGGTTCAGGCCCAGCATGAGCGCAACGGTGTGTTCGGCAACCGCATGAGGCGAATATTCCGGCACGTTGGCGACTTTCATGCCAAGTTCGTGTGCGGCCTCGAGATCGACATTGTTGAAACCCGCCGAGCGCAGCGCGATATACCGGACCCCCACTTCGTGCAGCGTTTTCAGAATTTTGTCGTCGGCTTTGTCATTTACGAAAATGAGGGCGACATCAGAGCCTTGTGCCAGGCTTGCGGTTTGTTCGCTGAGCTCGGGCTTGAGGAAGCGCAGCTCATGCCGCCTGTTGTTAGCCTTTTCGATGTAGGACTTTTCAAAGCGGAGGGAATCAAAAATAGAGATGATCATTTGGGTATGAATAGGTTAAAAGGTCGGGATAGGAATGATTGGCTTCCGGCTTTCGGGCTTGCCGCTCAGCGTTTTCCGAGGATGATGACCTGTACGTCGAAGAGTTTTCCGGCCTCCACCTGAAACCGAACGAGAGTGCGCTCTACCTGAAAGCCATGCCGGCCGGCGGCACCGGGATTCATGAACAGCAGATTTCCCGCCTCTTTGTCGCGGGCTATTTTTAGGATGTGACTGTGTCCGCAGATAAACAGATCAGGCGGGTTGCCGTAGAGTTCCTTGCGAATGGGGATGGCATAGCGGCCCGGATTGCCCCCGATATGGGTCATAAATACGTTGACGCCTTCGCACGCAAAACGCAGGCTGTGCGGATAAAGCTGCCGGATGTCCTGTCCGTCTATGTTGCCGTAAACGCCCCGGAGCGGCGCGAGTTGCTGAAGTTCTTCTGCAATTTTGAGCGTGCCGAAATCTCCGGCATGCCATATTTCATCGCACCCCGCGAAGTACTCCGCCACCTGCGGATCGAGGTAAGAATGCGTATCTGAGATGAGGCCGATTTTCATAAGTTAATTTTGATCTGCATAGCACTTGTCAGGGTAAATGTACTGACAATTTCCCTGACTTATCAACGCAGATCAGGCGATCGTAATTTCGTTGGAGGCGGGTGATTAGCTCCCATAAATCTCATTAATCACCATCGCAATCCGAAGGCCGGACTGAAGGAGGCGTTTTTCGACAATATGGAAGTTGCGGTTGCGGTACTCCCAGCCGAGTTCGAGGTTTTCGGGCAGGTCGTAGATGTCGCTTCGGTACACCATGGATTCATGCGCCCAGTCACGAGGCCCGCCCTGTTTCCAGGCTGCGATGGTTTCCTCATCCAGAATGAGGAGGGCGTCGGTGAACTGCGTTGTGGTAAGTCCCCAGGATTCGATCATGTCGGTATCCCAGACGCGGTGCAGGTTGGAGCGGTTGCCGAGCCATTGCACCCGCACGTCATTTCCGCCGCGGTCCTCGCCTGTGCCAACGTGCAGCGGCTGATGCATGTCGCCAATCATGTGAATGACCATGCGAAAAGCGTCGCGCTCTTCTTCGGGTGAAAGTTCGCCGGATTTGAGCGCCGCGATTTGCCGCTCAAAGGCTTCTACAACATCGCCGTTCGGGTTGTGCTCAGCTTCTTCGTAGCGCATGCCGTCAGGGATGGTGACCCAGTGCCAGTCAGCGGTGTGCCGGAAGGCATCCTGCGACCGGACCTGATCCATCCAGACCGTTGCAACGGCCAGACTTGTTTCACCCAGGATGCGCTCTACGTGCGCCGCGGCTTCCGGCGTGAGGTGCCGCTGCGCAATCTCCCCGGTGATGAAATGCCCCGTACGTCCCCAGCCCTGCGCAGGATCGGGAAGCATCAGGATGAACAGTAAAACTGCGCTCAATAAATGCGGCATGAGGTTTTTGGGATAAACAGTCCTTGAACAAATCGCTAACATTTTAGTTTTTATTAAGATGAATGGTTTAGTCGCTAACACTTAATTTTGAGGCTGACACAACGATCTATTTTACAAAATCGAGGTGTTAATTCCTGTGAAATGGGATGGACTTTTTTTGCTACAATCATTTCACCCGTTCAGGGTTGATCGCCATTTTGGCCTGAAATGCCGGAATTCGGAGCGTCCTGTAGGGACGCCCTCTGGGTTGAAAATCGAACAACCCCACCCAATTCCCGGAATGCCGCAGGCATGACGCGACCGTCGGAGACCCCGCACCGGAGCCCTGCCCTACGAGATCCTTCGACTCCGCTGCGCTCCGCTCAGGATGACAGGCGCCGCATGAGATCAAACGGCGCGGCTGGCCGCGCAGGGGTTTCAGGAAATGCCCCTGTCATCCTGAGCAAAGACGGAGCGCAGCGAAGTCGGAGTCGAAGGATCTAGTATTCAGGCCTGGGAGGTTGATTCGACTATGAACAATCCGCGTCAATCCCGCTCCATCCATATAACCTGCGCTCAATCATCGCGTCGCGAACTTCGCGCCTTCTTCGCGTCTTCGCGTACCTCCCATCCGCGTTCCATCATCGCATAAAGCGCGTCCGGGGCGGGCACACAGGCCCGCCCCTACGATTTCGCTATCATCGTTGCGGCTTGCTGACCGAGCTTCATGCCGAGGGCTACGCCCATGCCGCCGAGGCCGGCGGCGACATACACGCCGTTTTCGTGACGGGTGCACTCGGGGGTTTTGGTTGCGCCGAAGCCCATCACGCCGGTCCATTCCTGCTCGATCTCCCAGTCTGGGTCGATGCCGAGCTTTTCGTTGACGAAGCTCACCAGCCAGTTTTTGATTTTTGGATTGATTTCGTTGCGGATGGACTCCTCCCCCGCTTTGTCCACGTCGCGGGCACCGCCGATGAGGAGCCGGTCGCCGAGGTCGCGGAAATAGACGTAGCCGCGGTTGTAGTGACAGCTGCCATGCCAGGGCAGGTTTTGGAGAGGTTTGGTCACGAACACGTAGCCGCGGGCGGGCTTCACGGTTGTGCCAGACTCGAGGGTTGAGGTGTAGCCGTTGGTCGCGCAGAGGACAGCGCCAGCCTGCAACACCAGGCCATCCTGCAGCACAACGCCGTTGCTTTTGACTTCCGCAACGGGCGTGTTCCAGCGGATTTCAACCCCGGCTTCGTTCGCTTTGCGGACGAGCGCTTGCAGCATTTTGCCGCTGTGCAGGTAGCCTTCGAGCCGGTTGAAAATGGACGGAAAGCTGTTGATGTCGCGCACTTCGTAGGTATCGGGCAAGCCGGTGATTTCTTCAACCCAGCCGCTGAAGCGCTTCAGGTTGGCGACGCTTTCCCGGAAATGGGGGTCGGAGATGTCATCAAAGATTTCATAGCCGCCGGTCATTTCGTAGCCGATGGCGTCGGTGCCGAGCTCGGTTTTGAGCAGCTCGAGGCCTTCGAAGCGCATCCGCAGGCGGGCTTTAACCCCGGCTTCGGGCTCCTGATGGAGATCATCGAGCAGCTCTCCGGCTGAGCCAAAACAGGCAAATCCCGCATTGCGCCCGGTTGCGCCGGTCGGCCAGAATCCTCGGTCGAGCACCATCACGCGGCTGTCAGGGTACATCCTTCGATAGAAGAGCGCGGTTGAGAGTCCGGTGATCCCGGAGCCCACGATGAGCAGATCAGCAGGCCGGGCCAGCACATCTTTTTCCCACCAGCTCCGCTGTGTGATATTTTTGAAAATCATCTAAAGTCCTTTTGTTATTGCAATGAGAGGGGTGCCGCTGATTAGTGCGTATTTCGCAGGCGCAGGCGGTTCAGGAAGGCTTCGGTTTCGCCGCTGTCTTCTTCCGGCGCCCATTCCGCGAATACTTTATCGGTTTGGGCGTCATAAGGGCCTTTTTTGAATTCGATGAGCACGGTGTCTTTTTCGAGCACTTCGAAGCTGTGCCATACCCGCGGACTAATATCAACCATGCAGTTGGGCCGTCCCGCTTCCAGCCGGAAGCTGTGGGTTACGGCACCGGTGTCGTTAAAAATGTAGAACTGAATCGCGCCCCGGTACAGGATGATGCTCTCGGTCGCGTGCGGCATCGGGTGCATGTGCGGCATCACGTAGGTGCCGGGTTGCATGAAGTTGAGCAGCCGCTGTACGAGGTCGCCCTGCGTGCGCTGCACCGGGTAGATGATGCGCAGGCGCGGACTCTCCGCCGCAGCCTGTGAGCCTCGGGCCAGGAGGTCGTCATCCAGCACAAATACATCCCCTGAAAAATTCTCGAGTGCCAGCTTTTTGGGAGCAGGTCTGCCCCCTGCTTTATCACGATCAGCCATGGTTGCCTCCCGTTGCACCGGCATGAAGCGCGATTCCGGCCATCATCGAAGCGCCGGTCACGAAGGCATCCTCATCAATATTATAGCGCGGATGGTGCCACGACCAGAGCGAATCGGCTTTGGCGCTGCCGGTCCCGAGCAAGAAGAAGGCACCGGGGAAGTGCTCGAGATAGAAAGCGAAATCCTCGCCGCCCATCACGGGTTCTGGCATCCAAAGGGCGGTATCCGGACCGTGCAGGGTTTCGGCTACATCCACGATTACGTCGGTCGCCCAATCGGTATTGATGACGGCCGGGTAGCCTTCATCATATTTAAAAGAATAACTCCCGCCGGCGCCCTGCGCAATGCCCGCGGCGATGGCCTCGATGCGCTGCGCGATGAAGTTGGAAGTCTCCCGGCTGAAGCTGCGAATCGTGCCGAGCATGCTCACCTTTTCGGGGATGACATTGTGCGCCGTGCCCCCGTTGATTTTCCCGACCGTAACCACAACCGGTTCCAGCGGATTGATGCTGCGGCTGCGCACCGTCTGCACCGCGCTCACGAACTGTGCCGCCATCACGATGGGATCGATGGCAAGATGCGGAGCCGCGGCGTGTCCGCCTTTGCCGATCAGATCGAGTGCGAACTCATCGGGCCGGGCCATCATCGGACCTTTGATGACGCCAATTTGTCCCGGCGCGTGTGCCGGGCTCGTATGCAGCCCATAGATCGCCTGTACGCCGAGGGTGTGCAGGATGCCCGATTCCGAAATCAGGCGTCCGCCGCCGGGCAGCTTTTCCTCCCCCGGCTGAAACACAAGCACGACTGTGCCTTCGAGCTGATCGCGCAAATCGGAGAGCATCCGCGCACAGCCGAGCAGGTTGGCCGTGTGCGCGTCGTGTCCGCAGCAATGCGCCGCACCGGGGTTTTTAGAGCGGAAATCCGCTTTGGCGACGCCGGTTTCCTCCATTGCGAGCGCGTCAATATCAGCACGCAGCGCCACAACGCGGCTTTGCGGCGCCTTCCCACGGATGACCGCCACACAGCCGGTTTCTGTCGGATGATGCACTTCGAAGCCCATTTCTTCAAGCCGGGTCGTGAGCCATTTGGTTGTTTCGAATTCCTTGTAGCTGATTTCAGGATGCTGATGCAGATGGCGTCGCCACTGAATCATATCCGGCATAAGTTCGGTTGCGCGCTGTTTGAGCTGTTGGGTTAAAAGCGGAGGAATCATAAAAAAAGGTTAAGTGAACACGGGACATAAAGCCATAAATCGGATGACAGAACGATACACAATGGCAGGCATGTTTTCAAAGCCTGATTCATATTTAAACACCTTTTAGCGGACTTCACAAACAAGCTTTCAACACCTTCTGAAGCTCCGCTTTTCCACACATTTATTTCAATCTATTCTATCTGCCATGCAAGATTTTGATTTACACATCCGCACGCGGCTGTTATTCGGACAAAACAAAGAGCGCAAATTTTATGAGCATGTGGCCTCCCTGGGTAAGAAAATTTTTCTGGTCATAGGCGGAGGCAGCGTCAAGCGCCTTGGGTACCTCGACCGGGTGACCCGCGGACTTGAAGGGCAGGGCTGCGAACTTTTACTGTTTGAAGGCATTGAGCCCAATCCGCTGGCAGGAACCATCAACCGGGCGACGGCACAACTGCGGGAATTCAAGGGCGAGGTCGTGCTCGCCCTCGGCGGCGGCTCCGCCATGGATGCCGCCAAAGCCATTGCCGGCCTTGCCGTTACCGATGACGAAGATATCTGGCCCTACACCCTCGGCGGCGACAAAATGGGCCGCATGACGAGCGCGCTGCCCATCGCCTGCATCCCGACAACCGCGGCGACCGCCTCCGAAGTAACCCCGCATTCAGTCGTTTCCAACCCGGACGTGCGCGGAAAATCCCCCCTGAGCTATCCCTTCTTTCAGCCGACCTTTTCCTGGCTGAATCCGGAATTCACCCTCGAACTCCCGCCTGCGACTACCCGCGACGGCGCATCAGACATCCTCAGCCACGTGTTCGAAAACTATTTGCTTGGCGGCAACCGCTCCCCGCTGGCCGACCGCTACAGCGAAGGCATCATCGCTACGGTCGTCGAAACCCTGCCGCTCGTGATAGCCGAGCCGGACAACTACGAACTCCGCGCCCGTCTGCTCTGGGCCTCGAACCTCGCCCTCAACGGCTATCAGCACGCAGGCCGGGAGGCCTCGGGCTTCATCCTGCACGCCATCGAACACGCCATCAGCGGCTTCTACCACAACATCGCGCACGGACGCGGCCTCGCGACCCTCTACCCCGCCTACTTCCGCTGGCTCTGGAAAAACGACCGCTGCCGCGACCGACTCGCACAGCTGGGAGACCGCGTTTTTGGTATTGATAAGGATGATGTTTCCTACGCCTCCCTTGCCTTCATCAATCGCTTCGAGGAATGGCTGCAAAACAATGATTTATTTCAGAGCCTCAGCGATCTGGGCGTTGATGAAGCCGATTTCGAAGCCATCGCCGACTACACCATCGCAACCTACGGCTTCGGCAAACCCATGCAGGCCCGCGGCGAGCTGAACCGCGACGACATTGTTGAAATTCTCAAAATGACCGAACGCGTGAAAGTTTAAAGACAGATTTTTTGGCTTTTGGCTTTTGGCTTTTGGCTTTTGGCTTTTGGAAAATAGCGGCCGGATTCAGGAAATGCACATATTTCCTGTTTACCGGTCGCTTTTTTTGTGATGGATGTTTTGCTAATCAAACCCTAAGGGTTTCTTAAAACCTGAAGGTTTTTTCGACAAGAGGGGAGTTTCGTTTCGGTACTGATTGCGGCTTACAGCTCAGTAAAAAAAGAAAATCAGGCACAAAAGTTACTGTTAAAACGGGACTTATCAACTCCCCTCTCGAGAGGGGTGCCCCCAATCAGAAGCTGATTGGGGTTTGCCGCCGGAACAACATCTGAGGCTGTTCATAAATAAGAAGGTTGCGGGGCGGGGTGTGAGGGATGACAGTCGAAGCCTGTGACCTTGAGTGCAACCTGATGAATCGTGAAAGGAATGAACGAGGCAGATACGGCCTCCAGAAATCAAATTACCGGCTTTACCCGCAATGAGCATGCACAATCCGAACACTTGTGGTAAAAATCCAATCACGATGATATGCCGCCCTTACAGGGCTGATTGTGGCTTTGAGTTCAAAAAAAAGCATGCAAATAAGGCTCAAATGTTACTGTAAAAACTGAGCTTATCAATTCCCCTCTGGAGATGGGTGCCCCCAATCAAAAGCTGATTGGGGTTTGCCGCCGAAACAATATATGAGCCTATTCAAAAATCAGAAGGTTGCGGGGCGGGGTGTGGGAGTGTTTATCGAAGCCTGTGAGCTTGAGTGCAACCTCATAAATCGTAAAGGGAAGAAACGAGGCACAAACGGCCCACCAAATAAATTACCGGCCTTATCCGCAATGAGCACGAATAATTCGAACACCTCTGACACAAAATCCAATCACGATGATATGCCGCCCTTACAGGGCTCACTTGTGGGTTCGGTTCCATTCCCGGGGTTGGCACCCCGGGCTGTGGGATGTCGCCCTTTCAGGGCTGCAGTTAGTTTGTGGGAATTATTTAAGCCCCGAGCCGAGCGTTCGATGTCTTTAATCCGTGGCGTAAGGGGGCGAATACCGGCATAGGGACTGTCACAACCCGCCCGGTCGCTGCACTCACCCGGGCACCCCTTTTTTCAGTTTGTCATGATACAGTATGTCAGTGTGTCATTTTTGGGCTATAGCGCTGTTATTATTTGGGATACAAAACTCCCCTCTCGAGAGGGGTGCCCCCAATTAGAGACTGATTGGGGTTTTGCCTTCGGAACAACATCTAAGGTTATTCAAAAATCAAAAGGTTGCGGGGCGGGGTGTGAGGGATGACAGTCGAAGCCTGTGACCTTGAGTGCAACCTGATGAATCGTGAAAGGAATGAACGAGGCAGATACGGCCTCCAGAAATCAAATTACCGGCCGTATCCGCACACAATTCGAACATGGCATGAAAAATCCAACCCCGATGATATGCCGCCCCTTCAGGGCTCAATTTGTTTGGGACCGTATTCCCGGGGTTGGCACCCCGGGCTGTGGGATGTCGCCCTTTCAGGGCTGCAGTTAGTTTGTGGGAATTATTTAAGCCCCGAGCCGAGCGTTCGATGTCTTTAATCCGTGGCGTAAGGAGGCGAATACCTGCACCGAGGCGGTCACACCCCGTCCGGTAGGTGTCTTCACTTTGGTAATTCTTGCTGAGGGTGTTTAGGATCGGGCTTTGTTAAGATTTACAGATCATCGAGTAGCAGTGGTGCAGGTTACTATCTTATCTTTTCGCGAATATTTTACGACGGCTTTGGTTATTTTTGAGCGCGAAACTGTAGACCCATCAGAAACAACAAAGCCCTGTAAACTTTACGCTTACAGGGCTTTTGAGTGGAGATGCCGGGAGTCGAACCCGGGTCCGAAATGGTGAACCATACAGATATCTACATGCTTATTCAGCGGTTTTAATCTTACGGCGGAGTTTGCCGGCTGACTCAGCGCTCCGTCGCCAGGTCAGTGAAGTGTCTCCCGAAGCGACCTGACCATTCGCGTGGGATAGCCTGTTAAAGGATGATGTTCGGAAAGCCGCCAACAGGCGGGCAGCTAACGGAACAGGAGGCGCGTATTAGGCGGCCATCCGGTAAGAGTAAGAGTTGTCACTTACAATTTAAGGTTCTCTGTTCTTTTACGGGTGTCAAAGAGAAACCCGGCATGCAACCTGCGACCCACGCCATCCCGTCGAAACCAAGTACATCCCCGGTTTGGTGAAACAATGCTTGGAAGCAGTGGGCTAATATACAAATTTTTCGGACAAATAGGATGTGCGATTTCAGGATTTGACCGCAGACCGCCGTCCAAAAACAAAAAAGCCGGAAGCCCGCACGATCGCAGACTTCCGGCTTTAATAGTTTTCCCGGTTTTCGGGGGTCTATCGGGGATTAGCTTTAGAGCAGGATGCCGCCGATGGAGGCAATCAGACCGGCGAAGATTAGCGCCACGGTGTTGATTACCTTGATGAGCGGGTTGATTGACGGGCCGGCAGTATCTTTGTACGGATCACCAACGGTATCGCCTACAACGGCTGCTTCGTGAGCCGGGCTGCCTTTACCGCCGTGATTGCCGTCTTCGATGTATTTTTTGGCATTATCCCATGCACCACCGCCGTTCGACATCATCAGGGCCATCATAAGACCGGATGCAATCACACCGATAAGCAGGCCGCCAAGGGCAAGCGGGCCAAAAAGGAAGCCCACAATAAGCGGAGCGAAAACAGCAAGAAGGCCCGGAATTACCATTTCCTTAAGAGCAGATTTGGTAACGATATCCACACAGGCACCGTAATCGGGGCGGGTTTCTCCCTTCATGATTCCCGGCATTTCGCGGAACTGACGACGAACTTCTTCAATTACCGCACCGGCTGCTCTTCCTACGGCTTCCATTAAGAATGAAGAAAACAAAAATGGTAGCATAGCACCGATAAACAGACCAGTCAGAACAACTGGATCATTTAAAAGGAAAACAATTTTTTCTTCTCCCATTGCCTTTTGGAGATTAAAAATATAATCGGCAAAGAGTACAAGCGCAGCAAGAGCTGCAGAGCCAATGGCGTACCCTTTGGTAACGGCTTTAGTGGTGTTACCAACGGCATCAAGAGCATCGGTGTTTTCACGAACGCTGTCAGGCAGGTTGCTCATTTCAGCAATACCACCGGCGTTGTCGGTAATTGGTCCGTAAGTATCCATGGCGATAATCATACCGGTTACGCTAAGCATAGCAACGGCCGCAATCGCAATACCATACATGCCAGCAAGAGAGTATGATAAAAACAAAGCCACAACTAGAATTAATGTAGGTACTAGAGTGCTTTCCATACCAACCGCAAGACCACTGATGATGTTCGTAGCTGATCCCGTCTCGGAAGACTTGGCAATTTTTCTTACCGGACTATATTTGGTAGAAGTGTAGTATTCGGTGATTAACACTAGGGTCACGACCACAAAAATACCTACTACAGATGCAAGAAATAAATCTAGCCAAGTAGTATCAAGTGGTAAACCTACAACTCCACCTATTTCAAGTGTTATTAATGAAAAATCAAATCCCGAAAATAAGGAGTGAGTTATCCATGCAAAACCAACTAACGAAATAGCCGCACTAGCATACATCCCTTTGTATAAAGCCTTCATAATATTATTATCTTTGCCCATTCGAACAAAGAAAACGGAAATAATACTAGCAATAATTGCAAAAGCCCCCAGGTACAGCGGGAATTCAACTAACTTCATAAAGTTAGCTATTTCTGAAGGGTTAGCCATTTCAGGTATTAAGAAATAACCCAATAACAGCGCACCAATAACGGTAACAGCATAAGTTTCGAAAAGGTCGGCACCCATTCCGGCACAGTCACCTACGTTATCGCCTACGTTATCGGCAATTACGGCAGGGTTACGGGGATCATCTTCAGGAATACCGGCTTCAACTTTACCTACAAGATCGGCGCCCACATCGGCAGCCTTAGTGTAAATACCACCACCCACACGGGCGAACAGCGAAATCAAACAGGAGCCGAATGCGAAACCTACAAGCGGATTTACGGGATCAGCCAGCCCCAGGACACTATCGAAGAGGTAGAAAAATCCGGCAACACCTAAAAGCGCAAGTCCGGCTACAGCCAGTCCTGAAACAGCGCCACCGTTAAAAGCGAGCTTTAAAGCACCGGGAAGACCGCTTTTAGCAGCTTCAGCTACGCGAATATTGGAACGAACGGCAATGCTCATACCTGCATAACCGCTCAAAGCTGAAAAAAGGGCTCCTACAGCAAAACCAATGGTTGTCCACCACCAGGTTGTTGAAGCCTGACCTTCTTGTGTAAACGCAATTGCAGCGAAAACGGCTATAATGGCCACAGCTACGTAGGTAATAGTTGTGTACTGCCTGTTCATATAGGCTGATGCCCCCTCTTTTACAGCATCAGCAATGTCGTTCATTTTTTCATCACCTGTAGGCGCACTAAGCACACTCTTGGCGAGAATAAAGGCGGCAATCAGTGCAACAATTGCAGCCAAAGGTGTCAAGATTAATAAGTCCACGCGTATTCCTGTCTGATTAAGTGACTGTTTACGGTTAAGGAACTTTCTTCCGAAGGCTCCTTTTGAATCATGTCATACAAGCTCGGCAAATTAAGGCCAAAAGCTTTATTTATCAATACAGGAAGTGCCTGCGCGGCAATTTGTACGCGCAAGTTCCATAACAGGACCTGCAGTCATTACCCTACTGATTCCGCTTACGGCACTGCCCTTACCTGTTCCCCGCTTTTTTTGACAGTTTTTGGTGATTCACTGCATGTTGGGATAGTTCCTGTTTCCTCAGATTTTTGGGCTGAAAGGCCGTGCACATCACGGTGTGCATGCCCGGCGGCTAATATCCCAAATCGGCAGAGAGCGCCTTGTTTTTGTTGTATGTCAGTGCGGCAGTTTGGCTATACGGTAATGTGTCCATTTTTTACCACGATGTTGTTATTACACGGGTAGTAGGGCCGGACCTGCGTGTCCGCCCCTACTACCCGTGTATCCGCCCGCGAACGGAGCTGGGTTTGAGAGCACAGATAAACCCGTCGGTTTTTCGTAATGCCCCCG
The DNA here is from genome assembly GCF_003353065.1 of Cyclonatronum proteinivorum. Lineage (GTDB taxonomy): Bacteria > Bacteroidota > Rhodothermia > Balneolales > Cyclonatronaceae > Cyclonatronum > Cyclonatronum proteinivorum. The sequence continues at coordinate 1,912,017 of NZ_CP027806.1, read as the reverse complement.
TTGCAGAGACGCGATTCATCGCGTCTCTACGCTCAGGCGTTCGGGGTTAAGAATAGGTTCCCTGCCCGTGGGTTGTCCCATCAATTGCCGCTGTGGTAGTTATTCGGTTTCTTGCCTTCGACCGGCATCTCCACACCCCGGCCCGACACCATCGGGGCGCTGGATGGGATTGGATGCTGTTCAGGTCTTATCAGCCCTAACAAACTCCTACAGGGGCCACCCCTCTCAAGAGGGGAATTTTATATCCCAGATATTAACAACATCATAACCCCAAAATGACACACTGATATACTGTGCTATGACACACTGAAAAAAAGGTTCGCCCCTACTGCAATCCTGACCAATCTGTCCGATCCGGTAAATCCGCGTTCTGTCAGCTCGTACCAGGCAAAAAAGCAAGGCACTATGAGATCGATTTGGGAGGTGTGGAAACAGCACTGCAGACCGTGATGCTCTCGGTGTTTCCCCCAAAAAATACAACACGTAAAAAACGCCAAAGCAGCCGGATTCCAGCGCAGGGTTTTCAGCTGAACACTTTTGTTTTCGCTGCTTCGGTTCGTGCCCGGTTTTCGGAAAGCTGACGCATGGCCTGAACCGAATTAAAAAAAGCCGGCCCCAGAAACAGGGACCGGCTTTTGATTTCGGACAGCTGAGCCAAATTACTTCTTGCGGGTTGGCTCGTCATCAATCTTATCGGTTGCGTCGGTGCCTTTGGCGATTGACTGACGCATATCTGTATCGGACATTATGTTTTTCATATTGTAGTAGTCCATGATACCGAGGTTACCGCTTCTGAAGGCCTCTGCGATGGCTTTGGGTACTTCGGCTTCGGCCTGAACTACGCGGGCCTGCATTTCCTGAATCTTGGCTTTGTTTTCCTGCTCTGCAGCAACGGCCATGGCGCGGCGCTCTTCTGCTTTCGCGCGGGCTACTTTGAGGTCAGCTTCGGCCTGATCGATCTGAAGGGCAGCACCGATGTTGTTTCCGACATCCACATCAGCGATATCAATAGAGAGAATCTCAAAAGCGGTACCGCTGTCAAGACCGCGGTCGAGTACTACACGGGAAATCTGATCGGGGTTTTCGAGTACTTTTTTGTGATCGTCAGCTGAACCTACCGTTGTTACGATACCTTCACCTACACGGGCGAGGATGGTTTCTTCGGTAGCACCACCGACGAGGCGCTCGAGGTTGGCACGAACAGTAACGCGCGCATTGGCTTTCACCTGAATACCGTCTTTGGCTACGGCGGTAATCACGGGGGTTTGAATCACCTTCGGGTTTACCGAAATCTGAACGGCTTCAAACACGTCACGACCTGCGAGGTCGATAGCGGCAGCGCGTTCAAAGGTAAGGCCGAGGTTGGCTTTATCGGCAGAAATCAGGGCTTGCACCACTTTGTTCACGTTACCGCCGGCGAGGAAGTGAGCTTCAAGTTTGGCTACACTCAGGGGCAGGTCGGCTTTGTGCGCGGTAATTGCGGCCTTCACGATAGGCGCGGGGGGTACCTTACGCAGGCGCATGGCCACGAGATCTGAGAAGATGCCTACTTTCACACCGGAGAAGTAGGCCGTGATCCAGAGGCCCAGTGGTACGTAGTACAAAAAGATGAATACGAAGATGAGCGTACCACCGATAACAATTAGCGGAAAAATTTGCTCCATGTCTTAAAGGTTGGTTAAGGTATCGTTAAGGGATAATTAAACCGCTGCCCCGTTGTGAGGATCAGCGGTTTTGTGTTTTGTTTGTTACATGCTGTGTTCCGGAAAACGGGTTCCGGCAAAAAATCAGGAGATCATTCGGCGGACCATCACCCGGCTTGAGGAGGTGTTGGTTACCACGATTCGGGCGCCGTTTTCCACGAAGTCGCCCTGTGAAACCACATCCACGCGCTCGCCATCAATAAGCGCGATACCTGACGGACGAAGCGCTGTTACCGCTACCCCTTCCTTGCCCAGCAGCAGGTCTTTACTCTCCGAAGAAGTGTACCCCTTTTCCTTGCTGGTTGATTCTACCAATATGAGTTTGCTAAACATACGATTCTGCGGCAAGTATTTTCCGAGTGAAAATAGCATCAAAATACCTAAAATTAAGGTAATAGCCATAGTCCAAATTGCCCGGCTCATATACTCCATTTCCGGGAACTCGAAGCCCACATTTCCGATCATGGATACCACAAGACTGAAGAACAGGAGCGTCACCCCAATTATCCCGGGTATCCCGAAGCCGGGCAGGATGAATATCTCCACCACAATAAACAGGACGCCCACAAAGAAGAGAATGATTTCCCAGGGCTCTGCAAATCCCATGATGTAGAGCGGGGCAAAGAACAACAAGGCACCGATGGAGGCCATCATGCCTGGAAAGCCGACACCCGGCGATTGCAACTCGAAGTACAAACCGCCCAGCATCATCAGCATAAGTATGCTGCTCATGATGGGGTTGGCGAGGAAACGCAGCACTTTTTCATTGGCGGTTTCCTGCAGGTAAATCAGTTCGAGATGGTCGATACCAATGGACGCAAGCACTTCTTCCAGGCTGCGCTCTGATCCGTCAATCATGCCGAGTTCGAGTGCTTCGCTTGTGCTGAGCGTTACGAGTACGCCTTCTTCGGTAATGCCTTCAATTTCGATACGCTCATCTACCATGGCTTCGGCAATTCTCGGATCGCGTCCGGTTGCTTCAGCAGTAGAGCGCATGAGACCGCGCATGTAGCTCTGCATTTTCTCATTGGCTTCGGTACCACCGCCATCCACTACCGTAGCTGCGCCGATGGAAGAACCCGGTGCCATATAAATGATGTCCGTCGAAAAAGCGATGAGCGCACCGGCTGAAGCTGCATTTTTATCGATGAAGGTGATGGTCTTCACATCCGTATCGAGTAGATTTTTGCGGATTTTGTCCGCAGCATCTACGAGACCGCCGAAGGTGTCCATGTGGAGCACAAGCGCAGCTGCTTCACTTTCTTCCGCCTGACGAATACCGCGCTCTATGTAGCGGTGCAGGCCGTTATCAACAAGGCCTTCTGCCCGCACAACATAAACTACGCCCGTTCCCGGTACGGTCACTGCGGTCGTATCTGCGGTATCCGCGGGTGCCTCGGTATTGAGCTCATCGAAGAAGAGCATGGCATTAAAAAGGATCAGCATCAGGAGCGATCCCATAAAAAAGTAGGTTCTTTGCTTGGCGTACATGGCAGGTTGAATTGGTATCAGTTCAGAGAGATGTGTTAGGCTGCGCGTTCTTTACAAAAAGGCGAACGGAAGTTTACACGAAGTTTTTGCACTTAAGTTAAGGCAATACGTCAGAAAAAACGAAGAAAAGGCGCGTAACGTTTACCTGCCCTGCCGGTTTAAAATCAGCCGCAGTGCAGTCTTTTTCGGGCTTCAAAATGGTTGGGGAAAGCGCTAAATATCGGGCCGAATCAGGAACAATCCGACTGACCGAAACGTACACTTCTGCTGTTTCTATGCAGGCGTTTTCGGCTGAACTCCAACAAGTTCGGCTGACCTGTCCCGGCTTATTCACCGCTAAAAGCTTCCTTTTTCCTTTGTTCTCAGATTATCGACCTCGTCGCACAGCCGCACTGCACCATACCCATGCACCGCTGCTTTTCATTTTGTTTTTTCTTTTCGTGGGCATAAGCTTCCCCGGCTTTAGTCAGCCCGCCCTTGCCGAAATGCGGTCCGATACGGCCCTGGAGTCCGAGCTTAATTCCGGAAGCCTGAACGGCTACGTATCCGAAGCCCGCACCGGCGAAGCTATCTGGGGGGCGAATATCATCCTCGAAGGCACAACCCTCGGCACTTCGACCAACAGCGCAGGCTTTTTCACGCTCACGCGCATCCCCGAGGGCAGCTACACGGCGGTTATTTCCTTCATCGGGTTTCGGGAGATGCGGCGCGAAATCACGATTGTAGCAGGCGAAACCCTCCGGCTCGATGCTGAACTGACCGAAAGCGGGGTCGAGCTGGATGATGTCACCCTGGTCTCGGATTTCTTCGACCTCGAACAGCGGCAGTCGGTCGGTGTCACAACCGTGAGCACGCAACTCATCCGTGATACGCCGGCGGTGCTGCAAGCCGATGTCTTCCGGAGCATTCAGCTGCTACCCGGCATCACCTCGGCCTCGGATTTTTCCTCCGGCCTCTACATCCGCGGCGGCACGCCCGATCAGACCCTGATTCTGCTCGACAACACGACCGTGTACAACCCGACGCACTTTTTCGGCTTCTTCTCCACCTTCAACCCCGATGCCATCCGGGATGTGCGGGTGTTTAAGGGCGGCTTTCCACCGGAATACGGCGGACGTATCGGCTCGGTCGTTGACATCTACAACAAAGACGGCAACCGCCGGCAGCGCAGCGGCACCGCCTCCGTAGGCATGCTCTCCTCCCGCGCCTCGTTCGAAGGGCCGTTCGAAGGCGGCTCCTACATGTTCGCCATCCGTCGCTCTACCCTTGAACCCCTGCTCTGGGCCCTGCGCGGCTCAGTCGATAACATCCCGAGAAGCTTTTATTTCCTCGATGCCAACGCCAAAATCAACTACGACCTCGGTCAGCGTGACCGCCTCAGCCTCTCTTTTTACACCGGTCTGGATGATGTGGTTTTCCCCGCCTCCGACGACCTGCTGCTGAACCTCTTTTACGGCAACATCACCGGGAGCCTGACCTGGCGGCGGATTCTCTCGGGCAGCACCTTTGGCACACTCACCTTCACGGGTTCGCGCTACTTCAACGAGCCACGCTTCGAGTTTGGCGGCACGGTTTTCGAGCGCAAAAACACAGTCAACGACTTCTCGGTGAAAGCCGACATCGAATGGACGCCCGACCAAAACCACACCGTGAAATCAGGCCTTTGGGCAGGCACGCTGCTGTTCACCCTACAGGACCGCTTCGACGGCAACCTCACGCAATCGCCCGATCTCACCTCCGGCTACTACACCTTCTATATACAGGACCGCTGGCGCATCACCCCGCGCTGGATCTTCCTCGGCGGCGCACGGGCGGCCTACTTTACGAGCGGCAACTTCTTCCGCGCTGAACCGCGGGCACAGCTCGAGTACCGTCCGACCGAAAACTTGCGCCTCCAAACCGCCGCCGGACGCTACCATCAGTTCAAATCGCTGATCACCAACGAGGCCTTTTCCGGTTTCGATGTGTGGCTGCTCACCGACCGGGGCGTTGCGCCTGCTTACGGCGATCAGTTCATGGCCGGCGCCAAATGGAATCCCAACAACACCTGGTCGTTCGAGCTTGAAGGCTTCTACCGCACCATGCGGCAACTGTTTGAATTCGATCCGCGCATCCCCGATGCAGCGGGGCTCGAGTACAGCGAGCTCTTCCGCTTCGGGGAAGGCTTCGCGTACGGCGTCGAAGTACTGGCACAGCGCAACCGCGGCAGGCTCACCGGTTTTCTGGGCTACACCTGGGGCACGACCCGCCGCAAATTCCCCGGCTTCAACGACGACAACTTCTTCCCGCCCAAGTTCGACCGCATTCACGACCTCAGCCTTGTGGCCAACTACCGCCTCAACGCCCGCTGGATGAGCACCGTGGTGTTCGGCTACGCAACGGGTCAGACCTACACCGAGCCGCTGGGCCGCACCCAAATCAACAACCCCTTCGGCACCGAGCCCGACAACCCCATCATCGTGGGCCGCGTGAACGCCTCCCGACTGCCCGCCTATCACCGCCTCGATGTGGGCTTCACCCGCTACGGACGCTTTTTCAACCTCGGCGATTCGGAGCTTCAGCTGCAGATCATCAACCTCTACTCCCGCCGCAACGTGTGGTTCTATCAGTTCGATTTCGACGAAAACCCCGTGCAGCGCATCACCGTGCAGATGCTGCCCATCCTCCCCTCCGTGACCTATACTGTCAATTTCTAAGCTTTATGATGATGCCTGCTATCCGCCCAACTTTCGCTCAAACCGGCCTCGCTGCGCTTTTCTTTACGGTGATGATGAGCGCCCTGCTCACAACAGGCTGCGATCCCTACAAACAGGACAGCTTCACCGAGCAAATGGTTATCGAAGCCTTCCTCACCGCGGGCGATCCGCTCCCTGAAATCCGCCTTTCCCGCACGCTCCCGTTCGATGAATTCTACAGCTTCGAAGCTGCGGCGCTTTCCGGCCTCGATGTCCGCGTACTGCTCACCAACGATGCCGGCGCCGTCACGGAAACCTTCCGCTACCTCGAAAGCGATCAGCGGGGCGTGTACCTGCCCGAAGACGCGGGCGCGACCGTACAGCCGGGGCGCGTCTATCGGCTCGAAGTCCGCGAAACGCCCGATCAGGCACCCAAGCTCCGCGCCCGCACCTTCGTGCCCGGGGGTTTCGAGCTGCTTTCCGACAACGGCGACACCTTCATCTATCAGGGTCCGGTGCAGTACGAGCCAACCTTCACCATTAGCTTCTACCCGGGTCGGCAGAACTACTACATCGCCTCCACCCTCGCGCTGCAGCCTGATCCGGAGCTGCTCACGCCCTTCTTTGCCGGCTTTTTTGAAGAAGAAAACCCCGATCAGTTTCTGCGCGTCTCCTCCCCCATCATCAACGAAGCTAACTACGAAATCAACGACGACGAAACCATCACCCTGACCCTCCCCTGGATTTCCATCGCCTACTTCGGCCCCAACGAAGTCGCCTTCTACGCCATCGACACCAACCTCTACGACTACGTGCGCACCCTCAACCTGCAAAGCGGCGGCCCGAATCAGTCGCCAGGCCAGATCGACAACGTGCTCTGGAACATCGAAGGCGGCATCGGCATCTTCGGCAGCCGCACCGGCATCTCAAGCGAAATAAACATCGTCCCCTTCATCCCCTGAGCTTCCGCGGCAAGCAAGTCCAAAACCGGCATGGTCAGCCAACCTCAGGCTGCCAAGCCACTTACCTGTTTTATTTTTTTGGGGAAAACTCAGAGAACATCAGGGGCGCCGTGACAAATTTAGCGTCCCCAAACCAAAGATGAAGGCGTTGCTTTTTGGGATACAGCCCGCAGCTCACAGCCGAAAACCCGGGATTGTGCAGGTTTGACGTCTCCACCGCGTTTCAAACAGGATTTATAGGATTACAGGATGAACAGGATGTTGTGAAATCAACAATGTAAACCAATATCCCAAGCCCGGTCCTTTCATCCCGAACACTTCTCATTTGGCTTCGCCCGAATACGCCCCGGGGCAGATGGCTCTCAGGATTTTTTCCGGTCTGAACCAACCTCCCAAACCGAATCACCAGATCCTTCGGCTCCGCCTCCGCTGCGCTACGGCTCCGCTCAGGATGACAGGGGCACTGTTGCAACCACGGCGCGGCATGCCGCGCCGTTTGCCATGAGGCGTCACTGTCATCCTGAGCGGAGCGCAGCGGAGTCGAAGAATCTTGTGGTGCAGGGCTCCGGGCCGTTGATCCCTATCGAGGTAGAACAGCCGGAGGGGATCTCTCACATGAGACTTCGGTGTGCTGTTTTGGCAAGTCGGATTGCTGGGGTTTTGATTGCAGCGTTGCCATGCCCCGCTGTTCGCGGTGACCCCTTTTTTTGTTTCCATGTTCTTGCTACTTGTGAGAAATCCACTTGCGCGCAGATTTTTTTCCTTTGCTAAAACCTGAACTGTAATGCTCCGAGGCCAATGGCAGCCCAGGCGCCGCCGTTTTGAGTGCCCGGTGATAGCATCACGCCAAGATCAAGCCTATAAGCGCCTCCTGTGAGGCCCGTCCCGAATGTCCAGGAACTGTTGTTACTTCCGCCACTGTACCATCCGGCACGGACCGGTACAAATCTCGTGATCGCGTACGAAGCCCCAACACCAAGTGCCAACCGGCGGCTGACAAGACCGCTGTTACTGAATCCTGCACCTAAATCGAATGCGGCCTGCATGCGTCCGGCGCGGAGCTCGCCGCCGAATGCCCACGCAGCCGGCAGCTGAACCCGGTTCGAACCTACTTCACGGCCATCAAAATCAAGGTACATATCATACAGTACGCTGTCTTCCAACACATAGCTGAAATAAGAACCCAGGTCGCCATCAAATTCTTCATCAATTCGCTGCTGATCTATGGCGAAACCTTCCCAAGTAAACAGGCCTTGATTTTCAAATACAGCGGCCCTTCGGCTGTAGCGGATGCTGCCCAGGTCCGAAAATGCCAGTCCAAGCTGCAGGATTCGCATTCCTTCACCAAGAAAAGGAAAATCAAGAAACGCATCTCCCAGCTCAAATTGTGCGGTAACCCCAAGGTTCAGACCGAAGCCCATGCCATCAATTTTCCCGATATCAGATGGGAATTCAAGATAGTCGCCCATTTCAGGCCGTTCGTCGTTCGCATCACGGTCGGCGAGATACTGAAACAGCTGATCGCTTGTTTCGCCCTGCGTTTGAATAATGTATCTGAAATCGTGATGCACGTCGTCGCCGCTTACGGTAATGCGTGACCGCAATTCAAGCTGACTCTGCGCGATACCGAGAAACAGCTGCGGACTCACCCCGGCCTGAAGGCTCCAGCGCCTGCCGGTAAGCGGGAAGAAGTCTCCCTCATACAACATCATGGCAAAGCCGGCGGTGACTTCTGCGAACGAAGTGGCTTCAAGCATCAGGTCTGCTTCACGCCCTTCGCGGAACACGTCTTCATTAAGCCCGCCAAGCCCCAGCTCGGCAGCGCCTCTGCTAATTCCCGTTGAGCTTAAGTTACGCAGTCGGACGGAAAGTCCGGCTGCATAGCCGGGATTCAGCTGAAAGGCTGTACCGGCGAGTACGAAACCGGCATTGACGTGGGCGTACTGCATGCTGCTGCCTGCATCGTCCCCGTACCATTGATCAAGCATTTCCCGCTGTCTTGCTGCATCCAGCAGTTCCCCTTTTGTTAGAAAGCTGTTATAGGTACTTACGTTTAAGAGCCCCCCGCCAAGGGTCGCAGAAGACTGAAGAAATACGAGATTATTAGGCCTGCCGGACCGCATATCCAGCAGGTTTGCCGGGTTGATATGCAATGCCGCGGCACCGCCGGCCCACGCTGTTCCTGTGGCCCCGATAGCCATAGTTTCAGGGACTTCAAGTCTGTGCTGTGCCTGAGAGGCCGCTGCAAACCCTAAAGTAAGAGCTATCCAAATAAATACAGAAATAAGTTGCGACTTTGTCATGGCTAATTCCCTCCAACTTTAAGGTTAAGCACAAAATCCGCACGCATGTTCAGGCTCACCTGATCTGTAGCACGCAAACTTACGGTTTCATTATCGCTTGTGAGCAGTACCGCCCGCAGCTGCATTTGCTCTGTACGCCATAATTCGCGCAGCTGTGCTTCGGTCAGGTTTACCTCGAGCACATTGTTTTCGGGCCCGACAGAAAATCCGCCCCCGCTTACGGGAGCAGGCAAAATACTCACCGGGTTTTGTCCATCAGCCGGTACGACCGTAACCAAATCTCCAAACGCATCCAGGAAACTGAACTCAAAGTCGAGATCCAGCGGCAGTTCATTGCTGTACTGTATGAACAGGCTTCCGCGCTTAATTTCTAGGTCATCACCATCACGAGGCAGATCGGAAAGATCAAGATCAAGTGTGTCAGCAATTGCAGTTGGGTTATTGGGGTCACTTTGCAATGAAATCGGGATGTTGAGGCTGAGTTCAGAATCCAGGGTGATGGGCCGCTGCACGTTTACACGCTCACTTTCCGGGTTAATCAGTGCCTTTCCGATAAAAAATATTTCCGTAGGCAAACTGTTCAGGAAATCAGCAACGGTGCTGTTTTCAGTTGTAAAGAAAACCTGCTGAGAAATGTCTTCGCCATCCCGCCCGTCAATAGGAATTTTGATAAGGTCTGCGTTCGCGATAGGTAAGCCGTTAAACAAAAGGCCACTTATTGTATCATCAGCAGCAACATGAAAGGGAGTATCGGGCAGGCCTGAGAGAAAGTGCTGCTCGCCAGCTGCATTAATACCTAAAATGGCAGCGTAAACCAGGTTTGAAGCATCAATATTAGTATCATAATGAAGCACAAGTTCCGGATTATCAATGTTTAAATTTACAACACGTTCCGAAAATTCCTTCAAATCATCGATATTGGTTTCAATCCGGACTTCCGGGTCTGCCAGATCAAGCTGATCATCGGGGGCATCATTCAGATCAACGAATCTTGGAAGAACAATGCCGGTTATCCGGGTAATATTTCCGACTTCGAATTCAGCTGTACCGGTAAAATTGTCTTCGGTAGTTATGGTACGAATCCTGTCTCCCGGCGGACTATCAAGTGTATTCTCCGTCTTGGCCTCAAGATTCGCGATAAAGGTGTTGCCGGGTGCCGAGATTCGGACATCCTCCAGGAAAATGTCAAAACTAATACCCTCAATATTCGATGGGTCACTTGCACGCCTTGGCAGCTGATCCTGTTCAAGGTTTATCACAACCGAATCCTGCGGGGAAAAGCTGCCATCAGCTCCCCTTGTGAGTATAGTGGGGAATGATATCACAAGGCTTTCAAAATCAAGGTCGATCGTATTACGCAAAGATTCAAATGACAACTGTATAGATTCCATCTCTGCAAAGTCATCATTATTCTCTAAAATAAAATCCTCCTCGGAAATTCCGGTTTCTATTTCCTTAGTGATGGTCTGAGACGGGAAACGTGCGCTTGCAGACTGCACCCTGAACTCGTCGTTTTGCACTTCACTAACAATGAGTTCTTCCGGTGGGGCTGCCATTTGCTGCTGTGACCATGAAGTGCTGAATACCGCAAAAAGAGGTATGCTGATCACTTCTCCGCTTGTAAATGAAATCTTCAGGGTACGCTCTTCCCCGTGCGCAAAATCTTCTATCACCTGCGTATCCCCTACAAAACCGGTTTCTGTTCTGAATCTGAAAACGAGTTCATCAAAGGTAAACCCCAGCTGATTTTCGATAGTAACCTGAAGGTTTCCTTCACGCGTTACGACTTGAACCAAATCTTCCATATCAAGCTCAAGATCAAATGCAGGAACCGCTCCGGCAGGCAGCGTAGCACCGATTGGGAACAGGGCCGGATCTAAACCCGTAAAAGACTCAAAATCAGTTGCAGCACTACCACTGATGGTCGGTTCAAGGTTTGAAATTTCAGCATCGATACTAAACGTAGCAATGCTTACATCAGGGATACTCTCATCAAATGAACCAATATCAAACTCATTTGTTACACCCAGTGTAACGAGCCCGCTGGGATCAATCGTAAACAGATTTTCAAAATCAGCACTTGTGGTATCAATAATGGCTTCTGTTCCGCCCAAAAAGGCGTAGCTCAGGCTTTTGACAATCGGAACAGTGTAACGTTGTTCAGTTTGAAAATCCGGCTTTGATGGCGTTTCGCAACTGCTTAGCACTATCACCAAAATCATAGCAAAGCTTAGCGCAGGCATAAATACCATTCTTCTTTTCTTAGCTTGTTTATTGTCTTCCATAGTTTGGGAGGTTTGTAGTGAAAAATTTTCTATTACCGATGGTCTTAAAGCAATGCAAAAGCACAATAGTATGTTTGATATTAAGATATTGATATTTGCTTAGATAGTAAACCAAAACGGCCTCCTTTTATGCGTACTATTAACACTAAAACTGTTAAGAAAGCAAATTCTTACGATAATACAGACACTTATGTTTAACTACAGACGATATCTAACAATTTTTGTTTCTTATCCCACCACAATAAATTTTCACAGGTAGCTATTTTTGCCCAAACACATTCTCAGCATACTTTACTAAACCGCATGCCTAAAGGAAATGCGCACTATTAGATGTATACTAATATTTATCAATTGATTATCAGGTTTTTTGGTAATTGAACACCCTGTATTTTAAGTGTACTTTTCCATTCATTAGCTGCTTTATTGCAACTGAACTGCTCTCATATCAGCCTAACCCGCATTATTCTCCAAGAAATTTTCTTACTGGCATGACTAAGCTTAAAAATCAGCGGAAAGGCACCTAAGTACCCTGAGCATGAGTTTTCAGCTTCAACGCAGCCAGCGGGGAAATTTCGCAGCGCGGGAATCGCTTCGCTCGGTGCGCAGTCTTTACACCACACTCACATTTTGGCTACCGGCGTTTTTTCACTAAGCCAAATTTAAACATACATTTAGCAAATATATTCTGTTTAATTGTGAATAATGGTCGTAATAAACTTGACTTCATTGCTCTCCTAAACTTTTATTTATTTTTGAAGAACAGCTTGATTCCCCCCCCCGAAGTAAATCACTCATTCAAATAAACTTATGTGCAGCATAGCGCTGAAACTGCTATGGTTCCGCTTATTCAAAGGGTTCGTTCAAGTGTTCAGTCATACAAAAAGTGCTTACGGTGCTCTTAAAAAGAAAGTTTTACAGCTTCTTACCCTTTTCATTTTCATTTTCAGACCATGATCATTTCCTGCTTAAGCACAACTGATTAGCGGTTCTCCCTGATTTTTATATCAAGCCAAGATTTACACAAAAAAGCCCGAGGATACGCGATCTTTTTTCCGCACCCTCGGGCTTTCCTAACACTTTTGACCTGATATAAAAATCGGGTATTTAAATTTCGGCTCCTGCACCGGTTTTCATCTTTGACGGAATGGCTTCTTCATAACAGCGGTGCAGGGTCTCAACACTAATACCGATAAGCTTATCAACATTTAAGTCATCGCCACCGGTAACGCCAAGACGAGTACAGGCAATACCAGCATTTTCGGACGCTTTGATGAGATCCGTGAGATGCTGCTTCGCAACGCTTACAACAGCCCCGCTTTGTGCTTCGCTGAAAAGACACTCTCTTAAACTGCTGCCGCTGTAACTCTGAAGGGCGGTAATATCGATTACTGCCCCCATACCCGAGAATATGCTTTTTTCAGCAAGGGTTGTAATGAGGCCGCCGTCAGAGCAGTCGTGTGCGGACTGAACGAGACGGGCACGGATGATCTCCAGCAAAAATGCCTGAAACTTTGCTTCATATGCAAGATCAAAAGCCGGCGCGTCGCCTTCGGTAAGGCCATGGTTCCAGCTCAGGTACTCTGATCCGCCGAGTCCTGTGCGTTTAGCACCAAGATAACACACAAGCTGTCCCGCTTCTTTGTAGCCGGGCGTCATGAGCTGTTTAGAGAGGTTATCAATTAAGCCTAACATACCTATCGTGGGTGTCGGGAAGACCGCGCCCTTAGGATTTTCATTATAAAAGCTCACGTTACCACCGGTCACAGGCGTGTTCAGGGTTTTGCAGGCATCGCCCATGCCACCAACCGCTTCCTTGAATACCCAGTATACTTCGGGCTTATAAGGGTTTCCGAAATTGAGGCAGTTGGTTATTGCAAGAGGTTTCGCCCCGGAACATACGACGTTGCGGGCAGCTTCAGCTACGGCAATTTGTCCGCCTTTGCGAGGATTGAGGTGCACATAGCGTCCGTTGCAGTCTGTTTTCACCACAAGTGCTTTTCGCGTACCTTTTATGCGTACAACACCGGCGTCTGAAGCACCGGGACCTACTACAGTATTGGTGCGAACCATGTGATCGTATTGTTCAAAGACCCAGCGCTTGGAAGCAATGTTAGGAGACGATAAGAGCTTAAGGAGCGCGCTTTGGTAGTCGGTTTCGTCCGGAAGCGTACTGAAGTCGAAGCTGTGCTTGACATCGAGATAGGCCGGACGCGCCGTCTCCCGTTCGTACACGGGCGCACCGCCGCCCAGCACGAGGCTGTCGGCGGGAATACGCGCTTTGAGTTCTTCATGCATCCAGTATTCCACATCACCGGTGTCGGTTACTTCCCCGATAATGGCTGCGCTCACATCCCATTTTTCGAACACATCCAGGATTTCCTGTTCGCGGCCTTTATGCGCCACGATGAGCATGCGCTCCTGACTTTCAGACAGGAGCATTTCGTAAGCGGTCATGCCGCTCTCCCGCTGCGGCGCAAGGTCGAGGTTGATGCGCATGCCGGTACGGCTTTTGGCCGACATTTCTGAGCTTGAACAGCTGATGCCCGCCGCACCCATATCCTGAATGCCGGCAATGGCGCCGGTTTTGAGGGCTTCGAGGGTGGCTTCGAGCAACAGTTTTTCCATGAAGGGATCCCCTACCTGTACGCTCGGGCGCTTGGCTTCGCTTGCTTCGCTGATTTCTTCGGAGGCGAAAGTTGCCCCGTGAATACCGTCCCGTCCGGTGCTCGCACCTACAATAATGACCGGGTTTCCCGGCCCCGGCGCAATTGCCGAGGCGGTTTCCCCGGCTTTGACAACGCCTACACTCATCGCGTTCACCAGCGGATTCCCTTCATAGGCCGGATCGAAAAAGATGTCGCCGGCTACGGTGGGCACGCCGAAGGAGTTGCCGTAGTCCGCGATGCCGTGTACGACGCCTTCGAGCAGGTAGCGCACCCGCGGCGTATCGAGCGAGCCGAAGCGCAGCGAGTTCAGCGCGGCTATCGGACGTGCACCCATGGTGAAGATATCCCGGTGAATGCCGCCCACACCGGTAGCCGCGCCCTGATAGGGCTCTACCGCCGAGGGGTGATTATGGCTTTCAATTTTGAAGGCACAGGCGAGGCCGTCGCCGATATCTACAAGTCCGGCGTTCTCTTCGCCCGCCCCGACCAAAAGCTGCGGACCCGTATTGGGCAGGGTTTTCAAAACGCGGATGGAGTTTTTATAGGAACAGTGCTCACTCCACATCACCGAATACACACCCAGCTCGGTAAAGGTCGGTACCCGGCCCAGGTAGTCTTTTATTTTTTCAAACTCTTCAGCGGTGAGGCCGTGTTCGAGGGCAAGGTCGAGGGTTACTTTGGGTTCTTTTTGCATGGCTTTTTTGTGGTGTGAGGGATGAGGGTTGAAGGGAGCTGTTACGGATCAGCAATTAATGTTGACTTATTCCGGTACTGCGTGTGGATAATTCGGGAGGGTGAAACGTTTTGATCAGCTGGATAGGGGGCATCCCAAAAGCAAGGGATTTCCCGCAGGTTTGGGGAGTTGGACCTGCCACGAAAGACAGTGATGCTCTCGGGATTTTCCCCAAAAATAAAAAAGCTTCCGGCATGGCTGCGCAGCCGGTTGCAGGTCTCCTGAGACTGATATGAAGGTTGCAGGGATAGCACGCTCAGCTGAAATGAAGGTGATGCTGAAGTTCTTCGAAGGTTTGAAAGCTGACGCTCGCTTCGCAACTTACTTGCGGTTCGGGTTGGGCCTGTGGCGTGAACCAGGCCGTTTGCCAACCGGCGGCATTGCCACCCCGGATGTCTGAATCAAGGCTGTCGCCGACGTACAGAATGTCAGCCGCTTCCGCACCGGCCTGACTTTCGGCATAGGCAAAAATTTCCGGGCTCGGCTTGAGGTAGCCGACATCTTCGGAAATAATGAGGGGGCCGGAAAATGCCTGCAGGCCGAAATCTTCGATTTTCTTTTTTTGCGTTTCGGAGAAGCCGTTGGTGATGAAGCCGACGCGGTAGTGCCGGCTGAGGCTTTGCAGGGCAGCTTCGGCACCGGGAATCCATCGCCAGTACCGGCGGTAGGCCTGCATATAGGCGTTTCCGATTTCGAGCGGGTCGGATACATGCAGACCGAGTTCAGCAAAGGTATCCGCGAAACGGCTGCGGTGCAGGTTGTGCCGGTCGGTCTGCCCCAGGCTGTAGGCCTGCCACAACCGCTGATTGTGCCGCGCGTAAACGAGGCTCAGATCGGCAGCTGAAGCGGCCTGTAATACGGGAAATTCCTGATGGATTTCAAGAAGGGCAGCGCGCTGCGCACTGCGGTGATCGAGGAGGGTGTCGTCTATATCGAAGTAAATAAACCGGGGCTTGCGCAGCATGCGGGTGTTGACTATTAAACGGTTAGGTGAATTCGCCCAAAGATAAGAAAGTGCCGCTTAACCCGCATACCTGGCTGTGTATTGCAGATGATTCTTTATACCCCTGATTGTTTTGCACTTATCCTTATAATTACTTCCATTCATTATTGACAGTGGATTATTGGCTTCTGAATTTCCCTGTTGGGATGCCTTGCGTGCGGGGCGGGTTATGAATTGGACAGGGCATGCCGTATTTTTGCCCCGCTTATGCAACGATTTGAAGGAGAGACTGATTTATTCACCCACATACTCATTTATTCCCGCTGAGGGGTACTTACATTTTCCTACATGCGTCCTGATCCAGAGCATAAAATTGACCCGAAAGCCATCCCTGCATGGCGCATTGCCGGTGGTCTCGGCTCCTTGTTTTGGTGGTTTCTGCCCGTAATTTACGGATTTATTGCACTCGGCGGTGGCGCAAGCCGCTGGATGATTCTGATCCTTACGAGCCTTGTTGTGCTGAATACGATTCTTCAGGCGAGCATTATTCCGAAAATCCGCTGGCAGCGCTGGAGCTATCAGATTGATAAACATGAGATTTACCTTAAAAGCGGCATTTTTGTGATACGCCGTGTGCTTATCCCCGTGAACCGCATACAGCATGTGGATACGCGGCAGGGGCCTATCCTTCGCTCCTTCAATCTGTCAACGGTTACAATTACGACCGCCGCAACTACGCACGAAATTCCTGCCCTAAACGACGAAGTCGCTGATGAAGTCCGAAACCGAATCTCAGACCTTGCCCGATCCGCCGATGAAGATGTCTGAGCCGAGACGGCAGCACCCCGTTGCTGCGCTCACCAATGTGCTTGGAACCCTTCGCGATTTACTGCTGCCACTCGTCATCATCTTCTTTTTTGGCGGGGGAGGCGGCGGAAACGGCCTGTTCAGTAGTCCGTGGTACATCGGTACGTTTCTGATGTTCCTGCTGGTTGTGGGCGTTGCCCGCTGGATGCGCTTCACTTACCGGGTGGAAGATGACGAAATCCGTATTGAGTACGGCCTTTTTGTGCGCAAGCGCTCATTTATCCCGCGGCACCGCATTCAGGTGATCGACATCAGCTCGGGCGTGTTGCAGCGGGCTTTCGGGCTGGTAAGCCTGGAGGTGCAGACCGCCGGCGGGGGCGCTTCGGAAGCCAAAATTGACGCCCTTACCCTTAAAGATGCGCTCTGGATTAAAGAGAACATGAGTCCTGAGCACGAAGAGGATGAAGCGGAAGCTGATACTGAAGCGGCCGTAACGGGAGAAGCGGTTGCGCAGGAAGACGACGGTTTGAGCGGAAACGAGACCGTAACGGCGGATCTGAAAACTGCGGATGCTGCTGCACCGCGAACGTCCAATACCCGACCTGCCGCGGGATCTGTGGTCTCCCGCTCGGCTTTGGGGATGTCCAAACCGGTGTACGCACTCAGCTGGCGCCGTCTGCTCATCGCCGGCACGACCTCCGGCAGCTTCGGCATTGCACTCTCTATTGTGGGGACCATTTTTGCACAGATGAACACGGTTGTAGATGACGACGCCGTGTATGATTTTATCGAAACCGTGGCAGCCAATGATACCGTATTTTTCATCGGTGTGGCCGTGTTTCTGGTGTTCATTGCCTGGATTCTTTCAATAGTAGGGACCATACTTTCCTACGGCAACTTTGCCATATACAAGCGCCGCCGGGAAATGGTGATATCCCGCGGCATTCTGGAGAAGAAGCTCACAACCATTCCCTACGCGCGCATTCAGGCTATCCGGATTCAGGAAGGCGTGCTGCGTCAGCCGCTCGGGTTCTGCACGCTGTATGTGGATAGCGCCGGATTCGGAGAGCAAAGCGGAAAATCGACCACGCTTTTCCCGCTGCTGCGCCGCAGTGAAGCCGACGCGTTTATCCGCGAGATGGCGCCTGAATATGACCGTCAGCCTGAAACGGTGAGTCCGCCCCCGCGGGCCCTGCGCCGCTACATCATCCGGACCCTGATTCCAACCGGTGTGCTCATTGGTCTCTCTTACTGGCTGCTGCCCTTCGCGCACTTCATTTTGCCCATCATTCCGCTGGCGGTTGTGCTGGGCTATTACCGCTGGCGCGCCGCAGCTACCGGCACCGACGCTGATACCATCCGGATCCGCTACCGCAATCTGGCCAAGACAACGGTGCTTGTGAAGCGCTACCGCATTCAGTCCGTTACGGCTTGGGATAACTACTTTCAGCGACGCCGCGGTCTCAAAAGCCTGACCATCAATATTGCTTCAAGCGATACCGGCGCTTCCTTTAGCGCCCTTGATCTCGAAGCTGAAGATGCTCTTGATTTCACCGAGTGGGTTGAGCCGTATTTCAATCGCAAACAAGCCGCACGGCTGACTGCTCAGCATGAAGCTTCAGATAATGAAACAGGCGTTTCAACTTCCCAAACAACCGAATCCCCGACTTCTGATACCGCTCCGGATTCAGATTCGGAAAAAAGCGGTAGGGAAAGGGACAAGGGCGGCTTTCTCGATATCGGCTACTAAGCCGGACGTACGGTAACGCTAAAGGCTCTAAATTTAGGTTGACTTGTTACTAACCCTGTCATCGGTATTCTCTTAGAAGAATCTGAGAAACAATACGGTGAGTTTGTTTCCAATCTAACCGCCTGTCCACTTTGTATCAGGTTGTGTCTTTTACAGCTGAAACTATCGCGCAAGCTATTATCTGCCGACAGGCTCCATACAATCAATTGATTGATCTTACTGTAGCACGAAACCTGTTATCACATAATCAAAAGGCGTTATCGTGTGAGCATAGTTTGCATGCTTGTTGCCCTGTACACCAGCCAAACAAGTAAGTCCCGGAACTCGCTTGCTTTAATGTGAGGCGTACAAAAATAAAAAAAGGCTTCCTCTCATTCCTGAGGGGAAGCCTTTAATAGGATTGTCAAGGTTTATCAATCAACCAATCTGTCTTGAGCTTTGCAATCCTTTTTGTCTGTCTGTCTTGTCACAAACGTTCTGTTTTATTTGATGAGGGTCATCTGACGCATCATCACTTCACTGCCAGCCTGCAGACGGTATAGGTAAATACCACTTGAGAGGTTGGTCGCGTCGAAGCTTACGCTATGCTGACCGGCCTGTACACTTCCGTTAAGAAGCGTAGCAACGCGCTGACCGTTGATAGAGAATACTTCAAGGGTTACTTCCGTAGCTTCAGGTACGGCGAACTCGATCATTGTTGTTGGGTTGAACGGGTTCGGGTAGTTTTGGCTGAGGTGGAAATCGCGAACCAATTCACCGGGTTCCTCAACGCTTGTACCTTCGCCACCGGATACTTCCGTTGCAACAGCCGGCTCAGAAAACAGGTCGGTGCTGCTGTTATACTGATGCAGCCAGAAGGTGTAGCTTGTACCCGGATCGAGACCGGTGATGTTGAAACCGAATGCATTTACGCCGTCTCCGTCACCTGGAGTTGAACCAAATTCGTACTCGTTGGCTTCTTCAATCGGATTTTCAACGTCGTCTGCGGTACGCGCGTAATACAAGCGATACTCAACATTTGGATTTTCAACGTTGTTTGGACCCGCAGCAAGGAACATTTCACCAGAGCCAACAGGTTCGCCGTTAATGTTATTTTGTGCTACAAAACCGATTGGTGTTGCCGGTGGAACAATTACGCCTTCGCCACCGAAGGCAATATCATCCCAGAAGTACGTACGCTCAACAGCTTCATCTTCAAAATTGAAGTCAAAGAAAATGGTAAACTTGTTGTAGGTACTTGCGAAGTTAATAGGAGCTGTACCAGGTGCCTGATTTGCAAAATCGAATACGAGCAATTCCCAATCCTCGGCAACAGTGTTAACCACTTCTGCTTCTACAGAAACAGTGGGATCATTTGAGTTTTCAACTTTGACGCGAATAGGAATACCAGCAACAGGTGACCACACGCGAACACTCATGGTTGTTTCTTCAGGTGTAAACGGAATGGCTTCTGCAAATCCGTCAGGGTCGCCTACCGTTGTACCTGCAAAGAAGATAGCGCCTTCAGGCTTGAGCGTTTGCACAACCATATTGGCAGGGTCAGTAGGATCGGTGACGATCTCAGAGATTGCGCCTTCAAAATCGAACAAACCGTAATCGATATCCGGATCGTCAAATGTTACCGGCAGGGTAAGTCCGCCCGGAGGGGTTGGCTCTTCTTCAGTTGCTACCATTGAAACATTGTCAATGAAAACGTCAGCGTTACTGAAACCCATTTCAAAACCAAGCTTCATCAGCGGGTAAGTGGTGTCAACGGTAAAGACTGTTTCATAGGTCTGCATTTCAGTGGTCAGGTTGAAATCAGCAATATTAATGCTGGCAAACCCGCCAGCTTCTTCCCCGAAATAGGAGCGAAGCTGACGTCCGTCTTCGCTTGAGCGTGCGTCGAACTGAATTTTGTAGTTCTGTCCCATCTGCAGGGAAGAAACCTGCGATTCTGTCAAAATTTGATTGAACTGAACATACCATACTTCTCCGCCGGCACCGGAAATATTGGTAATGGCTGCTTCGCCATCAATTACGCTAAAATCGGCTGAAACGCCGGCAAAATCTGCAACGAAAGGCGTCCAGGAGTCGAGACCGGAGCTAAAATCGCCGTTAATAATGACATTGTCTTGTCTGGCGTCAGCCTGTTGTGCAGCACCGAAACTCAGGCCTGCGATCAGCAACATAGCACATAATGCTCTGAGGCTTTGTGTATAAAATGATTTCATAACTAAATGAGGTTTATTTGTAATTCTGGAAACGCTTTTAAGATATTGGAATTTTATTAGCCCTGCAAATACTTTTCCTGAGTTTGCACACATTAGAAAATTATTCCGCACTTTAACTCAGCCATCCCCCACAATGCTACTGAAATAAGTGGAAGAGTTTAGCAAACTAAAGAAAAAAGCCTAAAGCAATCAGAATCATGCAAAATGAATTAGCATACAGGTACCAAAAACATCAATGATGTCTACCAATCATCGTTGCTCCTACAACAAAAAAACCATTCATTTTTTGCATTTACGTGAAATTTATGCCCCAAATCCGAAAAAAACTGTGCTGCCCAAACAATCACACCTCTATTCGCAGAAAATCGTATTGGCATTTATGCAAATTTTTTGCAATATTATGGATCCATTTTCACGCATTCGAATTCGTTGCTTATGATAAAAAAAGTAACCCTCAAACACATCGCCGAAGACACCGGTCTGTCCATTTCAACGGTGTCCCGGGCACTTACCCGCACCGGGAAAATCAGCAAAGAAAATGAGAAACGGATTTATGAAAGCGCCTACAGGCTTAATTACCCCGTTTCATCTATACACACCCCCATTGAGCTGCGGAATACCATTCAGATTGCCATTGTCACACGGCATTACACCGGTGAGTTTTTTGCTTCGCTGTTTGAAGGCTTCGACCTCGCTGCCAAAGACACCAATGCCGGTGTTAGTCTGATGAGTGTGACGCATACTTCAGACAGTCCTGACGAAATCGTGAGTGAGCTGCGTAAAACCCATTTTGATGCAGCGGTCATCTTTATGCCGGATTATGGTGAGGCTGAGTATGAAGTTTTGCTCAATAGCTTTCCGGCTGAGTTCCCGCTGGTTTCCATTGCGCCGATAGCAAGCCCTGTTATGGATACCGTCACCTTCGACAGCTACCGCGGCGGACATTTGGTTGCAAAGCATTTCGAAGAGCGCGGGTATCAGAAGTTGGGGGTCATTCAAGGTCCTATTAACAAGTCAGAAGCCATGCTCCGGAAAAACGGATTTTTAGATTATATCAATGCTTCAGATAACCTTAGCCTTGTTTGGGAATACTGCGGGGATTATTCCTTCGCCAAGGGAAAGGCAGGATATTATAATTATAAAGATGCCCCTGTGAAACCCGAGGCCATTTTTTGTACCAACGACAGCATGGCTGTCGGATTCATGCACAATGCCATCCGTGACGGACTCATCATACCAAATGATGTCGCCATTGCAGGATATGACGACCTGCCGACCTGTAACCTTTATACCCCTACCCTTTCGTCGGTCCACACCCCTTACGACAGCTTGGGACAGAAAACCATTGAGATTATTATCAATCGTCTCAAAGAACAAAGCAGCGCACGACATACCGGTTACATCAGCCTTGTGCCGGTGAGCCTGAGCGTGCGGGAAAGCACAACTTCTCTGAGCCGCATTTTCAAAAACCCATATAAGACTTTGGTCTGAGCAAACCCCCGCCATACCGCGGGAATACCATTTATATTTAAGATTTTATTGTAGTGCTGCCTTATCAAAACCCTGCGCTACCGGCACAGGCACGAACTGAAGACCTTCTCAAACGCATGACGCTGTCCGAAAAAATCGGTCAGATGACGCAGCTTGATGTCACCCTCATCAACACAACCGGCGAACAGCGCGATATTGTGCTTAATGAAAAGAAGGCGCGGAATCTGATTCTGAACCATCACATCGGATCATTTTTAAACGGGGAGGCGGTTGAGGCCGATGTTTGGTTTGGTTTCATGGACCGCCTCACGCGCATAGCCGCAGAAGAAAGCCGGCTTGGCATTCCCATTATATATGGTATCGATCACATTCACGGGGCAACCTACCTGAGCGGGTCAACCGTTTTCCCGCAGGGTATCAACCTTGGGGCAACTTTTGAGCCCGAACATGCCCGCAATACCGGGCGCATTACCGCCCTCGAATGCGCGGATATTGGTCATCACTGGTGCTTTTCACCTGTGCTTGACCTGGGGCTGAACCCACAGTGGCCGCGCTTTTATGAGACCTACGGAGAAGACCCACTGCTGGCTTCCAAACTGGGTACGGCCTTTGTCGGCGGCATGCAGGAGAATGACGAAATCGCCCCCTATAAAGTATCCGCTACGGGCAAGCATTTTCTCGGCTACTCCGACCCCCGCTCCGGGTGGGACCGCACGCCGGCGCTCATCCCGATGCAGCAAATTCACGAATTTCACCGGATTTCTTTTCAGCATGCGATTGATGCCGGTTTACGCACCATCATGCTGAACAGCGGCGAAGTAAATGGTGTACCCGTTCATGCCTCCCATGAAATCATTACCGGGCTGCTGCGCGAAGAAATGGGCTTCGATGGCGTTGTCGTTACCGACTGGGACGATGTGCGCAAGCTGATGAATTTCCACTTTACCGCCGAAAACTTCACAGAAGCAACCTATCAAAGTGTGATGGCGGGTATAGATATGTGCATGACACCCCTCACCCTGGATTTCAACAAATCCATGCACGAACTTGTGGAGAGCGGACGAATTACCGAAGCCCGCATTGACGAATCCGTCCGGCGGATTCTGAAACTCAAGTTCGATTTGGGGCTGTTCGAAAATCCGTTTCCGCGTAACGACCGCTTCGAACGAATCGGGCGCGCAGACAGCCGCGCCAAAGCGCTGAAGGCGGCACAGGAGTCCATCGTCCTGCTCAAAAATGAGCACGACACCCTGCCGCTGCAATCCCCAAAGCGAATCGCGCTGTTTGGCCCTTCAGCAAAAAGCAAACGCAACCTTTGCGGCGGCTGGACCATCGCCTGGCAGGGCGGCGAAGAAGAGCGCTTTCCTGAGAAGATGCACACCATAGAAACCGCGCTCCAAAAGGAATTCCCCGATGCAGAAATTGTGGTCTTTTCGGATGATGTGCTTGCCGGGCTTGAACAGGCTTCATCCCCAAAACAAAAAGCTTTCCTGAAACAGCTGTCCGCATTCGATGCCCTTATCTATGCCGGGGGCGAAGAGCCTTATTGTGAGTATGTGGGCAATATTTCAGATATGCGGCTGCCCGCCTTTCAGCGCAATGCCATAGCGTTGCTGGGGAGAGCCGAAACGCCGCTTATTTTGGTGCTTATTCAGGGACGTCCGCGCCTGATTACGGAATCCATCGAAAGCACTTCGGCTGTACTGCATGCCGGTCTTCCCGGGTTTGAAGGGGCTAAAGCCATAGCAACGGTACTCAGCGGTACGGTTAACCCATCCGGACGCCTGCCCTTTTCCTATCCCAAATGGCCGAACCATCACCTGCCCTATCATCACAAACAGAGCAACATCTACTTCTTTGACCCTAACGTTGCCAATCAGATTCAGCAAGGCACAAAAGCAACAGCTTTGTTTCCCTTCGGTTCCGGGTTGAGCTACTGCGCGTTTTCATACAGCGGACTCAGCCTTAAAGCGGAGAACATTAACGGGGAAACACGCTATACCGCCAGGGTTGAAGTCACCAATACGGGCAACCGTAGTGGCTGTGAAACGGTGCTCTGGTTTGTATCACAGGCTTTCGGGCGTATTTCAAGACCGGTTAAACAGCTACGGCATTTTGAGAAAGTGCCGCTTCAGGCCGGAGAAACGAGAGAATGCACCTTCAGCTTTACCCCGGCCGACTTCAGCTACCCTGATGAAATTGGTCAGCCTGTTAAGCCCAAGGGCGCATTTACTTTGCTGACGGGCAGGTTGGAAACCGGTTTTCGTGTCTGAAAAAAGTACAGGGTCACGTCATTACTCATTGACATATTCGTTTTACAAATGTAAGTTACAATCAATATAAAAATTAATACTGCCCTCAGGCCCCCAGCAGTGTTCAGCGAATTTTCATGTTGTTATTTACTTAATGTCAGACCTGCCGCAAGCTCTTTTAGAAAGCCCCATCATGGGCTACGCAAAACATCAGATTATCCTGAATGAGAGCGGCACACCTTGTGATTACATCTTTACTGAGATTAATGACACTTTTGAACGCATCACCGGTTTAACCAAAGCGCAGGTACTGAATAATCGGGTCACAGAGGTCATACCCGCTATTAAAGACGACCCTTTTAATTGGATCGGTTTTTACGGCAATATTGCAACAGGGGGAGAAGCGCAGCATTTCGAGCAATTTAGCACGCCACTCGGCAAATGGTATCAGATTCATGCGTATTCCGATGAACCGGATTTTTTTATAACCCTGTTTCTGGACGCAAGCCGTCAAAAAATTCAGAAACAGCGGCAGCAACAAGCCGAAGCCCATCTCAATGCGGTGCTTGACAGTACGCTGGATAGTATTTGGTCCATCAACCGCAAATACGAGATACAGTACATCAACGCAACATTTCAGCGTGAATTTGAAAAGACTTTCGGTGTAAAACTGGAGTGTAATTCGAATTTACTCTCCTCGCTGCCGCCTGAATTACAGTCCGCATGGAAAGCACGTTACGACCGCGGTCTTGCCGGGGAGCGTTTCACAGAAGAAGACAGGGTCACCCTCAATGGAACATATATTCACATTGAGTTTTCGGCTAATCCCATATATGAAAACGGTATCATTACGGGGGTTTCTTTTTTTAGCAGAAATGTAACCGAAAAGCGAAACGCGGAAAGGGCGCTAAAGGAAAACAGTGAGCGTCTAAACAGTATTCTGAATAACCTTGATGATGTGGTCTGGTCGGTAATGCTGCCGGATTACCGTATTCATTTTCTCAGTCCAAAAGCCGAGCAGCTGTACGGGTACCCAATTGAAGCATTCTACCAAAACCCTGATCTTTGGCGCGAAACGGTTCACCCCGAGGATTTACATACATTGGATGAGAGTTTTGAAACTCTTTTTGATAAGGGATTTTCATCCCGGGAAGCACGGGTGATAAGACCGGATGGCAGTGTCATTTGGATTCTTGACAAATCAACCCTGATACGGGATGAAAACGGGAAGCCCATTCGTATTGACGGTATTGCAAGCAACATAACCAACCGCAAGCTTTTGGAAGCCGAACGGGATGATGCAGCGCTCAAACTGCAGGAATTCAGCAAACATCTGCCCGGGGTGCTTTTTATCTATCAGCTCAACCCTGACGGCACACACACATTTCCTTTTGTCAGCGAGGGTCTGATGGAATATTACGGCGTTACGCATGAAGAGGCCGCGCGCGATGCCGAAGCGGTTCTGAAGGCTATTCACCCCGCCGATGCAGCCCACTTCAGGGACAGTGTTGCGGAATCAGCCAGAACCTTATCCGGATGGCAGTGTACTTTTCGGGTTATAACCCCTGACAATAAAATTATCTGGACTGAGGGTAACGCTACGCCGGAACAAAAGGAAGACGGTACTATTGTTTGGTTCGGATTCAGCTACGACGTAAATGAGCGGAAAGTAGCCGAATACGAGCTCGAGCGGTTCAAAAAAATTGCTGATAAAGCCGTGTACGGTGAGGCTATTGCCGACCTAAACGGCCGCTTCATTTACACCAACCGCTTTTTCGCAGATATACACGGATACGCAGCAAATGAATTAGAGGGCGGCTACATGTCCCTTTGCCATACGCCTGAACAGCTGCAGCATGTTAGTGAACTTATCAGCAAACTGACCCAAAACGGTACCTTTGAACCCACCCTCGTATGGCATAAACACCGTGACGGCTCTACCTTCCCTATGCTCATGAGCGGTGTGCTGTTACACGATGATGAGGGAAAACCGGCATATATGGCAGCAACGGCTATTGATATAACCCAGCAGTACCAGGCTGAAAAACTACTCTCCGACGCCCAAAAACAACTCACCAATATTAGCGACAACCTGCCTGACGGGCTGGTTTATCAGATCCTTACAAATCCTGATTCAAGCTCACGCAGGTTTACCTACATCAGTGCGGGTGTTGAACTGATGCACGGACTCTCTGCCAAAGAAGTCTTAGCGGATGCCAACACCCTCTATGGCCAAATGCTGCCTGAAGACGGAGCAAAGCTTAAGGCTATGGAAGAAGAGGCCATTAACAAAATGAGCGTTTTTCAGTGTGAATACCGTATCAAACACCCCAATGGTGGTATCCGGTGGTTTTATGCCTCATCATCCCCCCGATTGCAGCCCAATGGCGATATTTTATGGGATGGCATCGAAATAGACATCACCGAAAAAAAGAAAGCCGAAGAAGAGCTCGTACGTCTTTCGCAGGCCGTTGAGCAAAGTCCGGCCAGCGTTGTGATTACGGATGTAGCCGGGAATATCACCTATGTTAACCCTACCTTCACGGAGCTCACCGGGTACAGCCTTGAGGAAGCACTGGGACAAAACCCGAGAATTCTCAAATCCGGAAATCAGCCCCAGTCGTTCTACAAGGAGCTTTGGGATACCATTACAAGCGGAAGAACCTGGAAGGGCGAACTCCTCAATCATAAAAAAAACGGAGAATCTTACTGGGAATCAGCGACCATCTCGCCCATCAAAAACGACAAAGGTGAAATCACCAGCTACCTTGCCGTTAAGGAAAACATTACCGAACGGAAGCGCGCGGATGAAGCCCTTCAAAAATCAGAAGAAAAGTACCGGATTGTTGCCGACAACACCTATCACTGGGAATTCTGGGAACTGCCTACCGGCGAGCTGATTTACAACTCACCGGCCTGTGAACGGGTAACGGGCTACACGGCTGCCGAATTCACAGCAAATCCTGAACTACTGATTGACATTCTTCACCCGGAAGACCGCGCGCACTACAAAAATCATCGCGCAAAAACCTGGAACATGCCTGAACCTGACCGCTGTGAGTTCAGGCTGTTTCACAAAAACGGTACGCTCAGATTTATTGAGCACGTCTGCCAGCCTGTATTTGATAAAGACGGCACCTTCAGAGGGGTACGAGGCACAAACCTTGACGTAACCTCACGCAAGCATATAGAGACCAAACTTAAGGAAAGCGAGAAGCGGTTCAGGGAGATATTTGAGAAGATGCCGGTCATTTCTGTGCAGGGTTATAATCGGGACAGAGAAGTTATTTACTGGAATGAAGCTTCAGAAAAACTCTACGGCTATACCCGGGCAGAAGCCTTGGGTAATAAACTGGACGAGCTGATTATTCCCTCAGAAGGCCGCGAGCAGGTTTTCCGGGATATCTCTAACTGGATTGATAATAATGAACCCATACCCTCTGCTGAACTTAGGATGCAAAAGAAAAACGGTACGCCCGTTTATGTGTACTCTAACCACGTACTCATCTACAACATGCAGGGGGAAGCCGAGCTGTACTGTATCGACATTGACCTAACCGAACTGAAGGAAAAAGAAAGAAACCTGCGGCTCAGTGAAGCCCGCTACCGTTCAATCATACAGGTCTCACGCACAGGGGCATGGGAATATAATTTTGAAACCGATGAATTGTGGTGCAGCCCTGAGTATTTTAAAATGCTGGGTTACACCGGAACAGAGTTCAAAGCTGACGAATTCAACTTCAGCTTGTGGGAAAGCCTGGTACATCCTGATGATCTCCAGAGTGCCCGGACAATAGCAAGAAACTACATTGAAGGCGGAATGATAGGTACCTACGAGAGCTACTTCCGCATGATTCATAAAGACGGGCACAGCGTTTGGGTATGGTCAAGAGGTCAGAACCTGCCCTCTGCAACAGGAAGCTCATCCAACATTATACTCGGCGTACACATCGACATAACTGAAATCAGAGAAGCTGAAAATAAACTCAGGGATAGTGAACTCTACCACCGTTCACTGCTGCAGACCATAGCGGATCTCGTTTTTGTTCTTGATAAAGAAGGTACCTTCCTTGACTTTAAAGCACCTCAGGACGCAGACCTGTACATGCCTCCGGAAAGTATCATCGGAGCTAATGTAAATGACAGCTTCCCAAAGGAAGTTGCAGAAAAACAAATGCTGCACACAAGGCTTGCATTGTCAAGCGGTAAGCTTCAGAGTTTTGAATATGAATTAAATATTAAAGGCAAACCCCGCTACTACAATGCAGTGACAACGGCCTTTGGCAGCAACCGCGTCATTACAACAGTCCGCAACATAACCGATTACAAAGACAAGCTGGATGAGATCAAATCCTTGCTTGATATTGAAGAAAAACAAAGCAAACGCCTGCGGGATTTTACCCATATCGTTTCCCACAACCTGCGTATCCACACTGCCAATATTCTGGGCATTTTTATGATGCTGGAAATGGAGGAACCCGAGCTTTACAAGCTTCAATACCTGCAAATGCTGAAAGAATCTGCAGAAAATTTAGATGAAACCATCACCCATCTGAACAAAGTACTCGACATGCGGCAAATTCAGGAACTCAATCCGGAAATCATTGAGCTGCGTGAGTTTGTGAACAAAGCCTTTGGTAGCGTAAACCAAATAGCTGAAAGAAGCAAGGTCAGACTTATTAATGAAGTTGAAAAAGAAACGATCATAAAAACCGTCCCTCCCTATCTATTTACGATTCTGCTCAACCTGCTAACAAACGGCATAAAGTTCAGATCCAGCAGTGATAAAACTTTTGTTAAAGTTAGCGCTATGAAAAAAGCGAAGCATATGTATATTTATGTGGAAGATAACGGTCTGGGTATCGATATGGACCGGCACAAACACAAGCTATTCGGCATGTATAAAAAATTCCACAACGATCGTGGCTCCAAAGGTATGGGACTTTTTATAACTAAGAATCAGGTTGAAGCACTTGGTGGTGAAATTACCGTAGAAAGCGAACTTAACAAGGGAACAACTTTTATTATAATACTGCCTTATGAAAAAAATCAGGGAAGTCTGCCTCATTGAGGATGAGAAAATTCAGCTTTTTTTACTTAAAAAATTTTTAGAACGCTCTGAAATGTCTGAGAGCATCGTAGAATTTGAAAACGGTAAGCTTGCTTACGATGCACTGAAAGCACGGACAGAAAGCGGAGACGCCTTACCCAATCTCATTTTTCTTGACCTCAACATGCCGGTCTGGGACGGCTGGGAATTTTTCGAAGCCGCACAAAATCTACCCGGCTTTGAGCAGGTCACAACCTACATCCTCACAAGCTCCCTCAGCTCAGACGACATGGAAAAAGCCAAAGATTTCGGCCTATCAGATCACTATCTCACCAAACCACTCAGTTTTGATAAGTTAAAAGAAATCCTTTTCGCTGAGCTCCAAAAACCAGACAACAGCAACGCCTGATCCCATGTCTGAGCTGCAACGCCGGAACCCAAACATTTTGCTGTACCCGGTTTTTTTATTTTTTTGGGGGAAACTCCGTGAACATCAGGGGGTACGGTTCATTTCATGAGCCCCCAAACCAAAGATCAATTCCTTGCTTTTTGGGAGGCACAGCAACACTCAGGTGCTTATAAAAAGGAAAACAGCTTGTATCAGGCTGACGATTAATCATCCGTGTAGTACAATCGCTTACGGAAACAGCGGATTCCTGAGTTCTATTTTTTTCCGCTGTCCAAGCTGAAGTTTAGCTGCCATACCGCCGAAATGCTTTTGCAGGACATCGCGCAGCAGACCGCTATTCGAAATGACCTTTAAACCCTTTTCAATCAGCGCTGCAATATGCGGCCGGTCTGATCGCACATAAAATAAAAGCGGCATTTCGTACTGTAGTAATAAGGTGTCTTCAATCATCAGGGCTGACAGTCCGGGCTGTTCCGGTTCAAAAAGCTGCAGCACTTCAAGTGCCCCAAAGGTTGTATAATCGAACTGACGACCGGCAAGCCGCTGCAGCAGGTCATCCACACGGCCCTCCTCTTTTACGGCAAAGCCGTTGGCCCGAAAAATTGTAGCGTCGGCCCAGCTCAGCGGTATGCCCTGCACCTTGTGCTGCAGTCCCGCCTTATCCCTGATAGCACCAAAGTCGGCAGCATCCTCTTTTCTAATAATAAGCAAACGGCTGCCCAGCATACCAAAATCCAGCGGCTGCGGAATAACGATCGTATCCTTTGTGTCAAATTTGGGATTGCCGCCAACCGTGACTAGCAAATCATGGGTCTTGTCTACAAACACCTGAGCCTCTGTCTCCCCGGGCACATCCGACGGATCTTCCTCAATCTCCCAATAGCCCGACTCATAAGGGATACATTCGATCACTGCCCGAAGCACCTCCCGCTCAAACGCCCGCCGCGAAGCCGAACGGTTTCCGCTCCAAAACCGGATGACTCCCTTCTTCCTCACTTTTCTCATCTGTTCACCTTATTTCCTTCAATGACCATGCATCGGGTGCAAACCATTCCGGATCGTCTTTAAAGTTCTGCACGCGCTAATTATAATTTACTGATTCAATTTCAGATCAGAATATAAGCCCGCTTACAGCAAAGACAAAGCACCTCAATCGACTTCCCAAATCACGGAAGCGTTGTTTTCGAAAACCCAAAATCAGAATCTAAATAGGGCAAAATGGGGGCGTAGCCCACAATTCTTCATAGCCACGTAGCATCCGGCAATCACAAAACCAGAATTTGAGCAGAACAGACACAATGGGAGCGTAGCCCACAATTCTTCATAGCCCCGTAGCATCCAACAATCACAAAACCAGAATTTGAGCAGAACAGACACAATGGGGGCGTAGCCCACAATTCTTCATAGCCACGTAGCATCCGACAATCACAAAACCAGAATTTGAGCAGAACAGACACAATGGGGCGTAGCCCACAATTCTTCATAGCCACGTTGCATCCGACAATCACAAAACCAGAATTTGAGCAGAACAGACACAATGGGGCGTAGCCCACAATTCTTCATAGCCACGTAGCCCACAAATCTTCGCAATAAAGCAATGGCCAGCACCTACACACAACTATACATTCAGTTCGTATTCGCAGTCAAGGGAAGAAAAAACATCATCCAAGAATCCTTCAGAGATGAATTAGAAAAAGTAATGTGTGCTATCATCACCAAACATAGATGCAAAACGTACGCCATCTATGCCAATCCTGATCATACGCATATTTTTGTAAGCATGCACCCAACCATTTCACCATCAAGCTTGATGGAACACGTAAAAACAGGGTCTTCAAGATGGATTAATGCAAAGAAGCTCATTCCCGGACCATTTAATTGGCAAAAAGGATTCGGTGCATTTACGTATTCCAAATCGCATATTGATAAGGTGGTGAAGTACGTGTTAAATCAACCGGAACACCATAAAAAGCAATCTTTTAAGGATGAGTATTTGTTGATACTTCAAAAATTCGAGGTGGATTATGACCTGAAATTTGTATTCGAATGGTACGATTAGGTGAGATTGCAGGGCTGACGCCCCTTGTAATTTTTCGGGGGGGGCTGAATTTGGCTACGAAGAGAGCGGGGCTACGCCCCTGCTCCTGCACGCATCTGAGACCAGGTCACGGAGAAAGATAGCGGAGTTGACGTCCTTGTGGGTGTGCTTTATAATGGTAATTCCAATCAGAAGTTAGTTAAGAGCTTTGGCCAGCTTTTTTTCGCCCGACCTAAAAAAGCAACGCCTTTATCTTCGTTTTGGGAGCTCTTGACCTGCCTCTGTACCATTGATGCTCGCGGAGTTTTCCCCCAAAAATAAAAAGCCGGACCTGACAAGATTGCTTTGTCAGGCCCGGCTTTTGGGTTCGTTTACCTGCCGATGGCGTGTGCCGTTACGGTTCGTAGGTGAAGGTTTGGGTGAGGGTGCCGGCTCTTACGAAGTATTTGGTGGCTTCGAAGACGCGGTTTCCGGAGGCGTCGGGGTACCAGAGTGATTCTTCCGGGTGTATTTCGAAGGTAAGGGTTTGGGAGGCGCCGGGTTCGAGGGTTACGCGCTCAAAGTGTTTGAGTTCGCGCACCGGGCGGGGAACGAGGCCGGTGGTCTGACTCAGGAACCACAACACGGGCTTGCTGCCGGCCACATCACCGGTGTTGGTGACGGTGACACTCGCGGTGAGATGGTCGTTTCCGCTGAGGGTTTCGGCGCTCAGACGGAGGTCGCTGAGTTCAAATTCGGTGTAGCTGAGGCCGTCACCAAACTCGAACAGGTGCGTGCCGGGCCGGGGATCTTCGAAGGGATTCTGGGAATCCGGGTGGTGGAAGAAGATATCGCTCGGCTTGTGGTTGTAGTTGAGCATGTGTCCGGAGAAGGCCGGGTAGGTGAAGGGCAGTCGACCGCTCGGATTAACGTTGCCACTCAGAACATCGGCTATGGCTTCCCCTCCTTCAAAACCGGGCAGGCCTGCATGCACGAGTGCGTCCATGTGATCGAGTACGTCCGTGATCAGGCGGGGACGGCCCTGAATGAGCACGGTCACAAGCGGGATACCGGATTCAGACAGGCGGCGGATATCCTCTTTTTGCGAAGCTTCGAGATTCAGGTCGAGGATGTTGCCCAGGAATTCAGCATAGGGTTCTTCACCGCCGGCATAGATGATAGTTTCGGCACCGGCAAGGAAATCCATAAGGGCTTCACGGCTTTCAGGCAGTGTTTCAAGCAAATCGATCTGCGCTTCGGGGAAAGCCTGCTGCAGGCCGGTGTACACGGTGAGCATGCGATCGGGGTACTGCTCTTCACGTCCGCCCTGCCATGCCAGGGTCCAGCCGCCGGAAAGGTTACGTTTGCTGTTGGCAGAAGGCCCCGCAACTACGATTCTGCCTGGATTTTGCAGCGGAAGGACGTCGTCTTCATTTTTGAGAAGCACGAGGGATTCGCGGGCAGCCTGCAGGGATTTCATCCGGCTTTCTTCGCTGCCAATGCGGTCGAGCCGGTCATTGCGCGGAAACGGGTTTTCAAAGAGGCCGATCTCAAACTTCAGGCGCAGCACACGGCGGACAGATTCATCCACTCTTTCCTCAGAAATACGGCCTTCCTGCACGAGTTCCAAAAGGGCCTCATTAAAATTCAGGCTGAGGGGTGTCATACTCACATCGATACCGGCCGTCACAGCCCGGTAGGTGCCCTCTTTATAATCGGGAACCATGCGGTGAAAACCGGCGAGTTTGCCGACTTCATCCCAGTCAGTGAGCACTACGCCGTCGAAACCGAGCTGCTTTCGCAGCATTTCGGTGAGGAATAGAGCGGAAGCGTGCACGGGTTCGCCGTTTACTTCCGAGCTGTTGGCCATGATGGTCATCACGCCGGCTTCAATGGCAGCCCGGAACGGCGGCAGGTGCATTTCATAAATTTCCTGCATGCTCAGGCTTGCCGGGGATTTATCCCAGCCTGACACAGGATCCGAGTAGGCCAGAAAATGCTTGGCATTGGAAGCCAGCCGGTAAGGCGCAATTTCTTCATTGTTGTGGAAGCCGTCGAGATAGGCGACCCCCATGCGGGATGTTAGCAACGGATCTTCTCCGAAGGTTTCATAAAGGCGGCCCCAAATCTGATTCCGGCCCACATCAAGGGTTGGCGCGAAATTCCAGTGATGGCCAACATCGGCCATTTCCAGCGCTGTCACCCAGCCCATGTTGTAGCCGTGCTCTGTGTTGAAGGTCGCACCGAGGTTGATCGGCTGCGGGAAGATGGTAGTTTCCGCCATATAGCTTGCCCCGTGCACGTGATCAATCCCGTAAATGATGGGGATGCCGAGACGGGTTTCCTCAACCGCAATGCGGGTGAGCTCCGCCATAAATTCATACCACTGCTGCGGTGGAACGGCCTCCCCGTTTAGGAACGAGCCAACATGGTTGTTAACGACCATGTCGCGGGCTTTTTCCGGATCGAGAAAAACATCAGCTTGAAGTCCGGTTGTGTTGATTTGTGAGATATCGAGCTGACTCATCTGCCCGATTTTTTCTTCGAGGGTCATGCGGGCGAGCAGGTCTTCCACACGGTCCTCTACCGAAGCATTCGGGTCGAGATAAAGCGGACGCTCCTGCTGCGCAATCAGGGACTCAGGTGTTGCCATGAGTAGAAAGAGGATACTTAGAATGATGGGGATGGTTTGTTTCATGATGGATTCCTCACGAGTTGCTGCTCGAGTTCTTCGAGCGATTTATTTTTGGTTTCGGGCACAATGCGCCAGATGAAGATGAGGCCTGCGGCGGCAAAGAGGCCGTAAATCAGGAAGGTGATGCTGCTGCCCAGCACCGCAAGCTCCCAGGGGAAAACCAGCTGCACGGAGAAGCTCACCCCGGAGTTGATAAAGCCGGCAAACGAGACCGCAAGGCCGCGCACCCGAAGCGGAAACAACTCCGAAAACATCACCCACATCACGGGTCCGATGGAGATGGCAAAGGAGGCTACAAAGCCCAGTATGCCAAACAGGATCAGGGCAGGATTGATATCAATGGCGGCCGTCAGAAACGCCGACTGATATTCAAGGGCAGCATCGTCTCCGATGGCATTTGCTACCGCGTTTTTGAACTGCACATCGTTTTGAAAGGAAAGCCCGGCCAGTCCCGCCGCCTGCATTTGTACTTCTGCGGGCACTTCCATAGCGGCAATGTCCTGCCCGGTGAGTTCATAGGTTGCCGAGTGAAAGCCCCAGGCCAGGAGGAGCATCATCACCGTAATGCCGCTCATGCCTATAACCAGTAGCGGTTTTCGGCCGATGCGGTCAATGAGGAGCATGGCAGCGACGGTAAAGACGAGGTTGGTAAGTCCCACGAGAATTGCCTGCATGAATGCCGCATCGGTGCCGATACCGGACTGCTCAAAGATCATCGGGGCATAAAAGAAGACGGCGTTTATACCCGTGATCTGCTGCAAAATGGCGAGGGTGACGCCGATAATCAAAACCAGCCGAAGCGAAGGATGAAATACTTCCTTCATCGAAACTTTTTCTTTGTCCTTATCCGCATTGAGGCTCTTCAAAACATCTTCGATCTGACGGTCTGTTTCTGCTTCACCGTAGATGGTGTTGAGCGTCGTGCGGGCTTCCGCAACATTTCCGGTCATGATCTGCCAGCGCGGACTCTTGGGTACGAAGTAGAGCCCGAAGAAATAGAGAATTGCGGGAAGGGTTTCGAGGCCGAGCATCCATCGCCAGGTGTATTCACTGAACATCAGCGCCTGCGCCCAGCCGGCATCAGACTGCGCCCACTGCAGGATGAGGTAGTTAGTGAAAAATGCGGTCGAAATCCCGATGACGATATTGAGCTGATTAAAGCTCACGAGCCTGCCACGCATTTTGGGCGGGGCAATTTCTGCAATATACATAGGGGCGATGATGAGGGAAGCACCTACGCCGAAACCGCCAATCATGCGTGCGATAACGAGGGTCAGGAAATCCGGTGCAAGCGCAGAACCTATGGCGGAAACCGCAAACAAAATTGCCGCAGCTTTGAGCACCATTCGCCTGCCGTAGCGGTCACTCAGCGGACCCGCTACAAGCATTGCAAGGGTTGCGGTGAGGGTCAGCGAGCCTACAGCCCAGCCCAGCTGAATTTTTGACAAACCGAATTCCGGTTCGATGAAACCCACAACCCCGGAAATAACCGAGGCGTCGAATCCCATCAGAAACCCACCCAGCGCTACGATCATAGCAATGCGGGTAACTACTGCATTTTGACTATTCATGTGTTTTCATTCCTCCCGTTTATTTGAAAGCGCAGCCAGCCGTGTACCGCACTGCCCGTTTGTTGCATGTTGGTATGTAGTGACGCATAATTGTTCAGCGCTATTCAATGCCGTTCAGGAAACCATAGAGATCTTCCTCGGTATCAAGATTGAGCTTTTTCCGAAGCCTTGACCTGCTGATGTAGACACTCGATGGCTGAATTTGCAGCATGTCGGCAATTTCCTTTGCGCTGAAACCAAGCTTCACATAAGCACAAAGGCGCAGGTCGTTTCCTGATAAATCCGGAAAACGTTCTTTCATCTTCCGGAAAAATTCCTGGTGCAGCTCGTTCATTTGTATCTCGAAGGTATTGTCATCAAGATCTATACAGGAATCCAGCATTTTGTCTATTTCGACGATACGGCGTTTCGAAACCTGCGAAGTAGCCTCAAGCGCATCTATTTTTTCTTTGATATCCTGTAGTATCCGGTTTTTATCCTGCCCTTTTTTAGCTCTGTTGGCGAGCTCAAGGGTTTTACTTTTCAGGTTGCGCTCCAGTTTTTCAAGTTCTCCCCTAAGTCGAAGCTGTTCCTTTTCGAGCATTGCCTGACGCTGATGCGCAGCCTGCTTTTTCATTTCCTGCTGCTGACGCCGCAACATTTCCCTTTTCTGATCTATGAGGATTTCACGGTGCCAGCGCCGGGCAATAATCCAGGCAGCAATAAAAAGGAGCACTAAGAGGAGTAGCATATACCAGCTGAGGTACCAGGGAGGCGCTACATGCAGCGTAAAGTTTTTCTCAGCAAATATTTCCCCGCCCATTACCGCCCTGATCTCAAGCTCATGGCGCCCACGGGTTAATCCCACGAGTTCAATGGTATCTGAAGCCTGCGGAACACTCCACTCCTGCGTTGTATGCAGCCGGTACTGATACCGCATGGCACTTTCATTGGGGATGAGTACCCTGAACCGCACATTGTTCAGGCCGCTTGGAATTCTATCGTCCGGTTCCCAAAAACGCTCTTCCTGATAGCTAAAAATCTGTGATTGCCGCAGTTCAAAATTTGTATTGAATTGAGCCGGATCCATTTCGCGACTGAGATCCTCTATCATGAAACCGTTTGAGACCGGATAAAACTGCCATTGATCGTTCAGCATCAGCGGGGCAAATACGCCGGGGACCACTTCACAAGGTAAATGCAAATGATACTCCGGAACAGCTACTTCAAACTGTTCCGTGTCGAAATCATACCGGTACCTAAAGCGGCTTGTCAGCACGAACAAATCTTCGCCCTCGACAACTATTTTGGCATCATCTCCTTCGAAATCAGCAATGGGATACAGCAAGCGGTCAACAGGTAAAAGCTCATCATTGAGGCGGGTGCGTACCATGCCAAAATTCGGAATATTCACCCAGAGCCACTCATCACTTTCAGGGACAAGCTGAATGACCGAGCCAAAAATATGCTCAAGCTGTTTGGTAAAAGTCCACGTCTCTGCTTCCCGACTGAAAACCGATATGCCGTTGTAGGTGCCTGCAAGTAGTTTTGACCTGAACGGTACAAGTGTCCAGACTCCCCTGCCGGCATTCAGGCGAACAGCTGTGTCATCACGGTAAAGGAAAAGCCCGCGGTCATGGGCTATCAGAATATCGCCGCCAATCTGATGAATGGACCATACCTGACCACTGAGCCCGGGTACGGGTTGAAACCCTGGCGAAAGCTGACTGCCGCTGAGGTTATCCCAGGTGGTGCGATAAAATCCGGTATTTGTGCCTAAATAAAAGGTTTCGTCGTGCAAAAGCGCTGCGTACCCGGTGCCAAAAGCGCCCTGCAGATCATAAAAGAAAGAATAGTTACTGCGGAGGTCAAAAGTATTCAGCCCGAAATCGAGTCCGGCCCACAGTTTCCCATACCTGCTGTAGTGAAGGCTCAGAACCGTATTGTTCAACAAGCCTTTATTCCGGTTGATACGATGAAGTACGCGTCCGCCCGCATCCGCAATGATGAGCCCGTTCTGAATGGTACCGAATGCATGAACAGAATCCGAAATCGCTTCATAGCTAAACACCCCCGCTTCAGATAATTCAGCTGCCAGCGGCGAATTAAGAGGTTCAATGGTCCGGTCGCGATAGCTGAGGAGTCCGGATTCACGGGTTACCAGGCGTAGATTGTTGTTATCCCGAAACATCCCGATAATCTCCTGTGGCCCTGATTCCGGAAAGGGTGCAAGCTGCTGCAGGGCAAATTCCGTAACCCGAATCAACCCCTGCGTTTCATCTACAAGCCACAGGGCTTCCTCAAAAAAGAAACTGCCGCTGAAGCGATCCGGTGCAACAATCTTGGTCAGGTTCTGATTCCGGTACACATAGAGATTGCTGGCGGAAACAAAGTATAGGAAGCCATTGTGCTCATACACGCCCCAGAACTCCTCCGCAAGACCGGCAAGCTCGTCGCGAAACGGATACAGGGAAGTATACTCCCAGTTTCCATCACCGCTTCTAACCCACCGGCCAAAATCCAGATCTGAGCCGGTATAAATGAGGCTGTCGGATTTAACCAGTACCGAACGCAGGAAACCGTCACTTCCCCTGAAGCGACGCCACTGACTGCCGTCGTATTCCAAAAGTCCGCGATCCGCTGCCATGAACACGACTCCTCCGGGAGCTGTGGCGATATCCCAGATTTTGCCTGGGTTAAGGTAATCTGACGGACTGTATGCAGCCATGCGTGGCACACCCTTTTCCGGTAAAGGCTGTGCCACGGAACCGCAGACACCTGCCAGTAAAAGCAGAATGAGAAAAATGAGCTTCAAACTGATAGCGTGCGGGTATCGCGGTTAATGGGTTAGAAAGTGGATTTCAAGCGTTCAGCCTTCTTGTTCGCTAACTTCTTTGTGCCTCCTGTAGCACCATTTTGGGCGTTCTGTCAATAAAAAAGAGCCCCCAGTGCTTTTCCGGTTCGAGAGGTTCAGGGGAGCCTTTCCAGGATTCATCGAAGGCTTCAAAGAAGTAGGTTAAAATACCTTCCTCTTCACACCATTGCATGAGCTTCTCAAAATAAATTTTTTGATAG
Organism: Cyclonatronum proteinivorum; assembly: GCF_003353065.1. Lineage (GTDB taxonomy): Bacteria > Bacteroidota > Rhodothermia > Balneolales > Cyclonatronaceae > Cyclonatronum > Cyclonatronum proteinivorum. The sequence continues at coordinate 1,872,947 of NZ_CP027806.1, read as the reverse complement.
GTCTCATTCACATTGCCCGGGTCAATACCTCTGCCGTTGGAGTTGGTTGCCCATCCGGCTTCCGTAATAACCACAGGCTTATGGGGATACTTGTGGGCTACAGAATAGTAATTATCCTTGGTGTACCCAATAGCTTCGTCAATGTGTTTGTATTCCCAGACCGGGTAGGTGTGAATGGAGATAAAGTCCACCGCTTCGGCAAGTTTTTGCAGTTTGAAATGCCAGGGCACGTAGTTTTCGCAAAACGTGACCGGCTGTTTTGCACCCGCCTGAACCTGTTTCACATAGGCCAGAACGCTGTTTTCGTGCACATAATGATCGGTCCACTCCACGCAGGCTTCATTCCCTACGGAAAGACTGTTGATGATATTGGGATACTGATTGGCCAGCCTGATCAGCTTTTCCATTTTGGACTTATTCAGGGCTACGTTGGCTTCCAGCTGTTCTTCACTGAAAACACCGCCTCCCCAGGGGCAATTGAAGTTGTTCATTTCAGCTTCAATGTAAGCACCCAGCATCACTTTGAAACCGAGCTTTTCTTTTTGGATGGCATCCAGCACAATTTCAGCATGCTTATCAACATCATACAGCCTAAGGTGCTTCCAGATCGGGTGCATCAGGTGCAAATCTTCTACAATCTGATCGTAAGTAGGCCAGGGACCTCCGGGCTGCTGCCCTTCACGAAACCCGGAATAGCAAACTGCTCTTCCGGGTTCCATGTTGAGTTTTTCAAAGGTACTCATGCGCCGTATTTAAGTTTCTCATGCTTGTCCCACAGCCCCCAGTACGCGCCGACTTCTCCTTCCGCGCCAACCTTCCAGGACTCATCAAAGGATGAGAAGTAGAAAACTTCTACATCATTATCATTGGCCCAAAGCTGTGTATTGATGAAATACTTCATCGCATTTTCTCTGGATGGCATTGCGCCTCCGAGACCTTCCCCCTGACTTGGCCATCCGGTCTCTGTTATCAAGATGCGCTTGCCATTTCCGGCATGTACACAAAGATCAAACATGTGACGCATGTGTCCGAAGCTATGCTCGATAGCGGTTCCTTCCCAGTAAGGGTAGCAATTACAAAGAATGAGGTCACACATGTCTGTGAGTTCCGGACGACGTACGAATTCATAATAGGCGTCAACATAGCCTACGGGGATATCCGGCAGCGCTTCTTTCACTTCGCGCATATAACCAAGCAGTTCTTCGAGGTTGAGGTCTTTACGGTACAGAACTTCATTGCCTACCGCAGCAACATCAACTTTGCCTTCTTTGCCGAGCTTAATAAGGGCGTCGATTTCTTCACGGTTTTTTTCTTCATCGTGTCCGAGCCAGGCCCCAACAAGGGTTTTCATGCCATGCTCTTTCGCAACAATAGGGATAAACTCATTGCCTTCGATACATGAAAAAGAGCGTACCCATTTTGCATAGGGCTTGATTATTTCAATGCGGCGGCGAATTTGGGCTTCACTGATGTGATCTCCCGGCTTCTGACCATCTTCATAAAGACTGAAGCACAAGCCGTGAATCCCGTTTTGCATGATCTCCATAAACAGGCTATCGAGCTCATCAGCGGAGAGGTTCTGCAGGTAACTTGTTTTATCGTTGGAGCCTACTCCTGCATAGCTAAGAAATCTTTCTTTTCTGAATGACATATAGTGTTGATTTTTCTTAATTAAATGGATTGATAAAATGATTGATCGGGTCAGCCTTACAATTCACCCCTGCGGGCAACGAGCTGATCTTTAATTTCCCTTGCTCTTTCCTCGCTCAGATCATAACCCCACATAACCCATACGGCCAGTGCTGCGGTTACCGACGGAATGATAATATCTGCCAGTCTTAAGTTGACCATGGTTTGTGCGGTTTGCTCTGAAAGGGCTGGATCGAAACCTACAACCTTAAGCACGAGACCACCCAATACGAGTGCAAGGCCTTGGCCGAGTTTAACCATCCACCAGTAAATGGCGCCGAAGCTTCCTTCTTTCCGGGGCATTCCGTGCTGAAGCTCATCATAGTCGCAAACGTCAGCGGTCATACTCATCATCAGGGTAAACAATCCGCCGATTCCGAATACCATGAAGGGAATTGGCATAAAGATAAGCCATGGGTTTTCCGGGCTGAATCCCCACCACTTGAGGAGATACCCCACTATCGAAATGATGGTTGAAATGATGAAGGCATTACGCTTACCGTATTTGTTGGCAAGCATGGTGATAATCGGGATAATCAAAAATGCAGTTGCCAGCGCACTCACGGTAGAGAACCATGCCGGCCATGTTCCGGCCATGCCATAATCTCCGTTGAACATGTGGAACACAATGATAAAGTAACTGAAGGAAGCTACCATCTGAAAGCCGTTAAACACCAGAAAGGTCGAGCCACACAGGCGGGCAAACGGCTTGTTTTGTGCAATTAGCTTCATATTCCTGATCAGCTCCTTCAGATTTTCCAAAACGGATGCCATGGTCATCTTCTCGCGCTTATCAAGGTTTGTCTGATCGACTTCCTTACAAAACAATGCAGGCATGATTCCGAGCACAATACACGCAATTCCTACGATTACAGCAAGCTGATGAACCCCCTGTGCCTGTGTTTCGAATAAATCAGGATTTGCAATAAGTACCCAGAACCAAGGTACAATCATCCATGCAATCTGACCAATAACTTGTGAAAAACCCATCAGACGGGTACGCTCGTTGTAGTCGAAGGTCATTTCATACCCCAACCCGATCAGAGGGGTTGAGAACATGGTATTTCCAATCAGGTAAATCAAGGAGAAAATCAGGAAATACCAGAAATTGTACATTTGCGAGGCATCGGGGTCAAGCTGCCATAACAGCATAAACAGCAAGCCACTTAAAATGGCGCCCACAAAAATGTAGGGGCGGCGACGGCCAAACCGGGATTTGGTGTTGTCAGATATGTACCCCATAATAGGGTCGGTGATGGCGTCAAACAGTCGGGGAAGGCCGCCAAGCAAACCTGCGAGGAAGGGATCCATCCCAAAAGCGGTAAGCAGAAAGAAGGAGAAAACGCCTAAAGCACCTGGCAGCAGGTTATTGACCAGGTGTCCGGAGCCAAATGCCGCTTTTTCCAGAAAAGGTACCCTGTCTTTCGCAGGAGTCGTAGTTACAGACATTGTATTTGTTTTTTTGTGTTGATGCTGTCATTTCCGCAAGGGCACTACCTAACCCCCTCTTCGGGCAGAAATGTGTTACAATTGAAGGCTTACTTTATATGGGTGTCTGAATGGTACCCGGATTCCCTCATAAATTTTATCCGGATACCATTTCTTCATCTCATGCAGACACCTTTGTCCTGCGGTTTATTTACTCACGCTCAGCAAGGCGCGCCTGAATTTCGCGGTCTGTTGGAGGCACGAGTACTGTTTCCATCATGGCGTCTTTATCGCCCCCAAAGGTTTTGGTAATGGGCTGTCCGTCGCGGGTCAGGCCTTCAAATACCCCTTCATCCACAAGGTCCCAAAGCATGAATTTTGCTTCTGCCTGAATATTGATGAGACCGAAGTGATTTTCAGATCCAAGCGGATTACCCGCGTCTTTCCAGGGTTCGTCAAAAGCTTCAAAGTAGAAAACGGAGATGTTGTTTTCGTTGCTCCAGTTGCGCATATCATGATAGAAGCGGGCTGACTTGTACTCGTCGATTGCATTGGCTCCGCCTTCCGCATAGTATTCGTTGGAGATGGTTGCCCAGCCGGTTTCCCCGATGTGTACGGGCTTGTCTTCACCTATGCTGTGCATATAGGCTACGACGTCATCATAATGCTGAATCGCAAGCGCCATGGCACGATCCATTGCGAGGTGGATTTTCTCACTGTCGCTGAGGCCAATTTCATTATCTCTGACACCCCAGAATTGCGGATTGTAGTGGGTGTTGTGCATGGGATAAGTGTGCATGGAGATGAAGTCAACCGCTCTGATCAGCTCATTCAGGTCTTCATTGTGGTACTCTTCACCACCACCGCCCCAGGATGCGAAATCATCTGAGGATGTAATCCAAAGGGTCTCGGGCAATTCACCCTGCGCTTTGAGATCCTGAAGATGGTTAACCCAGTTTAGGATAATTTTAGGCTCCACATAGTATTCGGTAGCCCAATGCACCATAGCTTCATTACCTACTGCAATGATCTTTACGATTTCCGGATACTGTTGCGCCAGTTCAACCGCACGTGCAATTTCATCGGCATTGCGGGGAGCGTCCTGATCGCGAATACGCTCAGGCTCATCCGTCCATGAATTTTTGGCATCAATCCATGCACCGAGCATCACGTACATTTCAAAATCCGGATCTTCTTCACGCATCACACGGATGGTTTCAAGCAAGTTCGCAGCTTCATCATAATGCACATTATAAGTGCGAAGCAACTTTACGCCCATCGCTTCGAGTATGCGCATATCTTCGATTTGCTGTTCCCGGGTGGGCTGAATGTCCCGGGTTGTTTCACGGTATCCGCCATACGAAATAGCCTGATATTCAGGATTCCCCAGAATATCAGCGGCTGTTATGGTGATACCGGAGAAATCATGTTCGGGCTCGGAGGCGCAAGCGGTCATAAGAAAAACTGCGGTTATTACAGATAAGATGATAAGGAGTTGTTTCATGAGCAATGTATTAGATTGATTTACTTAAGGTGTGATTCACGGAGATGAACCGTGATCTGCTTCACTTCGCCGGTACGGTTAAACACCAGCTGACTCATTTGCTGATTCATGCCCAGGCCTTCAAACACTTCTGTCCGTCGGTCCCCAAGCTTAACCTCTACCTTGTCTGCCTCTGCAAGATGGTAGCACACCGGTACCTGACAGTAGGTGAAAACCATTGCACCGGCAGGAACTTCCAGCTGCTGCTTTTGCGCATGTACATCAACAAAATCAAACAGCCGCGCTTCTTTCATAAACTCAGATTTTCTCAGAAGCTTAGGTTGGAAGGTCAGCACGCCTCCCTCTGCTTTCACGCCAAGTTCCCCGAGTGTCGCCAGAAGGTCTTCTTTTACCTGACCTGTCATACCGGGCTGCTGTGCACCGCGGTGCCACGGGGTGTGAGAGTAGGCATCGGTTGGGAAAGCGCCGTACAGTTTCGGCGTTTTATGAACCCCTATGCCGTCAAATACTTCATAGAAATGTTTGGCAAGCCTGTCCTGCAGCGCAGCACTTTCGTTAGCTGTTGCCGCCTGCTCACAAACCTCGCCTACTGCAAGGTACAGTTTTGATACCATGTGCCAGTAGATGGAACCAAGCCCCTCATAGGCGAAGAAGGTACCTGAGCGGCCCGTGAAGGCTTTGTGGTTGAACACCTGCTCAAACACCTGCAAAACCGTTGCGCCGTCAGCGGCGACAAGCGAGGCATAGGGACCGTCTGCCATATTTTCGAGCGCTTCTTTAACATCGGCTGCATTGCGGAAACTGCCATTGAAATGCACCCCGCCCAGGATATCCCGGTTCACAATCTGCAGATTTCCGTCTTCAAGAAGTTTCTGCAGTAGCGGGGAAGATTCAATCAGCTCGTTCGGGATGATGTTTTTCTCCAGGAAGCGCGGCAGCTGCTTGTTGGGATACAGCATGTAGCTGTTCTGATCCGCACGATAGAGCGCACTTTTACGCATGGCGTCGAGGACTTCCACGCTTTCTGCCGGGCTCAGATAGCCTGAGCTGAGTACCGCGACCTGTCCTTCAAGCATTTCATCCAGATGACCTACTGAAATGCCGTTTTCATCAAGGGTGATGATATTGTACGCGTGATAAAGCTTGTCGTCGCGGCGGTTGGCACGGATGGCATGTTCCATGTAAAGACGCGCCGTTTTTGTGAATGCAGCAATCTCATCACGGGTGATGGTTTCTTTGCTTCCGCTGAATCCCTTCTCGTACACCTTGAGGCGGTATGCGCTTCCGGCCTTGCCGAGGGCTTCTGTAATTTCAAGGCGGATAGCATCATTGACCGGGCCGTCCAGAATACCCTTGTTTGAATCCAGGACTTCGGCTACAGCACGGAAGAACTCAGCCATCTCTTCGGATACGGCTGCCTCTTGCATTTTGCTGCTTTCAAACACGCCTTCAAAGAAATAGAGAAAACGGCGCAGGTAATACAGCGTAACCATTGAGACGCCATTGCCCACAAGTGCGTTGTTAGCGTCATTCCACTCGGGACGCTGCGTATTCATCCAGATCCCCGCCTCGGGTATCAGGTTGGAAATTTTGGCCAGGGTTGTAGCCAGAATCTTTTCGAGGAAGTTGACCCGGTGAATATCCCCGCTGCTGTTGCGAAGCAATGCGCCATCTGCGCCTTCTTCCACAACTGCTTTACGGATTGCCAAATCAGCATCATCATCAAAATCGATGGTATTTTTCGGGTCTTCTGCGATGTTTTCATAGGACTTAATCCGGTACGGCACATGCGCATACACGAAGGTATCCTGATTGAAAAAGCCGTCAAATCCGTTTTCCTGACGGCTGTTGTAAAACTCCAGAAATTTGAGGAGATAAATGATCTGATGATCACCCCAGTAGCCGATATACGACCATGGATTGTCGGGCTCGATGGTTTCCCAGTCGAAGCCGTCTTTGGTCACCCGGTAAGGGTTGTATCCGTCGAAGGTTGAAGTATTCAGAAACTTGAAAATCATGCCTTCAATGAAATTCGGATAGGCATGAACAAGGGCTTCCCAGTTCTGGAAAATATCGCGCCAGTTGCCCTGATAGTCCAGAATCTTGGATCCGTCGAGCTCGCTGTGCGTGTTGATGGAAAAGTAGTTCCAGGGCCTGCTCGGATCGCCATGACGGCGGCTGAATTTGAGCGGCAGGTATTCGCAGAGCAAACGGTTCAAATCAGGGTCGCTGCTTTCAGCTATGAGTGTATCGACCTTTTCCTTTTCGAATACTTCAGGGAGGGCTGCAAGTTTATCTTCGTGCTTACGGAAGACGGCTTTGCTGGCATTTTGGAGGTAGCGGCTGAGGTCTCCGCGCTCGATCTGATAATTGTGATCGAAGGTGCCGCCCCGCATAATGTTGAAGAGTACATTGGAAAAGTGACGGGCATCTTTGAGGTAGTCTTCGCTTAATCTCAAACCATCAGAACCCGCTACGAGGGCACGCAGGCGTTGTGTACCGCGCTTGATGTCTTCCTCGATTTTGGACTCAAGGGCGTCATCTTCAGCAATCGCCTGATTGAGCGCCACAACCTGCGCGTAGTTCTGATTTACATTGGCAATGATTTTCCAGTTTTTCTGCTCTTCCGGGGCAAGGGTGAATTCGCCGTTGAGGAAGTAAGCGCCTTTCTCGCCCTTGATGTCATCTTCGGCTTTGAGCTGTCTGCCGCTTCTGAATGTATCAAGCTGCAGTGAAGACGCAAGGCAAAGCGGGTTTTCAAACCCGAGTGACCAAGCCACATTCGCTTTCAGCGCTTCGCTGGGCTCTGCCTTATCAACAATAATAGCACTTAGTGCAAAAATGCCAACATTTGATCCTGACACAATTTCACTGCGCTTGTAGGCATCAACAAGATTGCTCGATTTGGTTTGCGTATCAGGCTCAACACCGTACGGCAGAATGTTCTGAATACCATCTACGATGTTAACTGTGCAGGCTTCTTCGGATAAATTGATGAGCTCGCTTTTGCGGACAAAGCCATACAGATTGCTTGAATTCCACTGATACCTGAAGCAAAGGTTCAGGTCATGATTGATTTCTTCGAACAGAATTCTGTTGCCGCTAAAGCTTTTGTACAGGTTACGCGTGACCTTCCACAGTCCGGCCTGACGCTCCGAAAACGGCTCCCATATATGCAGCTTTTCGCCTGATTTTACCTGAAGGATGGTTTTGCTGCCTGTGATATCAGCTGATTCGGTAATTTTATCATCCGTGTAATACGGGAAAAGCGAATACTCGTTGTTTTTCCGGCCTGCAGTAAGGCCACCGTTACTTGAAATAAACATCCAGTGATTGGAATCACTTACGATGTTCATAAAAAACGGTCTTAGGCTATCGCTGTCAGCAATTTTGAACCAGCGTTCTTCCTGAATGTGCGCTATTGTGATTGACAAGGTTTGCTTGATTTAATGATTGGATAGGTTGAGCGACTGCGGCGTAGCGTTTGGTTTAGCTTTCCTTTATTTGGAGTAGACCCTCACATAGTCCACCAGCATGGTTTGCGGAAACGGTGTGTTTTGATTGGGCGGACCAACAAATGTACCGCCTACAGCCACATTTAGAAGGATATAGAAAGTATTGTCGTTAAAAACCCACTCATTGTCACCGATATCAGCCGGTGTAATGGTATTGTAGAGGGTGTCATTGACAAAAAAGTCAATGTAATCGGGTCCCCACTCAATGGCAAAAACATAAAAGTCCGTATCGAAGCGACCGCTGGAAAGTCTGTATGTCTGTGTTACAGCGTTACCTGCAGAATAGCCGGGACCGTGAACACTACCGTGTATTACCCGTGGCTCCTGACCAACATATTCCATGATGTCAATTTCGCCAATCTGAGGCCAGATAATGGTGCCGTCAGCATCTTCCCCAAGAAGCCAGAATGCAGGCCAGATTCCCTGGCCGAACGGGAGTTTAATGCTTGCTTCAAAACGCCCGAAGGTTGTATCAAAAAGTCCGCGTGTGAGAATGCGGCCTGAAGTAAACGCTGAACCTTCAAAGTCTTCACGCTTGGCCGTAATATGCAGCATGCCGCCTTCAACTTTCACATTTTCAGGTCGGTCAGTATAGTATTGGAGCTCGTTGTTACCCCAGCCGGGGATACCGCGATCTGCTCCTGTTCCAATATCAAAAATCCAGTTCTCCGGGTTCGGAGCACCATCAACGTCAAATTCATCCTGCCAAATCAGGTTGGTAAACCTGTCTTTAGGTTCATTTTGATCGCTGCACCCCCAAAAGAGGGGGGCAGCAATACAAAATGCGCCTATAATGAACAATGTAGTTTTCATTGTGTCTTAAAAGGCCTTTAGGGGTTTAGTTTGCAGCATTCGCATTGAACAGATAGATGTTATCTACCCAAATGGTTGACCCTTGTAAGCCAGGGCCCTGATCTGAGTCAAATACGATCTGTCCAAGGTTCGATCTGTCAGGCATGCCGGTAAGCGGTACAAGTACTCTTACCCATTCTCCTGAAACAAGTCCGGTGTTGTTACTGACGGTTGCCGAAGCCGAGGACTCAGGTCCGCCTGCACCACCAAGATTGTTAACGATACGCGCCCTGAAAGCTGAGTTAGGCGGAACCGTATCCGGCAGGAAGATATGCAGTGAGAGGTGTGTCATCTCTGAAGCATCAATCGTTGGGACGTTCTGATTGAACTCAATTCCAACGAAGTTGAAGTTTTCGTAAGCCAGTACGCGGTCGCCGTCAACTTCAAAGTCATTTGAAGTCGTGGTCTGGAATGGCTCGTAAAAGCCATTGTAGAAGTCAACCGGCACATCGTCGAAGCCGGGAACATCACTGAAAATTGAAATAACATTTTCGGGGAGCTCCTCAGGGGTTGGTGCTGCAATGAACTCACCCAAGGACTCAACACGCAGGGAACCGGCAGCATCAACACCAGCGAGAGAGGCTGTAATTACCGCCTCCCCTTCGCCTACTACCGTTACGCGACCAGCGTCATTTACCGTTGCAACACTGGTGTTGCTGCTGGCAAAGTCAAAATACGCAGGTGCTGCGCTGACCGTCACATCCTGTCCGTCACCGAGATTTGCTGTGTAGGTAAGCCCTGTCACCTGCGCACCGGAACCGATGAACAGAATCTGAGAGGCATCCGTACCCTGCTGAATGGCAGGACGGGGCTGAGCAATATCCTCTACAAACTCATATCTCAGCTCGTCAATCCAGAAAGAATACCCTTCACCGTTTTCAGGACCCTCTGCGTACCAGAATAAGCCGCGGCTTTGGGTAAGCACTGAAGGATCAGGAATGGGGATGGTGTATTTCCGCCAGTTGGTGGTAAGCTGCAGGTTGTTTTGGGTAGCTTCGAATTCATTGCCGAGGAAATCCTGACCGAAACCAATTTCGTTAATGGTTCCGCCTCTTGTTGCTTTCGCATAAAAGGTGAGCGCATTATAGGAGGTCAGGTTTCTTCCGCCAAAATCATCACGGAAAATAGCACCGGCAAACGCACCGGCAGGATCGCCGACATTAGGAACATCAAAACGCATAGACGCGCCTCTGTTTCCGAAGAAGGTCTCTGTATCTACTGTGAAAGCATTTAGCACAGAACCTTCAAAAGGAAAATATTCCAGTCCCGGGCTGAATCCGTCAATAAATACTTCCGGGTTGGAGCTAAACTCTGCCTCCGGAAGTCCGTCAACGGATCGTTCACATGCGCTGAAGCCCAGCATCAACAGCAAAGCTGCAAGAAGCGCATATTTGGAATGTGTTATTACTTGTTTCATCATGGTCATAACCATTAAATAATTTCTTAGATATTGATTTGGATGTAGGTTCTGAATTCCCACTCATTACCATTTCCAAAACCTGGGGCAACCGGGTTTGGTACAATCTGTCCGCTCGGGTCTTCCATGAATGCAGGAGCATAGCGTGGAGAGAACTCATCAAGCGTACGATAGGTACCACGTACACCTATGCGGGTGCGCGGCATGTCAAACCAATCCTGCTCACCAAGCGACATCGAAACGTCGGCCATCAGCTGAAGCGGGAAGGTAAGGTTGAAGTCACGATGGTAGTCAAACGGACCCCAGTCATTTACGCGCACAAATGAGTTGAGCATGATGTTGCGGTAAATCACGCGAAGATCACCACCAAAACGCTCGATCAGGCGGTCGTCACTTCCGTTGGCTTCTGCTTCACCACCGTACAGACGTGCAATGATTCCCAGATCAGGGCTTACACGGGATACGATACGGGCATGTGCTTCCCAAAGGTCTCTTGCAGGTGGTGCACCGGGGAAGGCAAACGCGGTACGTCCGTCAGGAAGGATACCAATGGCCGCATCCTGTGTGGTAGGATGGTGACGGTAAATGAAACCAACACTTGCTGCAAACGGGGCATCTTCGCGGTAGTCGTTGTTCCAGTCGAACATGTAGGTAGCGGGCGTCGGATCGTAGGTAATCAGAAGCTCACCGGCTACGGTCTCGCGGTTTGCACGAACAGAGAACGGATCATCGAGAATGTTTCTCGGACGGCCCGGTGCAGCTACATCTGCAGGAATGGGGCCTTCGATCGGCTGCTGCCACAGGAAGTTGGGCGCGATCTGGAAATCACCGAGCTGATAGGCAAAACCGGTGAGGAAGTTGTACTGATTGCCGCTTCCGCTGTCTTTCAGGTGCCAGCCTGTAAAGGTCATGGTCTGATCGTAACCACCCTGCGCTACAAGTCCCATAACTGCAGACTGCGCGTACCAGTTGAAGTTACCGCCCTGATAGGTCAGCTTGAGCTTACCGCCCCAGTTGTCTTCCGGATTGATCTGATCAACGAAAATTTCACCATTGCGGTAGATCTGGAATTCACGATCGTTCAGCGGCTGACCTGCCCAGATTACACCACCCTGTACTTCCAGCGGACCAAAATCACGGGTCGCTGCAAAGGTTACACGACGGGTCTTGGGCTGCGGTACGGCAAAAGAGCTTTCTGTCATGCCCTGTGTGGCAATGTCTTCATGGTAAATGGCTGCCATATCCCAGGGACCTGTACGGTGCCGGTATTTCAGCAAGAAGGCCGGGTTAGCACCCCACCACAGCTGCGGACCAAAAGCAAATTTGAAACCGTCAAATTCGCGGCGACCTGCCATTTCAAAACCAAAGGGCGCAATACCGTTGTAGATATCGATCTGATCGCCATAGTTGGCTTCAGGGTACAGGCCGAAGAAATCGCCTTCATAGCCCCAATGGTAGCGACCGGTGCGGTAGAAACCTTCGAGATCAAAATAGCGGTGATTCCAGTCGAAGCTTGCATTGTAAACCTTCACGCGGTTAACATCTTCCAGGGTCGCAATGCCTTCAGGCGTTAGGACTTCAAGCTGACGTCCGCGGTTTTCGTAGAAGATTTCATCAATCGGGTTTTGGGCAACATTCGCAAGTACGTTGAACTGTACTTCTGCACGTACATCGTTGGATGGGCGCGCTTCAACACCTACATAGAAAGACTGCATGTGGTCGAAACCCTGTTCATTAGGGAACTGACGCACATTCGGGTCGGCTGATTCCGGCGTGGTAATTTTATCTCCGCCTGTGTTGAAGGTTTTGAAATCAGCTGTGAAGCGACTCAGACGAATACCGGTCAGACGATCTACTTCCAGCGCTGCCGTATCACCACGTGCACGCAGGTAGGCGTCCATAATATTGATATCTTCGAAGATCTCAGCGAGTCTTGCCGCGCTCATGCCGGGGGCATAAACATCTATTTTGTGGGCTTCCTGAAGAACGTAGTAAGCAGCACGTGGGAAGAGGCGGAAGTGTCCCATAGCATCCGTCGGGCCTTTGGCCATGATACCAAACCACTCTTCGTTCATGTTGTTTTCACCTTCCACATAATCCCACCAATAACCACCATTTGCCCAGGAAGCGTTGGTGTTATGTACATCAAGATCAACAGTCTGACCGTATTTCCACCAGCCATCACTCCACTGGAAAGTATATCCACCGATAGAGTTTTGTGCACGACCCATGCCTGCAGCGTGCTGGTAAATATCAAGCCAGTTCAGGCGCTTGAAGTGAGCCTGCATCAGCTGATCTTCCTGATTGGTTCTGGCATTAAAAGCATCCGAACCGAACTCGGTAAGGAGTACCGGCTTGCCGTATTCGGCAGCTACCCGATCGTACAAATCTGTGAAAGTTTCACCGCGGTACACATTGGCACCAAAGATGTCCATATCCGGCATAAACTCAACGACAAGATCCATAAACAACAAATCACCGTTTGCCATGGCAATCGGACGATCCGTGTCGTATTCCTTCATTGCGAGTGCTGCGTCATTAAACAATTCATACATGGCACGGGCACGAACCGTTGACTGCCTGTCAACAACCGGTATATCCTCTGTTTCAGCACCGCCCCAGAAAAGGCCGTAATTGTTTTCGTTACCGAGCAGGTACAACAGGAGACCGCGGGTTCCGCGGAATTCCTGAACCATTTCTGTAACCTCGCGAAGGAGCAGTTCCTGCACCCTGGGATCAGAATATTCGGTATTTGCCATCCAGCCATCTTCAAGCATTACGCCGTAGCGGCCAAATGAGTGGTTAAGCATAGTATAGATGCCGTAGTTATCATATATATAGGTTACCCACTCAGGCGTAATACCAGTGTAAACCCGAATTGAGTTTACGCCCATATTTTGGAGCAGGCGCATTTCATAATCTAAGGCATCTCTAATAAAGCGGTCGGACTGACCCCAGAAATCATATTCGTAATTGGTACCAATTGGGAAATAATCCCAGTTCATACCATTTACCATGAGAGGTTCACCGTCAACAAGAAGGCGCCAGCCGTCAGCGTCCTCCTGTACATGCACGCGATCCTGCGCAAGCGAACTGCTGACCGAGGCCATTAGCAGTAAGCTGAGGAGGATCATAAACTGTTTCGTTCTGATCATGTTCGTTGGTTTTGACATCAGGATTTTATTGGATGTCCACCACGCAATTTTTAGAAGCAAACTTGCGGAATCCACAAATTTTCTTAGCCGATCAAATAATTTGCGGTATTTATACAAGGGATACTTTTACTCATGGGGTGGATCGCACGCATAGTAAGGCTGAGATCAGGTATAAACAAGTTATACATCATATATACAAGCCTAAAAAAAGCGCTTTTAAAGCGCTTACAAGCTATAAAAGTGCTTCCAACAGAACATAAATCGCATTTTCTCACCCGCTTATGCCTTTTTGTAAAACATGCCCTGTGTATAGCTGATTTATAGGGTGTTACCTGCGAAAACCCGCGTCTTTGGATTTCAGTAAACTAAGGACATACCGCCCTGCAACTGACTGCAACGTTTTTGCATGAATTTTGCAGGCATTATTTAATAGTAGTGTATCAAAAGACCAAGCTGCCTAAAACATATATTGAAAGACCGCGGCAACACCGGTTTGTGTTCCGGCCCTGCGGTCCGGTTCAACGATGGCATTCAGGCGAAAGGTTATCAGGCTGCTCGGATAGTAGTTCAGACCGGCAAGGAAGCGGTCACGGGCATCAGGAATCAGCCTGAAATCAAGATAATCATAGCGGGCAAGCAGTTCGTGCCGGGGTCCGACCCTGAACCCTGCCGTTGCATGAAATCCCGTGATTGTTTCCCTGTTATTGCCGTATTCCACAGCGTCAAAAAAAGTTTGGACCCATTCCGTTGACACAAAAAAAGTGTCCGCCCGATAATCGAGATAGCCCCCGTAAAAATAGCGGTCGCCTTTGCTTGTAAGGCCTGAGTTGCCAACCCTCGCATCCGGCGACTGATTTAACGCAGCACTGAGGCCCATTATAAGCGAATGACCGTTAACCGGCACGCTGCCAAAGACTCTGCCGGTGTAGAGAAAGCGGTTATCGGTGTTACCCCGCATACCCTGCACCCCGGTACCATTGTAAATTCCAAACCGGTAGTTTAGGGGTCCGGTTTTACCCAAAAGGCTCGTTCCGACTTCCAGGCTGTTCATCATTGCGCCCACAAAGCGGGCCCTTCTTACAAAATCTGTGCGCCCGGGGCTTGGGTCAAGCTCACGGCTCAGAAAAGGTTTGAAGGCACCTGCAACGATCTCCGTATCTGCATTAAACCAGTATCCGACCCGCGCATCAATGCTTTGCTGCTGACTCAGGTAATACACACGCACCCTGTAGGTGAAATTACGGTCAACCGTGCCGCGGAAGTCAATGCGCGTTGACCCCAGATCCCAGCTCCTCCCCCCGATAAAATCGTTGTCGCGAAACGAGAAAAAGCCCTGCGTTTGCAACAGAATACCCAAACTGAAAGATTCTCCCTTAAACCTTGCCCTGAGCTCTTCTGCCAGGGGCTCTTCTCCGGGACCATCTGATTCCGACGGCATCGCAGCAGCTTCATCCGCAAAGCAAAAGAGCACCAGCAAAAAAATCAAAGGAAGTGCTGCGTTTTTGACTATCAATTTCATGGCTGTGAATTTGTTTTGGGATGAAATTTCACCTTAAGCATCCGTACCAGGGATAGAGAAGCATCAGTCATTGGCCTGCCGCTTAAGCTTCGCAACGCAATCTGCACTGCTGTTTTTTAGTCCCCTTTTTTTTCAGCTTGTCCGCTACTTATCCCGCATTATTCACAATTAAACAGGATTAATTTGCTAAATATTAGTTTAAATTGGACTTAACGAAAAACACTTGTAGCCCAAATTTGGGTGTGGTGAAAAGGCTGCGCACCGAGCGAAGCGATTCCCAAGAAGTGAAATTTCCCCGCTGGCGGCGTTGAAGCGGAAAATCCATGTGCCAGCGTAACTGACCTAAACCAGCAAAGGAGCACATTCAGCCGCGCATTGCCACATCCTAAGATGCTCCGTCAGCGTTTGCGGGCATGAAGTGCTCCTTATGTTCTGATTCCATTCTACTTGCAGTCTGCAAGTTCAGGTGCAATTTTTTGCAGCAATGCTTAGCGGGGCTTGCCGGTGATGGTTACATCGAGCAGACGCCAGTTGCCGCCTCCTGAGTAGGCACCGCCGCCGGTTCCCTCCGTACGTGCACGGTGATACGCGGTATTGGCTGCAAATTCCTCATCCGGCTCTTCCGGATTAAACGCAACCGGCGAGAAAACCGAAACGATACGCAGCCCAAAGCCCGGGTTATCTGCGGCTTCCGGAATGGCTTCAAAATCAAGCAGATTATCGGCAACGGTGTCGTGCGGGGAGAGAACACCGCCGTTGTCTCCGAAACGCTGCCAGGAAGTGCCGCCGTCGGTTGTGTACTGAAACTCAGCCCAGCGGCTCATGGTGCCGGATGCCCGCTGCCCGAAGCTGACCTGTATAGCATCGTATCCGGCGGTAGAGGCCATAAACTCCGCACCTGCGGTCGCCGAAGCCGTGAATTGTTCCGGGAAATTCGTTATGCGCCAGCCGCTACCCAGGGTGAGAGAATGGGTTTCCGTACCTCCCGCAAGCTGTGCTGTTCCGTTGCCTTCAGCGGGTTCAAGCGTATCATCAAAAGTCCAGCGTACAATCGTCTCGGCTTCGGCCTCCCCGATAAAGCTGGCGGTGATAGCAAGATCCCTTTCCGGCATTTCGAAGGTATGTTCGGCCTCGGTACTGAACACATCGCCGTCATCGCCCTCTGTCCAGATCAGGAAAGCAAAGCCGGCACTGGGTATAGCTTTTATCGTTACCTGCTCACCTGCTGCATAGGAGCCGGCCCCATCAACCGTGCCTGCACCAACCGGATTTACCGATAAGTTTACGGAAAAGGTTTGACCTTCTACCTCAAACGTCCCGGAGACCGCAGAGGCAAGACCACCTGATGCAGCTTCAATACTGACCCCGTCTTCCGCCGTGTCATAGCGCAGGCCGTCTATGCGCACGGTGCTTTCATCGACAGGTACAACGCCTTCAAGGGTGCCGGAAAGGCTGCCGCTTCCTGTTGCAAGCGTGAGAAAAACAGTTGTTTCAGCGTCAACTTCAACCGGTCGGCCGTCTTCTCCAACGGTTTGCACGAGCATGCTAAACGGCTCTCCGGCAAATACTGCTTCCCCGTTATTGATGTCGGTAATACGCAGTGCAGTCGGCTGTGAATCACTCAGAGACACCCCGTCGAGGGCTATGTTGTTGAAAGTTACCCGTGTACCGTTGTCGTCTTCAAGATTCGGACCGTCGAACCTGACTCTTATTTTGAGATTCGGGTTATCGTTGGCTTCTTCAATTTCAGACAAATCGAGAATGAACAAGCGGTACGCGTCTGTTTCAAGTGTCTGTACAGGCTGTGAAAGACCGGCATTGGTCCAGTTTTCTGTTCCGGTAATGCTGTAATCGAAAACCAAAGCTTCAGCCGCACCTTCATCCATAGCTGCAAAAGAAAATATCAGATCTTTAAACCCGGTAGCGGGTGCATGGAAAATCATGGTATTCTCCCCGTTGGGTCCGGTAAAGGGCGCCCGGATCTGAACGGCACGCATTTCTCCTTCCTGATACTCCCGCCCGCCGTTACCCTGCGGACGGTAATTCAGGTCAGTAGGAGCATTTCTGCGTTCCATGGAGCCTTTGCGGTCGGTTTCCGGGTAGCCGTCGAGCGCGGAAGTAAAGGTCAGAAAGGCTTCATTTCCGGCGGGAAAGCTTGCGTCGATGCGTTCAAGTTCGACATTGTTGGGGATATCCCCCCCAAAAAACCAAAAGTAAACCAGGGCTTCGGTGCCGGGAAGCGGATCGGGATCGGGCTCCGGATCGGGTTCTGTTACGTTTGTGCTGGTATCTACGCAGGAGAGCAAAAGCAGCAGTATCAGCAGCGGGCTTACATATTTGAAGGATTTCATAAGTACAAAATTTTGAATGAATGATACTCAGGTCAATGGTCGCGCCAATATAAGGATCAGGGCAGTCGAACCATCATTCGGGTTTGGAAGTATGTGTAATTAAAGGGGATCAGGCTGCCGGCGCCGTTTGCATTTTCATCAGAGCGTACGAAAGCGTAGTTAAAGTAAAACCGTATGTAGCGGGTCGCGAAGTAATTGAGCCCCAATGTTATAATTTCCTGATCGCCGCCCATAATGCCGGCACTTTCGTCGTTGAGATTGGTGCGGCTGTACCTCAGGGCAAGCTGTACTGCCCCCCATGAATTACGGGGGTGGTCAAAATTCCCGAATTCGCCTTCATCTGCAAAATAGCCACGCGATTCACCTGTAATGAAATAGGAAGCCTTCACATAACCGCTCCAGAAGGATGGGTTGGGCAGGTCGTTTTTCCGGTTCACATTAAAGGTTTTGTATTCGCCCTGCACCTGAAGCGGCCCGAGTACGGTACCGAGCTCAAGGCCGTAGCGGGTGTAATTATTGACGTCCGAAATCTGACCGGTATTCAGGAAGCGCTGGGAATCGTTGCTTGCGATGCGGCTTTCGGGGCGGCCGCGAAGACGTACGCGGCTGTTGTTATCGGCATCAGGCGGCCTTACGGAAGCCCATGCGCCGATATGCACGATGCGACGATCCTGACGAATCGGAGTATATGCTACGCGCCCGTTGAAACCCCAGGCTTCGTTATCCTGTGTGAAGCGACGCTGATCAATTTCCTGCCCCCAGGTTCCGGCCTGTGCCCATATATGCGGGTTGAAATAGGTAAGTGCAAGTCCTTTACGGCGTCCGTCTTCAAAAATGCCATCTCCGCCGCGCTCCATAAAGGTGATGAGTCGGGAACTTGTGAGACGCTCAATTCCGGTTGCTTCCTTAAAGTTACCGGCCTGAATAAAGAAGTTGTGAAAATCCCCGCGAAAATGGCGCGCAACCCACATATCGCGCGGCGTGAGTGCATCTCCCTGTGAAGCATTCAAATCGATGTAAGCTTCCCAGTCGCGGTACATGGTAGCCTTGAACTGAATAATGCCGCGGCGAAGCATGGCTCCGTTGGTCATTGGCAGGGTTTCCTGATTCGAATTGTCACCCATATACACCGCAGCATCCCAGTAAATGCGGTGATCTGACCAGATGTACCAGTCGCTGGAAGGATCTTCATAGACCAGAATGCCTTCTCTTACTTCTCCGGGATTCATAATGGCCGAATGAATTTTTGTAGTGTCGACCTGACGCGCATGAAGCCCGCTAAAGATCGCTGCAAACCCTAATATCAGGGCCGGCAAGAGCAATAATACTTTCTGGATTTTCATAGGTATGTACCTTTTGTAACTAATGAATTGAAGGATAAAGCACAGCCGGCGCTGCCGTTTCCAAAATTAACGGACCTGCCAAATCACAGTCCACGGGCTTCAGCTGCACAGTATTTTTAAAGGGAACTACTTCGGTTTGCAAAGGGGTAGCCGGCAGGCCGGAAGCGGTCTGTGCACTCCGGTCAACCACCTGTTGTTCAAAGACATTTTGCGCAAAAAAGAGGGCAACATAGCACATTGCCGCTGCGATTACAGGAGTGATGACCCATCCTGTAGCGATACGGCCTACAACCGCGAAGTTTATGTTAGAACGGCTTTTCACCATGGCTACGCCAATGATGGCTCCAATAATAGCCTGTGAACTTGAAACAGGTACCAGCGGCAGCGCGGGAAGGCCAAGACTCAGCAATATCCGCTCCAGCCCCTGCGAGGCAAAAACAAAGAGCACCAGCGATTTGGCCAGTACAACAATGAGCGCCAGCATTGGTGTCAGCCTGAAAATGTCATTTCCAACCGTCGTCATAACGCGATACGAATAGGTGAACACGCCTACCCCTATGGCAGCTGAACCAAGCAGGAACAGCTGTTGCGTGCCGGAAAAATCAAAAAAGCCGTATACCGTGATCGTGTCGAAAGGCGCGGCAAAAACGAACATGCCCATCACGTTGGCAATGTTGTTTGCGCCCAGACTGTAAGCGCCGAAGGCACCAACCACAATGAGACCGAGGCGCGTCCATGCGTCCATTTGCAGCATGTGAATGCGGGCATTGCCGAGCCAGCGTTTGGCAAGCAGGTACAGCCCGACGGCAAAGGCTCCCGCAAGAACAGGCGAAAAAAACCAGGTGCCGACAATTTCAAGCAGCTTGCCGTAATCGGTTGGGGACCCGGTGAAGAAGTTCCAGCCCAGAATAGCGCCTACTACGGCCTGAGATGTGGATACCGGCAGCTTCATGTTGGTCATAATGGCCACGCTCAGCCCGGCCGTGAGGGCAACGGTGAATGAGCCCGCAAGCGCGTTCACCGCCCCAAGCTGTCCCAGGGTTTCTGTTGTTCCGCCCCCGCTGATGACCGCTCCGAGAATAACAAACAGCGTAGATACCAGCGCAGCAGTCCGGAAGGTAACCATACGGGAGCCGACGGCGGTGCCAAAAATATTGGCTGCGTCGTTGGCGCCCAGCGACCATCCCAAAAACAGCCCGCTAAGTAAATAAATCCATTCCATGACAGGTGTCCCTTAAATGTATCTTTTGATGGCTGCAATAGCCAGACGGTCGCAAAGGTCTTCGGCATCATCAGCTATGTTTTCAATGCTGCGCGCGAAATAGCGAAGGTGCATTTTGTGGCTCAGCCGCAGTTCACCGCGCCCAAAGATTTCCCGCTTGTATTTTTCGCTTAGCCGGTTGGTTTCTTCCCGCGAAAAGTGTACCTGTTTAATATTGTCGCGAACCGCGCTCAGATCCCGGAAATAGCAGCGGATGGCTTTGACCATGAACTCTGATGCTTTGATGGCATTTTTGGCGAGCTCATGCTTGAGGTCGCGCAGATCGTCCAGGGTTTCAGGCCGCTCCACGGAAAATTCCAGCAGCGTATCCGCAATCTGATTGAGAACAGCATCCGAGTGTTCGAGCAGGCCAAGTACATCCCCCCGGAATTCCGGGATGAGGGTTTTGGTGTAAAGCTTGGTTTCGATGTCGCGCCGGAGGTCATCGGCACGTTTTTCAAGCAGGATGAGCTCATTAAGGCGCTGTTCGAATTCTTCTTCACGTCCGTCGAGGTAAAATTTGATGCCTTTCTTAAACAGCAGGCCCCCGCCGATGATCTGATCGAGGAATTCGTCAATTTCAGCTTCTATCTGTTTGTGACTCCCAAAGAGTTGTATCATTTTAGCGTGTTATTTTGGATGAATAGTTTTTCAGAAAATTCCGAATACACCGTCGGGTGTGATGCCAAGGAAGCGGAACCAGGTTTCACCGAGCACGATGTTGAGCAGGTAACCGATTATCATCATGGTGATGCCAAACTTGAAGGCGTCTTTGAGGTCGTAGCGGTCGGTTTCATATAGCAGGGCAGCCGGCTTGCTGTTGAAGTAAAGCACCCAGACATACTCAATCATAAAGGCCGTAGGCAGGGCCAGGCTCACAACACTGAAATCGAAGCGCTGTGCCACCCCGATGGCTATCGGGATAAAGATCATCGTGCGCATGGTTTTGGACTGAAAGATGAGCGCACTGAAACACATCACGCCGGTGAGCAGCAGGTAGAGCATCCAGAAGTCAGTTTCATTTCCGATGCCGATGCTGTCGAAAAAGGCATTGACCGTGAGTGACGGCAGGTCGGTATAATTAAATCCTGCACCGAGGGTATAAGCACCGGCTGAGAAGAGCATCAGGTGCCAGGGAATGTCCACATCGTTCCAGGTCACGATGCCGTAACGGGGCAGCAGGGCGATAATCGCACCCACAAAAGCGATGGCGGTTGCACTCACGCCATGTATACGATCAGTTGACCACAGCGCAAGGATGAGTACGAAAATGACGATGGTCTTAATTTCCTGATAGTTGATGGGACCGAGCTTTTTGTACTCTTCTTCGAGGCGGCGCATCCCGCCTTTGATTTGCGGTCTTTGCTCTTTTTTCTCGAGGGGGAAGAAGATCCGCATGGCCACAAAGTAGCCGATGAACATCATCCCGACCATGGTCGGAAACATGGCAAACATCCAGTCCGCAAAATAGACGTTGCCTTCAATCGCGCCGCTGATCAGTGCTGCGGCAAGCAGGTTCGCGCCAGAGCCTGTAACAAAAGCACCTGCACCCAGATTGATGTTCAGCAGGTTCTGAAGCACAATGCTGCGTCCGAAGTTGGTTTTCTTATCTCCGCCATCAGCCCCGTAAACCGCTGCAATGACCATAAATATTGGCAGCAGGATAGCCGCCTTGGCCGTTGTGGCCGAAATAAAGGCCGAAAGCAGGGTATTAATCGCAATGAAGCTGATGAATATGGTACCGGCATTTTTGCCAAATTTGAGAATAAACCAAAGGGCAAACCGCTTGGCTACCCCGGTAGCAACGAGCATACTCGCCAGCACAAACGACATGATGTTGAGCCACATGACCGGGTGCCCAAGCTGTGCATAGGCAACCCGTTCAGGCAGCACCCCGGTTAACACCAGGGAAATGATCAGAATCAGCGATACCTGATAGTTCGGAATCGCCGCGGTAAGCCAAAGAATAATGGCAGCCACAAATATGGCAAGCATATAATGATTGTTGCGGACAAACTGCTCTGCACCCAAATCATTGAACATTTGCAGGGCCTGCGCAGATTGCAGCGAAGAAGCATCTATATGCTGTAGAAAGGGAAGGTTGGTAAAAAACGCCAGACCTATGAAAGCAAGCACGGCTATCGGAGCCCCGAAAGCGGCCATCAGGGTTTCTATCTTGCTTTTCTGGCGGTTTGGAAGTTTTTCAATGGAATAATTACGCATATCGAGCGGATCATATTCCTTACCGTTCGCGTCCTTAATCGTTTGCTTACTTGTGTCCGTCATTATCTTTGGCTTTTAGGTCAGCACGGTATGTCCGTACCGGTCACCAGTTTTTGTAGGGGTTTTTCATGAGCATGGAGTTGTAGTATTTCACATCTCCGGTAACTTCTTCACCCAGCCATTCGGGCTTCTCAAATGCCTGATCTTCCGACGAAAGCTCAACTTCGGCCACAGTAAGGCCTTCATTATCACCATAAAACTCATCAACTTCAAAGGTGAGTCCGCTAAAGGGCACCTGATAGCGGGTCTTATCAATCACCCCGGGTTCACAGATTTCCAGCAGCTCGTTTACTTCTCTAACCGGGATTTCCTTCTCCCACTCATAGCGGCTTGCCCCGCTGCTGCTGCCAATACCTTTGATGGTGATAAAGCCTTTATCCCCTTTGATGCGTACCCGAACCGTTCGCTCGGGAACCGATGAGAGATAGCCCTGCGTAATGCGCATCTGCTTCGATGCCGCATCTTTGAAATCGCCTTTCACCAAAAATTTGCGTTCAATTTCTTTAGCCATGAAGTCTCCTTTCCTTTCCTTTAGTTGGCGAGCGGTTTACGGATCATGCCGGTCACCCTTTTGATGGCCTGCAAATAGTTTATGTTTTCAACCCCCTCAAGGCCGGTATAGGCAAGGGTCTTTTTGATATCCTCAACTTCCGTTGATTCGGAATTGATGGTGCAAACTTTGGCTCCGTTAATCAGCACATAGCCGAACTCACAAATGGTGTTGTTCACCATATAGCCAAAACGCTGCTTCACCACATCCACGGCCTGCAGCTCCGGATGCGCATTTACCAGCTCAAGAAAGGCTTCAAGGGTGAACTCTGCCTGATCGGGCAGTTGCATCTCCACCTGAAACGCGGGGATGACTTCCTGCTCGAGCACTTCGCGTTTCATCGGAAACTCACCCTTCATCAGCGGATTCCACTGCTCAAGGCCGTCAACAGTTTGCACGTAGGTTTTGATATCCATTTTGCCGTCGCGGATTTTGGTGTTGTTGATATCATTGGTGCGCGACAGGATGTAAACTTCGGCGGAATGGCGCTCCCACACCTTTTCGGGTACCGGTACAGACAAGCGGGCCATTCTGAAACGGGCGCTTTCGAAATCCTGACCGAAGGTTCTGAATTCAAATCTCGGTTTTGACTGTTCACCGATTTTCAATTCTTGTTTGCTCATTTTTTTGAGGTTTTGTGGATGTTGAAATGCTATTAATCTAATAGCATTGTTGGATATTCAATATATGTGCCAAAATCAGGCCGTACATGCCCAACCCTGTTCAAAGCCCTCATAAAGGCTGTTTTCATCGAGATACGAAATTCCTCATTACCGGAAGTGGCGAAAACCGGCCACTCAACCGGCGACATTTCGCCACTACTGTTGATATTTCGCCACCCAGACAACCAAACCCTTGTTTATCAGCCTGAAAATCGCTTACCTTAAATTCTAACCACAGGGTATGAATTTTGCTATGGCGGCAAAGTCGCTCCCCTTTTTCTTTATTTATTTTTTTCAGCTACCCTCCGATGACCAAGCTTCGGTTACTACTATACACAAGCCTCGTCGTTTTGGCACTTGCCTGGCTGAGCAGCATGCTGCATGCCCGTATTCTGGATATCAGTACACCCTATCCGACGGTTTCGGAACCAGTATCAGCCGCCGGACTTAGCCCTGCACCGGCCGATACCATCCGGGTTGGGGTAGTTTCCCGCTTCCCCTCCAACGTCCTGTACCGGGGCTATCAGCCGCTGATGGATTATCTCACCTCAGCCTCGGACTACTATTTTGAACTTGTAACCAGCCGCTCCTACCGGGCAACGGTTCTGCAGCTGGTCAGCGGGGAAGTTGATGCGGCCTTCCTCGGCTCTTTCATCTATGCCGACACCCGGGATTTGTACCCGCTTGTACCCGTTCTCAAACCACTCAACGCCGATGGTGAGCCCTTTTTCCGGTCAGTGGTTGTCGTGAAGGAAGGCTCCGGAATCGCATCGCTTTCTGATCTGCACAACCACAGGCTTGCGTTGCCCTCTGAAGATTCTTTTTCAGGAAACTGGCTGCTGAGCGAAAGCCGCAACGGTCCCGTTCTTACTGCCGAAACCCGTGCCAGGATCGGATTCCTGCAGCACCATCATACCGTGATTTACGAAGTGATGCGCAACAATTTTGATGCTGGCGCAGTGAAAGACCGCGTCGCACAGGAGTTTGAAGGTCGGGGAATTCGCGTCATTGCAAAATCAGCCCCCGTACCGGGATCGCCGCTTGTTGTTGCGGCGGGGTCAAGGGAGGATGAACTGATTGCCCTGTTCAGCCGGCTGCTGCTGCCCCTCAGCCCCGAAGTGCCGGAACACCGCGCCCTGCTCAACAGCTGGGACCCCGAGTTCCGCTATGGTTTCAGCTCAGCACTTGCCGGCGATTATGATCACCTCCTGACCCACACCGCCCATGAGTAGCATCAGGCACGCAGCTGCGGGCGAAGCCGCACCCAAGGCACAAAAGAGCCCCAACTGGTTTCACTCAAGCATCCGCTTCCGGATTATCGCTGTCACTGGTTTGGTCATATCCCTGCTGATGGTACTGATCTCGACCGGTGCGCTGCTGCAGTGGCGGGTTCTGATTTTAGATCAGCAGCAGGAAAGCGCCCGCTCCTTTGTCCGGTCCTTCGCCATTCCGGTCACCGAAATTCTGATCAATGCCGAAAACCGGGAACAGGGCGGGGAGCTTCTGGAAACACACATTCAGCAGTTCATGGAGAATGTGGAGGGCGTACGCTATATCAGCATCCTCAACAACCATCATGTTGTGATTGCACACAGTGCTCTCGCGGAATACGGGCAGCAGCTAACCGACGCAGATGTCCTCGGGATTTTGCCCTCCGGTGATACGCATACGCGCATTTACCGCAGCGACGACAGCTGGATTCTGGAAGCGTTTCAGCCTCTTCAGATTGGCCAAAAACGCTGGGGGAGCGTGCTCATCGGCTTCGACAGTTCTGCAGCACGGACACAGATCAGCAACTCTTTCTTCCTGCTGCTTATCCTCACGCTTTTAGCCATCATCATCACGCTCGGCATACTGCACATACTCATCAGCCGGATTCTGGCATCCCTGCGTGACCTTGTTGCGGAGGTGGATAAAATCGACCTCGACCAAACCACACCCACACAGCTCAAGCCCCGGAGCGACGAAATCGGATATCTGATTGAACATTTCGAAAAACTGAAGCAGCGGCTGCGGGAATCCCGGCAACAGCTCGAACAGGCGCAGAAACAGGTTTTTCACGCCGAGAAGCTTGCCTCCATAGGTCGGCTGGCTTCCGGGGTAGCGCATGAGGTGAACAATCCGCTGAACGGATTACGCTTTTGCGTGTACGGCATTCAGCAGGATATCCGAAACGAAGACCAAACCCGCGAATATCTGGACCTTATCAACGAAGGGCTTGGTCAGATTGAATCCGTCGTCTCAAAGCTGCTGGGTTATGCAAGACAGCGGGCAAAAACGGATGAGCCGCTGCAGCTCGACCGTCACATCCAAATCGTGCTTGACCTGCTGAAATACCGCCTGCGGGAGAAGCAGATCGAAACCCAGGTCATCCATCACGACCCGCTGCCGGAGCTCAATGCAGATCCGGGTCAGATGCAGGAAGTGCTTATGAACCTGATGCTGAACAGCCTCGACGCGGTATCCGAAGGCGGCGAAATCCGCATTGAAACCCGTCTGCAGGATGCCCAAACCTTTCAGATCAGTGTATGGGATAACGGCTGCGGCATTTCCGAAGAACAGCTTGATCTTATTTTTGAACCCTTTTACTCCACCAAAGATACCGGCAAAGGTACCGGGCTGGGGCTTTCCGTAACGCATGGCATTATGAGTGCACACGGCGGTGAAATCCGTGCGGAAAGCAAGGCAGGCGCCTTTACCCGCTTTACCATCACCCTCCCTCTTGCAGAAAAATGAATATTCTGATTGTTGAAGACGAAAACATCACCCGAAAAACCCTGTCGGATCTGCTCCGCAAAGAAGGGCACAGCACCGATACTGCCGCAGAAGGCGAAGCCGGTATCAGGCTGCTGAAGCAGAAAAGGTACGATGTGGTCATCACGGATCTTCGCCTGCCAAGGCGGGACGGCATGCAGGTACTCGATGAAGCCAAAAAGAGCAATCCCGATAGCGAGGTGATTGTCATTACCGCGTATGCAAGCGTAGAAACTGCGGTTCAGGCGCTCAAAAACGGCGCTTACGACTATGTGACCAAACCGCTGACCCCCGAAAAGTTTCTGATTCTGATCCGGAATATCGACGGGTTCCGGCAGGTCCGCTCTGAAAACGAAGTCCTGCGGAAACGCCTGGATGACATTGAAAACAAGGCCATGATCGGCAGTTCTGCCGTAATGCGAAAGCTCACCGAGACCATCCGGAATGTAGCCGTTCACGACTATACGGTGCTGATTCAGGGAGAAAGCGGCACGGGGAAGGAAGTTACGGCAAGGGCTCTGCACCGCTACAGCAGCCGAAGCGACAAACCTTTTGTTGCCGTGAACTGCGCGGCTATACCCGAAAGCCTGCTGGAAAGCGAACTCTTCGGCCATGAGGAAGGCGCCTTTTCCGGAGCAGTTAGCCGGCACACGGGCTACTTCGAGCGTGCGCACGGGGGCACGCTTTTTATTGATGATATTGATGACTTCCCCCTCCATCTTCAGGTAAAGCTGCTGCGCATCCTG
The DNA here is from genome assembly GCF_003353065.1 of Cyclonatronum proteinivorum. Lineage (GTDB taxonomy): Bacteria > Bacteroidota > Rhodothermia > Balneolales > Cyclonatronaceae > Cyclonatronum > Cyclonatronum proteinivorum. The sequence continues at coordinate 1,845,918 of NZ_CP027806.1, read as the reverse complement.
CAGGAAAGGCAGTTTTACCGGGTAGGCGGCACGGAAAGCATTCAGCTTGATGTGCGCATTATCGGTGCGACCAAAGTTGAGCTGCAGCAGATGGTGCGGGAGAAAAAGTTTCGGGAAGACCTTTACTACCGCCTGCACATCATTCCGCTCACCCTGCCGCCCCTGCGGGACCGCAGGGAAGACATCCCCGAACTGGCCCAGCACTTTTTTCAGAAAAGAGGTGCCGAAGCGCTGATGCGTGAACTGCCGGTGGATTTTTTCGAAACCCTCTGCGCCTTTAACTGGCCGGGGAACGTGCGGCAGCTTGAAAACATCATCGAGCGCATTATTGCTACCGAAGACCTTGGCATTGTGTCGCGCCTCAAAGACACAGATCAGCACAACAGCCTCACCGATTCAAGTGTACCCGATACGCCTTCTCAGCTCAGCACCTATCCTTCATATGAGACCTTTATGACGGAAAAAGAATACGAGATTTTGCAGTGGGCACTCCGGAAAACAGAGCATAATATCAGCCGTGCCGCTGCTTTGCTCGAATTACCGAGAGGCACCCTGCGAAGCAAGCTCGAGCGGTACAAAGACCGTTTGTCGTAATCCAAATAATCTTTCAACCCCTGATTTCATTATAGTTTACAAGCGTCTTATCCTTGCTTTTTGTTTCATACTGCTAAACTTTCACGGCTATTCTCTGATGGAGTTTGACAAGCGTCAGGCGGTTGCAAAGGAGTGGCGGATCAGCGAAGCGCAGCTGCTTACGGTGGCCGCTGCCGGTGGCAGTATTGGAATCGGGACCGGCATGCTGGTAAAGTGGCACAAGGTACGTAAACCCCGCTTTCTCATACTTATACCCCTTTTTATTCTGATTAATTTATCAGCTTTACGCTATCTTATGCGGGAGGAATAGGCCCTTTCAGCATGCGTGCAGAATACATGCGTGCAGAATAGATGTTGCAACACTTGCTGTGAGGTTGTGCAGGTTTAGACGAGGATACCCATTTCAACTGTTGTATCCTTTTGGTAATTTTCGACTTTGCCTGTCTAAAAGATTATTCCGCACCTTTTCTGTAATATTGTCATTTGAATCATGCATCCGGGCATTCTGCTCCTTTTATTATTATTTCAGTTTAGTCCGACAGATCCGGAGGCCCCGTACGAGCATATTGTAAGGCAATACACCATTAATGATGGCTTGCCGCTCAATGCGGTTCAGCAAATTGTGCAGGGGCGGGACGGTTTCCTGTACATGGCAACCTATGACGGACTTGTGCGCTTCGATGGCTATGCGTTCAAGGTCTTCAACCGAATCAATACCTATGGTCTTTCCACAAACCGGCTTCTGAGTCTGGGATTTGATGAGCACGGAAAGCTATGGCTCGCAAGTCCTTACGGCAACCTGAGTGCATTCGACGGGGTTTCTTTTACCAATCATGATCAGACGGATCTTCGGGAGCTCCCTTTTTTGGAAGGGTTTGATGACATCGCAAATCAGGTCGGAAGGCTTGGAAGTGCTCTCGGGGGTGCGATACCATTTTTAACAAACCATGAGCTGGCAGATGGTACACCCATTCGGATTGATTCGACTGCCGTAACCATCAATAATCAGATCGTACTCGGCAATCAAGAATTACGAGGCGGATTTGAGGATGAGGAAGGCACGGTATGGGTGTATACCCGAAATAATGGTCTGTTTCAGATCAGAGAAAGCCGGGTGCGGAATTTCTCTGATCGCAACGGTATATCGTTTGAAAACACCTATTCCGTATTCGAACCGAACCCGCAGGAACTATGGATCAAAGGATTCATGAACTTTGCGATCCGCTACGACGGTAATACAGGTACGATAAACAACTTTAATATCATCAATGGCGAAAACCGTAGTTTTCAGTATATGTTTGCCGATCCCCTTGATGGTTCGGTTTATGCCTACAGCGAGGCAGTAGGGTTAAGAAAGTTTACGGATGGTGAGTGGCCCGAAATTTCATGGTTCAGCTCCCTTTTCGGTCGTGCGGAGCCGGAAAGACCCGGCATTCATGCGACGCACCGCACCCAAAACGGTGATTTGTTTATAGGGACTGCGCACGGACTTATTGTCGACCAAAACGGCACATCCGAGTGGGTCAAAGATAAGACAGGCCATAATTTTCGCTGGGTGCGGACCATCAGGGAAACAGAAGACGGCTTGCTTTGGATGGGTACCAACGGATTCGGCATCTACCAATTAAATCCGGCTGACTGGAGCTGGCGGCAGTTCACAACAGCTAATGGTTTATCCAGTGATTTTATCCGCGACATTCATTTTAGCCATCCGGATACGCTTTGGCTTGCAACGCAAGACCGGGGCCTGAACCGCATCATTTTGGATGATGATGGATTCATTTCTGACAGCGCCCAAATCTTACCAGCCAACGGACTGCTTAATCACGGGCTGCATCGCATTATTGCAGATGCATACGGGTACCTGTGGGTCAATTCAAACGGCGGCATTATGCTATTTGAGGAGGAAAACCTCAACGCCTACGCAAGTGGTCTTACGCGGCAGCTGCTAACCCGCATTATTCACAATTAAACGGGGTTTATTTGCTAAATATTTGTTTAAATTTGACTTAGCTAAATACACTGGTAGCCCAAATTTGAGTGTGGTGCAAAGGCTGCGAAATTTCCCCGCTGGCGGCGTTGAAGCTTGTTTCTGCGATAAATGAGGCCAAAAAAAACACCGCTTATTATGTATTTTACTTAAGCCTAACCTTCTTATATTTTTCCTTTTGACATTAACCGGATTTAAGCTAAAGCTTATTTTTTAATTCCGACCTTTTTTTGCTTTTATGCTTATTGGGATTTTAATCCTTGCCTTATTCCTGCAGAACAACCCTTTTGCTACAGACGCCGCTCCTGAATACGTAGTAAAACAGTACACCATAGCTGACGGACTGCCGCTCAATGCTGTTCAACGAATGGTACAGGCCAAAGACGGCTTCTTGTATATCACAACTTATGATGGGTTGGTGCGGTACGACGGGTATGAGTTTACAACCATGAACATGCTGAATGCACCCGGCCTGTCAACAAACCGCCTGCGCAGCATTGGCATAGATTCCGACGGGATAATTTGGGTAGCAAGCCCTTACGGAAATGTAAGCGCATTTGATGGCTTCACTTTCACCAATCATGATCAGACCAGCCTGACTGATCTGCCGCACTTCTCAGGCAGTGATGAAATAGCACATCAGATAGACCGGCTTGGTACTAAAAAAGGAGCAATCCTGCCCTTTATGCAGGATTTCGACCTGCGGGTAAGCGGAAATACGGTGTATTTTGATTCCGTTTCGGTTTCCATTAACGGGCAGTTCGTGATTGAAAACCAGGAGCTTCGCGGGGGATTTGAAGATCATGAAGGCACCATCTGGATTTTCACCCGTAACAACGGCATGTTTCAGATTAAGGAAAGTAAGGTGCGCAATTTTAACGGCAGCGATGACTTCCGGTTCAGAAACACCTACTCCATCGTGCAAAAAAGCCCGCAGGAATTGCTGGTGCAGGGCTTTCCCCGTTTCACGCTTAATATTGACCTCGAAACGTCAGCAGTAGAAAATCTTTTTTTTTTCGATGAAGCAAATCATGACGCCCAATACCTTTTTGTAAACCCGGTCGATCAGACCGTTTACGCTTCAACCGAGTCTTTTCCGCTCTTTGAATTAAAAAGCAATAGATGGGTTCAAGCTGACTGGTTAGATAGCCTGGAATTCCTTCCGCAGACGATCGTAACCGGCATGTACAAAACGTCTGATCATATTTTATTTGTCGGTTCAACAGACGGGCTGATTGTCCGCAAAGATGGGGCTGTTTTTCGTATTGAAGATAAAACAGGACAGCAAATCAATCGTGCGCGTGCATTCCTGAGCCTGCCTGATGGCAGTCTCCTCATTGGGACCAACGGCAACGGTCTGTTCAGGGTCAACACATCAGACTGGAGCTACAAGCGATATGTAACCGATGATGGTATCGCGAGTAATTTTGTACGTGATATACACAGCACTTCAAACGACACGATCTGGCTTGCTACACAAGACAGGGGTCTGAACCGGATTGTCTTTAATCCGGAAGGTGAGATCGTTGAAACCATTAGCGTTGGCACTTCCGACGGGCTGCTCAATCACGGGCTGCACCGCATTATCGCTGATCCGCACGGCTACTTGTGGGTCAATTCCAACGGCGGCATTATGCGATTTTCAGAACAAAACCTTAATGCCTTTGCGAACCGGGAGACGAGTCAGCTGCTCATCCTTAAACTTACAGACGAGCAAGGGCTTCGCAATAATGAAGGTAACGGAGGCGTCAGCAACTCGGGCACCCTGCTCGATAATGGCCTGATCGTTTTTCCCAATCAGGTAGGGCTCGTGATTATTAATCCCGATGAGTTTCTGAACATTGGTGCCGATAACCTGAGTCAGCCGGTTATCGACCGGGTTTCTTTTAATGACCAAAGCCTGCAGGCCGGATTGTTTGAAAGCATTGCCCTCCCGCTGGGTGAACGGGATTTCAGGGTGAGCTTTACGCTGCCGAATTTTCGTAACCCCGACATGATTACGTTTTCTTATCAGCTTGAAGGGCTTCAAAGAACCTGGCGCCGCCCCGTTTCCGGTCGAACAGCGGTATTTACAAATGTACCTCCCGGAGAGTACCTGTTGCGCGTCCGTGTAACGGGTCCTGACGGCACACCTGTTTTTGCAAGCATGCCGGTTGTCGTTCCCCCTTTCTTTTATGAAACAATCTGGTTCTACCTCCTCTGCGGATTTTTATTTTTAGGCGCGTTAGCCTTTATACACCGGTATCGGACCGAACAGCTGCGACTTAAAGAACTGCGCACCCGAAGCCTGCTGGAACTGCAAACCTGCTATGTTATCCGTACCGATCTTGCGGGAAATTACACCTACGCAAACCCCAAATTTCTGGAAACCTTTGGGTTTTTGTATAAGAAAGATGAGGGTGGCCCGATACCTTATTCCGGTATCAATTGCATGAGTTCCATTCATTCAGAAGATCAGCCGAAGGTTGTTGAAACCATTGCAGAGCTGATGCAAAACCCTGGTAAAGTGATTCAGGTTGACATGCGAAAACCACTTGAAGACGGCTCTTACGCCTATACCTTATGGGACTTTTCAATCATCTTTAAACCCAACGGGAAACCCGGCGAAGTGCAGTGTGTAGGTATCGACTACACCGACCGGAAGAAACAGGAACGTCTCCTAAAAGAGAGTGAGCACAAACTGCAGCGTACCATTGAATCCGTGCCGCACCCGCTTGTCATTATCGGAGAGGACCTGGAAATTGAGTTTGTGAATGAAGAATTTGAACGCGTTATCGGGTACACCGAAGAAGAAATACTGCATACCGATGTTACAAAACTACTGCCTGATGCGGACAGCAAAGCAAGGGCACGCCGTTTATGGTCCTACCTTCGCGCGTCAAGCCGCGCAAAAAAAGTACCCGGTTTCATCACAGTTAAAACAAAAAGCGGCGGGGAGCTTTCCGTTTTTCTAAGTCTGAATCATTTCATCGCCGGAGACAAAAAGCTTTCCATCCTGATTTTACAGGATGTGACCGAGCTCAAAATGCGGCAGGATGTCATCCTCAAACAAAATAAAACCCTGCGCGATATTGCCTGGCATCAGTCGCATGTCGTGCGCAGACCGGTAGCCAACATTCTGGGTGTCGTTGATCTCATCCAAAATTACCCCGAAGAAACCCTGAGCCAACAGGCTGAGCTGCTTGATATGCTGAAGGAAACAACCCGAGAGCTCGATGAAATCGTGAAAGATCTCGTGCGCAAATCCAACGAAAGCGAATTTGCAGAAGACGCTTCTGATGATTCTTTAAAGTCCGGATGAGGCAGCTTTCAGAGTGCAGAGTTCAGAATGCAGAGTTCAGAATGCAGAGTGCAGAGTTGTTGATTGTTGATGCCTAAATACGGTTGACGTTTTAGTTGAGATGAAACATTTTTGTGGCGGTGAGTTTTGTGGATCTTCCGGATGCTTTGAGGGGTATCCGGGCAGATCATGCGAAGGGGATCTCTCACATGATACTTCGATGGGTTTCCCGGTTTAGCTTTGCTTCAAAGCTTTGAGGAGTGCAGTGGCATGTCCCGCTGTTCGAGATGACACCTTTATTAATTCTTGGAGAGTGCAGAGTACAGAGTACAGAGTACAGAGTACAGAGTACAGAGTACAGAGTACAGAGTACAGAGTACAGAGTACAGAGTACAGAGTACAGAGTGCAGAGTGCAGAGTGCAGAGTTGTTGGGTTGTTGATGCCTGAATGTGGTTGATTGAAATTACCTGCGGTATCTGACAAGCTGACTGTTACGGCGGGGCGTTGAATCGGCTTTGGAGGGTTGTGAAATAGGGAAGATCGTATCAAACGATATCCCCGATGGCTCTGTTTATGTGCCCGTTCTCCCCTAATTCATTTCAGCCCAATAACATGAGCAAACAGAAACAGCGTCAGCGTTATGCCGCCTATGGCACGGCGGCAGGAATTCTCATTATCACCGTCATTTTACTGGCCCTGCTGCCTGATCGTCCCGAAGCCGGTGATCTCCCGCCGCAGGACAGGGTGCAGGAAGTTCCGGTGCTGCAATTCGAGTCGGGCGAGTTCCCGACTGAAATCCGCATTACGGGCCGGGTGCGTTCGGTGCAGCGGATTGAGCTGTTTTCTGAAGTGCAGGGTGTGCTGCAAAGTGGCGCGCGTCCTTTTCGCACGGGTAACCGCTTCCGTGCCGGGGAGGTGCTGCTGAGCCTTGACGATACCGAGGATCGTCTCGAAGTCTCCGCACAGCAAAGTCGCTTTCAGTCAGCTCTCGCCGCACTCCTGCCGACCATTCGTCTCGATTTCCCCGATCGTTTTGAAACCTGGGCAGCCTACACCGAGTCTATCACGCCGGGGGAAAACCTGCCGGAATTGCCCGAAATCAGCGACCGTACCGAGCACTTCTTCTTTTCCGGAAACGATATTTTTGGTCAATTCTTCGCCATACGGGCGGCAGAGAAGCGTCTGAGCAAATTCACCCTAACTGCGCCTTTCAGTGGCGAGCTGCGCATGGCGGACGCCTTTCCCGGCACGCTCATCACGCCGGGCACCAAACTGGGCGAGTTTTTCGGCGACACTTACGAACTCGAGACTTTTGTAAGCCTGAGCGAACTTGATTTCGTGGAAACCGGCAGCACTGTCAGTCTCCGGTCACCCGCCTTCCCCGAACCGCTTGAAGGCCGCATCACCCGCATTGGGCGCTCCGTTGACGCCTCAACGCAGGCCTTCCCCGTATTTGTGGAGGTCCGCTCCCCTGCCCTGCGCGAAGGGCTGTACCTTGACGGTCGCATACAAGGGCGCGTACTCGATGATGTAGCTGAAATCCCACGGCACCTGCTTACCCGAACCAATACCGTAATGGTCATTGAAGATGACATTGCGACACATCGTAGCGTCGAGCCGGTTTTCTTCAATACAGACACCGTGCTTGTGCGCGGGCTGAGCGCCGACGATCAGGTTATTGAACTGCGGGCGGGCACAACCCGTCTTGCCGGGGCCCGTGTACAGGCGGCTGACTAAGCCGGAAACACATCCCCCTAATCCCAACGATTTCAACAACCTGCAACCGGCCATATTTTCATGAGAGAACTTATTTCCTACTTCATCAGCTACAAATCGGTGGTGAATTTCACCCTTGTGCTGATTGTCATCATGGGGGCGCTCTTCTTTTCGAACCTGCGCTACTCCTTCTTCCCTGCCGAAGATGTCAGCTTCATCAACATCGATATCACCTGGGTTGGGGCTTCGCCTTCTGAAATTGAAGAAGCTGCCGTGGCCAAAATCGAAGACAACCTGCGGGGCGTGAGCGGCATTGAGCGCTTCACATCGGTTTCCCAAAACAGCTTTGCGAGCATTGAAGTAGAGTTGCAGGAGCGCGTTAATGCCGACAATGTATTGCTCGATATTCAGAACGCCGTCGATCAGATCACGACCTTTCCTACCACTATGGAAGACCCGGTCGTTTATAAGGTGGAAGTGCTCACTGACGCCATGACCATTGCACTTAGCGGAAGTCAGCCGCTTGAAGTCATCAAGGATCTCGCACGGGAGATTGAAAGCGATCTGCTGAATCAGCCGGGCATTTCAAAAGTGACGCTGGAAGGATACCCCGACGAAGAAATTGAAGTGACGGTCCGCGAAGAAACGCTGCGTGCTTTCGGCCTTACGCTTGGGGAAGTGAGCCGCGCCATTGCACAGGGCAACATCGAGCTGTTCGGGGGCACCATCCGGACCGGTCGCGAAGAAATTCAGCTCATCGCCGATTCCCGCGTTTTCTTTGCGCAGGACATGCGAAACCTGGTGATTCGCGCTACCCCTGATGGCGCGCAGGTCCTGCTGGGCGACATCGCGACCGTTGAGAATCGGTTTGAAGAGTCGCCAACCCGCCGCTTTCTTAACGGCATGCCCGCCGTAAGCATACGGGTTGACAACACAAGCGATGAAGATATTCTCGAAACCGTTGAATTTCTCCGAACCTACCTGGCAGACTTTAATGAAAACCGCGAAGACGTTCGTGCAACCATCATCAACGACCGTGCCGACGCCCTCGAAGAACGCATTCAGATTCTGGCGGATAATGCCTGGCAGGGTGCCCTGCTCGTGGTGATCGTACTGGGAATCTTCCTCAATTTCCGGCTCGCGCTCTGGGTTTCCCTGCAAATTCCGGTTGCCCTTTTGGGGATGATTATCTTTGCCGGTATTTGGGGCGTTACCGTGAATCAGCTCTCCATGTTCGGGGTGATTCTGGTGTTAGGGATTCTGGTCGATTACGGCGTTGTGGTCTCTGAAAACATCTATCAGCACTTCGAGCGCGGCAAAGACGCCATCAACGCGGCCATCGACGGCACTATGGAGCTCGTTGCGCCGCTCATGCTCTCCTTCACCACAACCGTAGCCGCCTTCTCACTGTTTTTCTTCATTGACGGGCGCCTCGGCGAGTTTTTCTCTGACATCTCCTTCGTGGTGATTGCGTCCAACATTGTTGCGCTTTTGGTCGGCTTCTTTCTGTTACCGGCGCTCATTGCTAATTCCAAATCGCTGCGCAAGGCCAACGTGCCCAACCGCTTTGAAAAAGGCTTCGACCGCATGTTCAAAGCCATCCTCACCAAATTTTATGCGCCTTCCCTGCGGTTCGGACTGCGCTTTCCGTTTGTGGTGATTCTCACGGTTGTCGGTCTTTTTATCGTCACCATTGGCGGATTCCGCAGCGGTACCATCACCGGCACCTTCTTTCCTAACATCGAGTTCGATGAGCTTTCGGTCAGCCTCCGTCTGCCGGCCGGGGCGAGCGATCTGGTGACCGAAGAAATCCTCATCGAAATTGAAGAAGCCATTGCGCGGGTCGATGAGCGCCTCACCGATCAGGCCGGCGGCACCTCCCCTATCCGCTACGTACAGCGAATTGTGGGTCCGCAGCCCAACACCGGACGCATTCAGGTAACCCTCACCAAGCCGGAAGAACGTGACGTGCTCGCCTTCTTCATTGCCGGCGAAATCCGCGATGAAGTCGGCGATGTGCCCGAAGCCGAAAACCTCTCCTTTGGGGCTGGCGCCGCTTTTGGTCAGCCCATTTCCATCTCGATGATTCACCGCTTCGACGACCTCGAAGAGCTGCGCGAAGTCAAAGAACTGCTCGTATCACGCCTCGACGCGGAAGACACCATCATCGACGTCGTGGATAATGATCAGATCGGGCAGCGGGAATTTAACCTCCGCCTCAAACCGCTTGCCGAGCTGCTCGGCTTCACCCTGCAGGACATCACAACGCAGGTGCGCGAAGCCTTTTTCGGGATAGAAGCGCAGAGCCTGCAGCGCGGCGATGAAGAAGTCAAGGTATGGGTGCGCTACGATGAAGCAACCCGTTCGGCACCGGCAAACCTCGAAGGTATGCGGATTCTCGGCCCTGATGGCGGCACCTTCTTCCTGCGCGACCTCGCAGAAATTGAAGAGCGCGAAACGGTTGTACTCATCAACCGGCGCGACGCCCGGCGCGAAATCAGCGTCGAAGCCGATGTCGCCTCCCTCGACATCCCCGTGCCCGCCGTGCTCGGCATGATCCGCAGCCGGATTCTGCCCGAAATTCAGGAGCAATATCCCTTCGTTGAATTCACCTTCGAAGGACAGGCCCGTCAGTCTGCCGACACAACCGATTCTGCGGCCAAAGCCGGCCCCATCATTCTGCTCATCATGCTCTTCATGATTCTGCTGAACGGCCGCTCCATCAGCCAAACCGTCGTCACCATTGCCATTCTCCCCTTCATCATCATCGGGGTCGCATGGGGACACGTCGTTTCCGGCATACCCCTCAGCATTTTTTCTTTTCTGGGGATGATCGCCCTGATCGGGATTCTGCTCAACAACATGTTCGTGCTGCTGTCGAGCTTCAACGAAAACCTCAAAGCCGGTCGCGGATTTGTGTCCTCCCTTTACCGCGCGGCGCTCTCCCGCTTCAAGCCCATCATGCTCACGGCCATCACAACGGCAGCGGGCCTCACCCCCCTGCTGCTCGGCACCTCAATCGGCGCGCAGTTCCTCAAACCAACGGCGGTGACCGTCTTCTACGGACTGCTGTTCGGCACCTTTCTCACCCTTGCCCTCGCACCCTGCCTCATGGTGCTCGCCAATCACGTGAAGCGTTTTGGCCTCTATCCTTTCCGCCGCCGCCTTGTCAGCAAGGAAGAAGTTGAAACCGCACGCATTGAACTCAAAAACATTGACACCCTAAAATCAGAAGTCCGATGAGCCGCTTTTCCCCCGTACTTACCATGCGCTTTGGCCTGTTTGCCGCTTGTTTTTTTCTGGTGTTTCGGGTGATGGCTTCACAGCCCGCACTTGCAGCCCCGGCAGCTACCGGCTCCGGATGGAGTGGTACCGAAGCGACGGCGGATACATCGCAGTCCGCCCCCATGACGCTGGAGCAAGCTTTCGAACGGGCGCTGCAGCACAATCACGCCATCCGGATCGAACGCCTGACCGAAGAACAGGCCCGGAACGACATCAGCCGGGGCAATGCGGGTCAGCTGCCGGTCATTGAGCTCAGCGGCAGCGCCGAGCTAAGCCGGAACAACACCGATCTCGAGCTTGCCAACTTCGACGATCCCGCAGCGGGCAACACCGCCATCACCGTAAACGGCGCTGAAAGCCGCACCTTTGAAGCGGGCGTCAACCTGCGCTACACCCTCTTCGACGGCTTCAGCGGACGCTACCGCTTTCGGCAGCTTCAACAGCTCGGAAGCCTCGCGGAGCTCAGCACCCGGATCACCATTGAGCAAACCCTGTTCGAAGTCGCACAGCGTTACTTTCAGGTGCTTGAAGCCAAAGAGCAGCTCGAGATTGAGCGCGAAAACCTGCGCAGCTCCGAGCTGCGGCTCGACTTCACCCGCGACGCCCGGCAGTTCGGCAATGCGCGTCAGCTTGATGTACTGAATGCCGAAGTCAATACCGGCAACGATCAGATCCGCGTAGAAGAAGCCCGGAACGCGCTCACCGAAGCCTGGCGTGCCCTGCAGCTGCTGCTCGGCATGGAAATCAGCCGGGACGACCAAACTCCGGCCCTGCACACCGGCTATGAACCCGACGCCGGTCTCATACTCGACACCCTGCTCCAAAGCGCGCTCGAGCGCAACGTGCGGGTAATGCTCAGCCAAAGCGAGCTCAGCCTCGCCGAAGTACAGCGTCAGCTTGCCGGCACCGGACGCTTTCCCGAACTCAGCCTGCAGGGTCGCTACGGCTACCTCAATCAGGAAAACGACGCCAATCAGCTGCATACACTTGAACAAAACGGCTTTAGCGCCTCCGTAAACCTGCGCTACGTGCTCTTCAACGGCTTCACGACGCGCCGTACTATCGAAAACGCCGCCATCGAACGCCGCAGCCGCGAAGAAAACCGGATTCAGGTACTGCGCTCAGTCGAGACCGATGTGCTCAACAGCTGGTCGGCCCTGCAGACCCAACAGCGCGCACTCCGCCTGTCCGAACAAACGGTCAGCGCCGCTGAGCTGCAGTTTCAGGAAGCCCAAGAAGCCGCGCGACAGGGCCGCGTCACCGCCATTGAGCTCCGCGACGCGCAGCTCACCCTGCTCGAAGCCCGCCTGCAGCAAACCCGAATCCGACAGGCCCTCCGCCTCCGCGAAATCGAACTGCTGCTCCTCAGCGGGATGATGGATATCTGAGTTTTCCGCACAGCGCTGATGGAACGCGGATTTTTCGGATTGGGCAGGATTTGCGGATTTCAGGATAAACAGGATGAGTTTTCTCCGGCTCTCTGTTGCCCGGACTAAAATCCCTCGTGCCCTTAGCGATATCCTTCGCGCACTTTGCGGTTAAACACCTTGCTTGATTACAGCATCAGATAGTTTGAACGCGAAGACGCAAAGGAGGCACAAAGGACGCTAAGGGTAAAGCGCTGATGGAACGCGGATGTTACGGGTTGGCGGGGATTGAATGCTGCTTCGTTTTTGAACAGGATTTTTAGGATTTCAGGATAAACAGGATGATTAGGAAGTCGACTGAAACACCAAACAACAAAACCACCCTCGTGTCAGGAAGGCAGGTAACGCCCCGGAGCACCAACATCAAAAAGCAAGGACTCATGAGACCGATTTGGGAGGTGTGGAATCAGCACGGCTGACCGTGATGCTCTCGGAGTTCCCCCCCCAAAAAACAAAGGCCGGGACAATCAGGATGCCGGTCGTCAGGCTTGGGATGTATGGGTTGGGTTTTCGCATCGCGGGCCGGCGTGCCGCTGATTCAGGACTGCGCGGGGTTTGTTAAGTCGGCCGGGGGTCGTAATTTGGAGGGTCGTGTGAAAGTTATTTAGTTTGCTCATTTCCAAGCCACCCTTCCGATGAAAATTGAGACCATCCGCCTGAAAAACTTCAAGGTTTTCCAAAATCTGGAAATCCGGGATCTGCCAAAGCTCGCTATTTTTGTAGGTGCCAACGGGAGCGGGAAATCGACTTTATTTGAGGTGTTTGCCTTTCTTTCGGAAGCCCTAAGTGGTAATGTGCGCAGCGCGCTCGCGGGAAGGGGCGGATTTCGGGAAGTGAAAAGCAGAGACAGTGAGGGGAACGTTGAGATTGAGCTGCAATTCCGGCTGGAAATCAGCGGTCGGGAGCGGCTTGTGACCTACCTGCTGGAGATCAGTGAAGAAGCGGGGCGTCCGGTTGTGGCCCGCGAAATTCTGAAATACAAGCGGGGGCGTTACGGCTCGCCTTATCATTTTCTGGATTTTGCGAGAGGCTCAGGCACGGCAATCACAAACGAGGAAGATTTCGACAAAAGCGATGAAGAACTGGAGCGGGAAGAACAAAAGCTGGGAAGTCCGGATATTCTGGCGATTAAGGGTCTGGGGCAGTTCGACCGGTTCAAGGCGGCAAGTGCGTTCCGCTCGTTTATTGAAAACTGGCACGTTTCGGATTTCCACATTTCGGAAGCACGCCCCGTAAGGGAGGCCGGCTACGCGGAACACCTTTCGCCTCGGGGCGATAATCTGGCACTCGTAGCACAGTTCATGTTTGAAAATCACCGGGAGGTATTTGATGCGCTGCTGGAGAAGATGGCGCAACGCGTGCCCGGCGTGCAGAAAGTTGAGGCGAAGCTGACTGAGGACGGACGCATTGTGCTGCGGTTTCAGGACGGCAATTTCAAGGACCCGTTTGTAGCGCGATTTGTTTCGGATGGCACCATCAAAATGTTTGCATATCTGCTGATGCTGCATGATCCGCAGCCGCACCCGCTGCTTTGTATCGAGGAACCCGAAAATCAGCTTTACCCAACCCTGCTGCCTGAGCTTCTGGAAGAATTCCGCATGTATGCAAACAAGGGCGGACAGGTTTTTGTGACCTCTCACAGTCCGGATTTCCTGAATGCGGCTGAAGCCGACGAGGTTTTTTGGCTGGACAAGCGGGAAGGCTACACGCAAATCAGGCGGGCATCAGACGACCCGTTTATTTCCGCACAGGTCAAAGCCGGAAACCCGCTCGGCTACCTGTGGAAATCGAACATGTTTGAAGGAAGTCACCCCAATGGATAGACGGGTTGAGATATTGGTTGAAGAACGGTCGATGGAGGAATTCCTGAAAGGATTTTTGCCGCGCATTCTGCCCGATGGTTTCAGCTTGGGATTCAATTGTTTCATTCATGCCCATGAAGGCAAACAGCACCTGATGAAGATGCTGCCTAACAGGCTTCGGGCTTATCAGTACTACCCTTTAGAGGTATTTTTGATTGTAATCCATGACCAGGATTCCGCTGACTGCCTTGAGGTAAAAGCCCGCATTCAGAAAATTATTTCTGAAAACGCCCCTCGCCTTCCGCACCTGATTCGTATTGCGTGCAGGGAACTTGAGAATTGGTATATCGGCGATCTGGCTGCAGTTGAACAGCTTTATCCTGCAAGTAAAAGCGCAAAACTTTCAAAAAAAGCCAAATTCAGAAACCCCGATTTACTGACCGGCAGTGATGAGCTTAAAATGATGACAAAAGAATTTTCAAAGATCAGCTGTGCCAGAAAAATCGCCTCTATTATTCAAATTGATGGAAACAAGTCTGTTAGTTTTGGTCATTTTGTGAGTGGGATTCGACGAATTTTGGGTAGATGATACTTACCTTAAATACAACAGCTTATAAAGTGATAAAAAACTTTAAATTCCACTCTAATCATCCTCACACACCGGCAATTTAGTATCTCATCTATCTTAAAACCCTAACGACTTCAGAAATGAGCAAAATCAGAATAAAGCATTTTGGTCCGATTCAGGAAGGCTTCCCGGATGAGGGGGGCTGGCTTGACATTAAAAAAGTGACCGTTTTTATTGGCAATCAGGGCTCCGGAAAGAGTACTGTTGCCAAGCTTATTTCTGCTTTTATGTGGGCTGAGAAGTCGCTTGTGCGGGGTGATTATACCCAAGAGTGGTTCGAAAAGAAAAGCAGGCTCAAAGATCAGCTGCTGCGCTATCACCGGCTTGACAGCTATCTGAAGTACAACGGCAGCGAGAGAAGTGCCCTTGAATATGAGGGGGAAGCCTGTCGGATTTTGTATCAGAACGGGACACTCTCGATCGAAGAACTTGACCGAAGAAGCTATCAGCTTCCGCAAATCATGTATGTGCCTTCCGAGCGTAATTTTGTCGCTTATGTGAAGTCTCCCAAAGAGCTCAAGCTATCATCTGATGCGCTCATGGAATTTCTGACCGCTTTTGAAAATGCAAAACAACATCTAAGCGGGTCGTTGCCCTTGCCGGTTAATCAAACACAACTGGAATTCGATAAGCTTAACGACACCCTCAACCTTCAGGGCGCGGGGTACAAAATCGGGTTGACAGAGGCTTCGAGTGGGTTTTTATCGCTTGTTCCGCTCTATCTCGTTTCGTGGCATCTTGCTGAAACGGTAAAAAAACAAAATGCATCCGCAAGGGAACCCATGAGCAGCGACGAGCTGCTGCGGTTCAAAAAAGGGGTTGAGGAAATATGGGCTAACGCCTCATTAACAGAAGAGCAGCGGCAGGCAGCCCTTACGGTGCTTTCGGCACGATTTACAAAAACAGCCTTCATCAATATCGTGGAAGAGCCGGAGCAGAACCTGTTTCCGGATTCGCAGCAACAGCTTTTGTACAGCCTGCTGGCGTTGAATAACCTAAATAGCGGCAATAAACTCATCATGACAACGCATAGTCCGTACCTGATCAACTTTCTGACCCTTGCAGCAAAAGCTGCAGACTTGAACAACCAAAATATGTCCGGATTGGATGGCGCAAAAGTACATCAGATTGTTCCGCATGCAGCCGCTACGCCCGGGGATGACCTTGCGGTTTATCAGTTCGATGAGCAAAATGGGTCGATTCGCAAGCTGCCATCCTACAACGGCCTGCCATCGGATGCGCATGAGCTGAACGCATCACTCGATAAAAGCAATGAATCGTTTGCAGAGCTTCTGGAAATACAACAACAAGGTCTATGAGAAAAACCTTCGCTCCGGAACATTGCAACAGTTTTACAGATGCGCAACTCTTCAGCCTGTGCGACAAACCACATCCGGCACAGGAACCGGCATACACTGATACCAATTCGCCCGAACGCTGGATTGCAACGGTTCATAACCCCGAGGGGCGTCAGCTGACCTTCACGGCCGTTGATCACTGCCTTGACTTACGGCGTGAAGACGGAAAAATGGGGAAGCGTTGTGACGGCATGCTACGCTATGACACAACAGTGATTTTCACGGAACTCAAACAGCGCCGGGACAAAGGCAGCGAATGGATCAAAACGGCTGAATCGCAGCTTAGGGAGACGATTTCCCACTTTGAAGTATGCGGGGAAGCCGGAACCTATAAGAAGAAAAGGGCTTATATCTGCAACAGCGAACAGCCGGCATTCAGGGTGAGTCAGATCGAGCGCATGGAGCGTTTCTTTCGGGAAACCGGCTACATTTTGCGCATCGAAGCCCGCATCAAAATCGACTAACCCCAACATTGCAACTAACCCCCAACTTCGCTAATCTCTTTTTAAGCGTACGGGGTTTTGCCCGGTTTTTTGATCACGATCTTCCCAATAGGAGTTCAACATGAATCATGCGGATTTTCTGGAGATGGCCTGTGCGGAGGGGTTGCGCGGCATGAATGCGAATGAGGGCGGGCCTTTTGGGGCGGTTGTTGTGCTCAATGGGTAAGTCATCGGGCGGGGACATAACCGGGTGACCTCAACCAATGACCCAACCGCACATGCCGAGGTCAAGGCCATCCGGATGGCGTGCAAAGAAATGGGGCAATTTCATCTGCCGGGTGCGGTGCTGTACAGCAGCTGCGAACCCTGCCCCATGTGTCTTGCCGCGGTGTATTGGGCGAATATCAGTGCGGTCTATTACGCGGCAACCCGGGACGAAGCCGCCGCAATCGGCTTCAATGACAAGTTCATCTATGATGAAATCCCGCTCGATCCGGAAGACCGCAGCATCCGCTTCGTGAACCTGAAATCGGAAAGCGCAGCAAAGCTTTTCGAGGCCTGGCGGCTGAAGGAGGACCGGAGGGCGTATTGACAACACAAACAAATGCGTAGTATTGGACGAGTACTACCAATTAGATTATTTTGTAGTACAGCACAAAAAAAGCCTCTGCATTTCCACAAAGGCTTAAGCTTAAAACTTGGTTACCTCCCCTTCCGGAAAGAGGCTTTACCAAGCATTACACCTCAATTATAGCAACGTTTTATCACCCGATCATAATCATTTGGCTGTAAGTGCCACACAACCAAAATAATCTTAATGCATAACGACTCACTTCAGCCTCACCCCTTTGCAGACTATCAAAAGATGATGTGCGCTACCCTGCAGCTTGTTGAGGAAGCTGATTTATCGCAGTTATCAGAACTTGAACTGCTCGGCTTATACAAGGGATTTGAGCTCACAGTAGATTTCGCTGTCAAAACCCTCAAAGACAAAATGGAAGACGATGGCATTGTGCTTCAACAACTTTCACCAAAGGGAATTCTGAGACAAGCCTGGCAGGCGAAGTATTTGGATGAGATCGAGCCGTGGATCAGTATGATCAATGACCGTAACCTGCTCAGCCATACCCACGACGCACACCTGCTCGTAAACGTCCTCCCCGCTGTGCAGCAAACCTACCTCCCGCTGCTGCGCAAATTGAGAGACGATTTGGAGGCTTTACCGTGAGAACTGTTGCAGGCATCCCTCCCAAGTATTTGAAAATGCTGAAGGAAATCCTGAGTCGCTATCACGAGGTCAATCAGGTTTTGCTGTACGGCTCAAGGGCGAAGGGGTGCGCAACGGAGCGCAGCGATGTTGACCTCGTCATCACCCAATCACAGGTAAGCCGCGATGTTGTCGGCAATATTTTGTCCGATCTCGAGGAAAGTGATATCCCCTATCTTGTTGATTTGCAGTCCGTTGAGAGCATTCAAAATCCTGATCTTCTCGAACATATCGAACGCGTTGGAAAGGTTGTGTATGAGCGGGCAGAAAACCGCCGGGCTGCTCAACAATAACATTCCGGTTTTGCGGGCAAGTAATACCCGAAAGATTTGCTGCGCTTCATATCATATGCGCAAGCTTTCCGCAAAAATATAAAACCCAACAAAGCCCTGCCTGAAGAACTCAGACAGGGCTTTGTATTTTCATAACATGATTCCCTAATCAGTAAGGAAACCCGGCTTAGACATCGAGCAAAGCGCTGATTTCATCGCGCATGTCTTCGAGGTGCATGCGGGTTTCGGGGTTTGCGGCATTGCCGATCTGACGTCCTATCTGCGTGTTGACCATGCGGAGGTTACCGCGTAAGAGCGCGCGGGTTTCTCCGGAAAGGTTGTCGCTATGGAGTCGGGTGCTGAGGACATCAACCCATGCGCGCTGCAGGTTGCGGCGGTACAGATCGATGTTGGGACGCGAGGTATCAAGCTCAGCCCAGACGCCCTGACGCACATCCCGCAGCATGTGCGCGACCCGGTACACTTCCATCTCGGAGCCGTGTGTGGTTTCAATCTCGGCCATACGGCGTATGCGCTGATCGCTGAGGAGCTGCATCAGCATCATCCGCTGCCCCTGCATGATCCGGTCGGGTCCGCCCTGCGGCTCGAACAAGCGAAGAATTTCCGGCGCCAGCAAGAAGTGCGGGGTCGAAAAGGCTTCATCAACCAGCCAGTCCATCGCTTCAACCTGACGGTAGCGGGCTACGGGCGTATGCACGACGCCTTCCTGACCATACACTTTCTGATGGCTGATAACCCCGCCGACCCAGGTCACGACGTGCCCGATGTAGCGGTTACGCTGCTGCACTACGTTGTTATACAGCTCTACGAGGGTGCTGTAATCCTGGCCTTCCTGACCGGCTGATTCCACGATGAAACCCATAATCCGTTCAAGATTGGCCATGCCGTAGGTGCTGCTTTTCACATGATTATCCCCGAGGGCTTCGCGCTGCTGCGTGGGATCAATGGTTGAGAGATTTCCGAAACGAAGCATGGGCTCATCCATCTGACGCGCCGCGATTTCGTTGAGAAACGGACGCTCTTCCTGTGGTGTGCCGGCTTCCGGGAAAGGCTTGTAGCCCCACTCTATCGAGAATTTATCATAGATGGAAACAATCGGAAACATGTACGCATCATCGCCGGGCTGCGCCACATAGTTCATGCGGGCGTAATCCATTATGGAAGGTGTTGTGCCGAACTGCTCGGTAAAGGTGCGGCTGCGGAGGCTGTCGGTTGGTACCATACCGCTGGATTTCATGTTGTGCGGCAGACCGAGGGTGTGTCCCACTTCGTGGGCGACTACGTACTGCACGAGTCGGCCCATGAGGTCGTCTTCCATCGGGAGGTTGCGGGCCCGCTCATCGACGGCTGCGCCCTGCACAAAGTACCAGTTTCGGAGGAGATTCATCACGTTGTGATACATCCCGATAGATGAGGTGATGATTTCCCCGCTGCGCGGATCGTGAACGTGCGGTCCGTAAGCATTCATGATTTGCGACGGATACCAGCGCACGGTTGGGAAGCGGATGTCTTCCGGACTCCAGTCGGGATCTTCTTCCGGGGTTGGCCCCATTTTCGCAATGATGGCATTGGTGAAGCCTGCCTGTTCGAATGCCGGCTGCCAGTCTTCCACTCCCTGCTTCACGAAGGGAATCAGCCACTCCGGCGTCGCAGGATCAACCCAGAAGGTGATGGGTTTTACGGGATCAGAAAGCGCTGCGTCGGGATCCTGCTTTTCGAGCCGCCAACGGGTGATCATGCGGCGGCGATCCGCACGGTGCTCCGGACTGCTGAAATCAACCGTGGAAACGGAGAAATAGCCCACACGCTCGTCGTGCAAACGGGGCATCATCGGGGTCTCGGGCAGGCGCATCATGGAGTGATTCATCTTCACAGAAATGGTGCCGAGGGTCCAGCTGTTGGGCACGCGGTCGGCCTCAAAGGTGAGCACGCTGCGGACTTCAATATTCTCGGGGAAGGCGCGCACGCGGTCAACGAAACTGCGGTTCGGGTCAAGCCGGCGGGCCTGAAACCTGCGGCGGGGCGTCATTTCGGCAACATCGGTATTGAAAAGACGGGACACATCCACCACTACCGCGGTGGAATCCGGGTTCCAGGTCTCTATGCTGAAGGAAGCGATAATCGGGGCAAAGGAAGAGGCCTGCACGCCCCGAAAAATATTGTCGCTCGAATCCGCGGTGATGTTGTACATCATAGAGCGGAACAGGATACGGTCGTGATGTTTTTCCCAGCGAACGACCTGATTGTTCAGGCGCTGCCCGCCGTAGCCGAGACCAACCTGCGTTTCAGCCATACGGCTGACGAGTAACATATCGCGGTCAAGCTCGGCAAGCGGGATTTCGTAGAAAAGCTTTCCGTCATTCATCACAACGGTAAACAAACCCGTCTCCATAAAATCAGGCTCATCCATCAGACGCTCGTAGTCTGACTGCTGCACCCGCTGCGGACGCTCTTCGGACTGCTGCGCCGCCTGCTGACCGGAAGCACAGCCCCCGAGAACAAGCGCACCGGCAATCAACATACTGTACAGATATTGCTTCATATATAAAGGTTTAAGTGAAAGATTACGAAGTCTGAATTAATTGAGCTTTCGCCAATAAACCAACTTCAGAATCTCATACAGGCATTGCTTTTACATTGGAAAGTAAGTTTAACCCGCATTATTCACAATTAAACAGGATTTATTTGCTAAGTGTATGTTTAAATTTGCCTTAGCTACAAAAACACCGGTAGCCCAAATTATAGTGTGGTGTAAAGGCAGCGAAAATTTCTTGGTGAATAATGCGGGTTAACAGCATGAAGGCCGTCGCGAAATGCACACAGGGTCTCCACACCTGCAATCCGTCCTTCCAATCCATCATATCCCTGCGCGCTGATGTGCCCTAACAAATCCAAAACTTTTTTTGTAGTTTATGGTACAAGTCTGATCTAACCATAAATAAAACATACACTCCCATGCTTTATGCCAGACATATTTTGCTAACGCTGATGATAAGCGTCGCGCTTTCAGCCGCTGTTCAGGGTCAGATGAGCACTTCCGAATCCTATGTTATACCCACGCAGCTTGGCGTATCGCTCTATCATGACGGTGAACTCCATTCAACCATACCGCAGGAATTTTTACCCGCTGAAAACCCTGTCTTTCAGAAAACATCGGATTTTCTCCCGCTTGACTTGTGGGCCGGTCAGATGTCTGCCTTGCAGCGGCAAGTGCGGGTACAGCAAAAGCTAAGCTTTTTCGGCCTATCAATTTTACCACCCGACTGGCGTCAGGGCATGCATGCACCAACAGGATCACACAGCTACCGAAGAAGCACCTTCCACCTTCAGCCGCCCGCAGAACAGCTCAGGCAGCAAATGGATGAGCCAAGGTCATCCTTCGATTATGTAGTGCGGGGCACATTGGGTGTAGTTGAGCTTTTGAGAGGACAGTAAGTACGTCAGTAAGCACAACCGTATTTCGCCTTATAAAACACAACAAAAAAAGCCGTGTACACTGTACACGGCTTTTTTTGTTAAGTCCGGAAACGAGATAAACTAAAAAAAGAGCTTAAACAGCGGCTTTTTCCTGATCGGCTGTTTCTTCTTTCTCTTTCAGGGTACCATTCTCGAGCGCGACTCTCAGGTTTTCCATGTCTTTCATGAGCAGCTCGTCAAGACCATTGATGAATTCATTGAGTTCACCTTCCGCTTCACCGAAGAAGGGACGATAATCAAGGCTGAAATCAACGCGGGTGCGGGTACCGTTTTCGAGAGGGGTGAACCGGATGGTACCTGTCTGATTCAGGTTACCGTTAATCGTAATCCACGCAAAACGGGTGTTGCGAAGATCATCGATGATGTTGGTTGTCCACTTAAAGTCTTCACCGCCAAATGTGGTTCTGTACTCGTAAGTTTGTGAATTTATCTTGATGACTTCCTTTATACCACTTAGAAAGAGCGGGAAATCCACGGGGGAGTTCATGCTTTCATAGACTTTGGCAAGGGGCAGGTTGACTTCAATAGATTGATGCGCCATATTGGTAAAAGTGCTTCGTGAAGTTTACGGGTTAGTATTCAAAACTGATGAAATCAGTCGGCTTGGGCAGGTAGCTAAATTACTACTACAACATTGCAAAATTAAGATTTTTTCCCGAAAATATCAATTTGCTTTTAATATGAATTTTTCTTCTCTTTCACTTGGGCACACTACAACCCAAATTTTGATTCCGCCCCCCATCAATGCCCTCCCTGAAATCAATTCCCTGTACGCGCTTTCCGGCGCGTTTTTTGTTTCCCATTGTCACTGCGCTGCTGTTTTGCCTCTGTTTCAGCCCCCCGTCCTTCGCGCAGTCAAGCTTTAGCGGATTTGTCAGCACCTATACGGCCTATACCACCACCCCGCCTCATACGCTGATTTCAGGCCGAAACCGCTTCCGTTCAACCTTCCTGCACGACTTTCCGGATGGCCGGATTTATGCCACCGGCGACCTTCGGCAGCTTTTCTCCGCTTCCACCGACTCCCTTGATTTCCGGGTGCGTGAACTTTATCTCGAGCTTTTTCTGGATTCATCCGATCTCAAAATCGGAAAACAAATTATCGTGTGGGGGCAAACCGAAGGCGACTTCATCTTCGATTTGGTCAGTCCTTTTGATCTCTCCGAGTTTCTCACGCAGGATTTTCGGGAATTAAGGGAAGGCGTAACGGCTGTGAACTACATCCGGTTTTTCGGACGAAATCAATTGCAGCTTATCGTTAACCCCGCCTTTGAACCCTCACGACTGCCTGCTTACGACGGTCCATGGGGCATTGTGCCGACCGATATATTCCCACTTCCCACTACATTTCTGCCCTATGAGTCCGGTGACATCCGCCTGCGCGATACGCAGCTTGCCGCCCGCTTTGCCTGGCGCGGCCTGAACAGCCTCGACCTCGATGTCGCCCTGATGTACTGGCGCACCCGAACCCCTGCCTACTTCAAACGCTTCGAAACGACGGCGCTGACCGAAGAGCTGCGGATACCCGAGCGCGTGATTCTGGAAGAACAATACCGCCCGTCCCTGATTCTGGGCTTCTGGGGCGAATACCGGCCCTCCAACCGCTTCAGCCTGCCGTTTGAACTTGCCTGGTTTCAGGAACGCCCTTTCGATACCCTGCCCGGACCGCTCACGATGTCGGACCTGCGGCTGCTTCAGGCCGGAGCCGACACCCCGCCTGACCTCCCGGTATCCGAGATCCTCGCCTTGCTCGAGCGGTTCAGTCAGACCCTCGCAGCCGGAGAAGACAGCGGATTCCTGACCTACACGCCCGCCCTCAAATGGATGACCGGCCTGCGGTTCTCGGCTTTGGGCTGGAACTGGAGCGCGCAGTACGTAGCGGATGTCATTCTCCGCCCTTCGTATGAGATCCTGCAGGACAACTGGTTTCACGGCCTCACCCTCACAAGCAACCGCAGCTTCTTCCGCGATCAGCTCAACGCCCGCATGCTGGGACGCTGGCAGTTTAACGGCCGCGATTTCTGGATCAATCCGGAGCTCAGCTGGAATGTACGGGACGGCCTCAACTTCACCGGCGGCGCGCAGCTCTTCGGCGGAGAAAGCCCGGACCCCGCCTATCCGCACCTCAGCTTCAGACAATACGGCGGCAACAGCCTGATTTACCTCTCGGCAAGCTGGTTCTTTTAAGCCGCAGGCATGCCTCAGAACTAAAATCCCGCCGGCATATTTATGATGATGTTGCTCATGTCAGTGGAAGACCACCTCGCTCCTCCCAAACACATCATAATAAACCGAACAATCAGGTAGCGCACAAAATAGCGCAGTCGCCTGCTTCACACATTCAGGGGGGGACAGCCATTTTTCTTCCAACTAAAATTACACGCTCAGGTCCGCAGACCGTGCACGAGCGTGCGAATCATGCAGGCTGATGGAATGCCACCCGTACCTACAGCTGTTTGCGCTTGCTCACTACCAATGACTTACACCTTTTCCCGAATTTCCCTTTTTGGAACGTCTCGCTGATTTTATCATTTCGAACCGCAGGCCGGTATTGGCCATCGCGGTTATTCTGGTCATCGCCTCCATCTATCCTGTGCT
This sequence comes from Cyclonatronum proteinivorum, assembly GCF_003353065.1. GTDB lineage: Bacteria > Bacteroidota > Rhodothermia > Balneolales > Cyclonatronaceae > Cyclonatronum > Cyclonatronum proteinivorum. The sequence continues at coordinate 1,821,759 of NZ_CP027806.1, read as the reverse complement.
TAATGTTGAAGCCGACTTCAGCCTCGAAGGCTTCTTCCCCGAGAACGATCCTACCATCGAGGCCTATCAGCTATTTTCCGAAGAATACGGGCGGGACGACAACGTAATCGCCATCGGGCTTTCACACCCGGATGTGCTTGAAGACGCCTTCATCGCCCGGCTGCGGGAGCTCGTGCGGGAGCTCGAAGACATTGATAACATCACCGACGTTCTCAGCCTGCTCGACGCGCAGCGGCTTCGCAATGTTGACGGGCGGCTCGTTGCCGAACCCTTCCTTAACGGCGAAATAGCCGACCGGCAGGCGCTTATGGAAGAGATCACTGCCGATCCGTTTGTGCAGGGGCTCTTCATCAGCAATGCCGCCGACTTCACCGCGATTTATATTGCGATAGATGAAGATCAGAACAATTTCCCGGTACGCGAGCAAATCATCGGGGATTTGATGCACATCCTGAGTGCGCAAAACGGGCTCGAATACTACGTCGCGGGCATTCCCTACTTCCGGAATCAGTATGTGAATGTGCTCAACAGCGAGATCATTTTCTACATCAGCATATCGTCCGTGCTCATCATCCTGCTGCTGTGGTTCCTCTTCCGGAATGTTCAGGGAATTGTCATACCCATCCTGATTGTGTGGCTCACCATCTTATTTACGGTCGTGATTTTGTGGGCCTCAGGCGGATATTTTGAAATTCTGACGAGCACCATTGCGCCCATTCTGCTCTGCGTCGGGGTCGCTGATTCGGTGCACATGCTGTCCAAATACAGGGACAACCGCATGGCCGGCATTGAAAAACCGCCGGCGGTGCGTGAAAGCCTCATCGTGCTGGGCAGCGCGACCTTCCTCACAAGCGTAACAACCGCGATCGGGTTTGCGACCCTGCTCACCAGCAACGTTGTGCCCATGCGCACCTTCGGGCTTTACACCGCCATCGGGGTTATGGTAGCCTATGTGATCACCATATTCCTTCTGCCCAACCTCATGCCCTATTTTAAGGATACGTCACCCGGCGGACTCCCCGGCGCGCGGGTGCACAACGCCATCGGCAATTTCCTGCAGGCCACCTTCCGCTTCTCCTTGCGGTATCACAAAGCGGTCGTGATCGGAACCCTGCTCGCAACCGTGCTCATCGCAACCGGGATCAGTCAGCTTAGGGTCAACGGCTTTGTTTTTGATGATGTAGGACGCGACTCCCCCCTGATTGCAGACAGCTACGTGATCGGTGAGCGCCTGAGTCCGCAGTTTCCGCTTGAAATCATCATCGACACCGGTCAGGATGACGGCATTACCGATCCGGACCTTCTGGCGCGGGTCGCCCTGCTGGAAGAAAAGCTCATCAGCTATGATGAAATCGAACGCAGCCGGTCGCTGACGACCCTGATGAAGCAAATACACCGCACCATGCAGCCTGAAGAAGCGGCCCTCAACCCGCTGCCCGACGCGCGTACCCTGCTCGCGCAGTACCTGCTGCTGATGGAAATCACCGACGCCGATGCCCTCGATCAGTTCACCGATTTTACCTACTCCCAAATCCGCGTTTCCGCACAGGCACACGACGCCGGTTCCTGGCGCATGAATCAGATCCGGGCCGAGCTGCTCGATTTTATTTCGGATACCTTCCCGAATGAAAGTATCACCATGACCGGGACCACCATTCTCGTGGCCGACCTCACCGATAATATCGTGCGCTCGCTCGCCTCAAGCATTGGCCTTGCTTTCGTTTTCATATCGCTGATCATGGCCTGGCTGTTCCGGAACTTCAAACTCGTGATCATTTCCCTGCTGCCCAACATCATGCCGCTGCTCGTGATTGCCGGGGTGATGGGATATTTCGGCATTGAGATTAAGCCCTCCACCGCCGTCATCTTTACGATCGCATTCGGGATTGCTGTGGATGACAGCATTCACTTTCTCGCCCGCTTCCGGATTGAAAGCCGGCGCGGTCGCACCCTCATCGACGCGGTTCGGGTCACGACCGAAAAAACCGGACGCGCCATCATCCTCACAAGCGCCATCCTGCTTGTAGGCTTCGGCACCCTCGGCAACAGCGAATTCGACTCCACCATGTACATGGGTCAGCTCGTAAGCATCACCATCTTCACCGCCATCATCGCCGACCTCTTCTTCCTGCCAGCCCTCATCTACTGGTTCAAACCCAACATGCGCGCCTTGAGGGGGGAATTTCCCATCAAAGGCGTGTGATGAAGGCAGGTAAAGATAATCTTCGCAATGCGCTGCGTTTTCCGCGACATAAGGTACGAAAACCGAAATCAGAAATGGTTTCAGCTCCTCTTCAGCGGCAGGGAGTGGACACCCCTGATGAAAGCCCTTGCGCTCATCGAACAGGTCGAGGAGTACAACGGAACACAAGCGGAGAGGTGAAGAGGGTGGGTTTGAGCTTTGCTTCTTTGTAATGGGGACTTATATTATCTTCTTTGAAACAAGACCTTAAGCCTCATTTTCAGTCAGTCATCTTTCTCCTATCGGAAATAAATTATCAATTCTGAAAACCATGACAGATCAGAATATTATTAACCAAGCGCTTAAACTTTCCAGCGAAAAACGCGCAGAACTGGCGCATTTGCTGATCGATAGCCTGCAAAAGGAAGAAGCATTTGCGTCGGAAGAAGCCTGGTCCAAAGAACTCAAGCGGCGTATTGAGGGCTACGAGCAAGGTGAGCGAACTGCAAAAGCATGGAGCGAAGTAAAGAAAAACGCTCAGGCACTTCTTGACTGATGAACAGGATGGCGGCTTTTACACCTGTCCGGGCAGTTTAAACAGGGCAAACATTTGCTGACAAACCCAATCAAAATCCACCACACAAAAATCGCAGCAAATCCCCCCTCAAGATAACTTCTCCGAAACCGTCACCATCTGCATCATCACCGGTTCATCCACAATGAAAGGCACGCCATAAAGCAGCTTTGCTTCCTTCTGTTCGATACGTTTCAGCAGCGGCTTTTCGGCAGCGGCCCGCAGTTGCAAGATCGGGTCGGACAGCCCGGAAGCGGCCGCGCTCATGCGCATGCTCATGCTCTGATTGGCAATCCACGCATACGGCTCGATGCCTGATCGCCGGAGGTCATCCTGCAGTTTGGAAGCTTCCGAAACCGGAGTTGTTTCGGGCAGCGTAATCAGCAGCAGTTTGGTGAAGGCCGGATCCTGTAAATAGCGCAGCGGCGTCTTGAGTTTGTCTGTATCCAAACCGCTGTTGCGCATCACTTCCCGGTGATAGCTGCCGGTCGTGTCGAGCAGCAGCAGGGTGTGACCGGTAGGCGCGGTGTCAACGACCACAAATTTTCGTTTGGCCTGATGGATCGCCTTCGAAAACGCATGAAATACGGCGACCTCCTCCGTGCAGGGCGATTCCAGGTCCTCTTTCAGCAGCCGCAGTTCCTCCCCGGATTTGTCCTTGCCTTTCTGCCGCAACACTTTTTCGATGTACGCCCGCTTTTCAGCCTGCGGATCAATCCGGTTGAGCTCCAGATTTTCCGGCAGGGTGATGCCCTCCAGATAATCCGATAAATGCGCTGCGGGATCGGTCGTCGTGAGGTGCACCGGATACCCTTTTTCGGCAAGCCGCAGCGCAAGGGCCGCAGCAATCACCGTTTTCCCGACGCCGCCCTTGCCCATCGTCATAATCAGGCCGTGATCAGCGTCCTGTGTCAGGTCTTCGGTCAGTTGATTCAGATCCGGCAATGCGGTCTCCGGGCCATCCGAAAGCACGGTTTCACGCACCCGCTCGGCTTCCTGTTTGTCCAGCGGCTCGAAAACCTGCCGCAGCCTTTCAATGCCGAGCAGATTCCACGGTCGCAGCGGAAAGCTGTGATGCGTCAGGTTTTTGAGCCGTTCCGGCATGTGTGCAATCGTCTCCTGCATTTTATCAGCGAGTTTCACAGCAAAAAGGTCGGTGTCATCGGTCGGTTCAAACAGCCCGTTTATCAGCAGTTCCTGATTCGAAAGGCCCATTTCCAGCAGCTCTTTACCGGAACGGTCCGCTTCCCGTAAAGCGGTTGTTTCCGGACGGGTGACCAAATAAATGGTCGTTGTTTTCGGATCTTTCAGTCGCTCAACCACTTTCCGGTACCGCGCCTGATTGGTTTTCAGGGCAGATGACGGCCCGATACAGGAAGCGCCCTCCGGATTCTCATCAATAAAGGCACTCCAGGCCGCCGGCAGCTCAAGCAGGCGCAGCGTGTGGCCGGTTGGGGCCGTGTCAAAAATGATCACATCATAGGGTTTGTGCTCCCCGTCACCGGCAATGTACCGCGCGAACTCATCAAAAGCGGCGATCTCCGTCGTACAGGCCCCGGAAAGCTCTTCCCGGATGCGGTCAAGGTCCCGCTGCGGCAGAATATCCTGCAGGGGCGAAACCACCCGCTGCCGGTACGCTTCGGCTGATTGCTCCGGGTCGATATTCACCACATGCAGTTCCGGCACGCCGTTTACCGGACCCACCTTTTCGGTCACCTCCGTTTCGAGCACGTCCTTCAGGTTGGATGCCGGATCGGTGCAAATCAGCAGCACCGATTTCCCGCTGTCGGCAAGCCGGATGGCCGTTGCGCTTGCAAGGGAAGTTTTGCCTACCCCGCCTTTGCCGGTGAAAAAAATATAGGGGGTCGGGTCAGATAAATTCATGGTGCATCTCTAAAATTTAAAATTATAATGACTAAAGGCGGCTGTTCAGCAGCATCCGCCGCCGGGTGTGCAGCAGCTTTGGGATACGCCCAGCAGCGCATTGGCCGCCTCAACGAGTTCCTGCGTAGCCGCCTGCCGGGTATCAAGCCCCGCCTGCATCGCCTCAACAAGCGCCTGCAGCGCGATGCCCTGCGACTGCGCTTCAACAAACAACCCGCGCATTCCAGCGGTATCGCCAGCGACGACACTGTCCCTGAGTTTTTCCAGCAGGCTGTTTGCGGGCGTTTCCAGCACATGCCTGTCCCCCGTCTCCGCATGGATGCCGAGCCATGCACAAAGCTCCTGCCGGTCGGGGTAACGGCCTTCCGAAGCGACCGAATCATTCACAAGAATCACCGGAAGCACATCGGCCCCCGCTTTTTGCAGCCGCGTGAGCACCGCAACATTCATCTTAAACGCCTCCGGTTCCTGACCCAGATTAAAGCGCTTCACCTCAATGCCTTTGCTTTTGAGCCATTTCACATCTTGCGCAAAATTCACCAGGGCATCGTCAACATCAGGGCCGCACACGCCCGTACTGCAGCACATCGCGGGATCATAAATTTCAAGGCTTGCTTTCATGCTGTTTTTTTTTAAGGGGAAAATTCAATTCATCGTAAATTTACGATGAATTATGCCGGATTCCAAATACGGGTTCAACCTGTTTATCAAATCCGGCTTCCTTTAGGCTACGCAAAGCTTTGGAAAAACCGATTGTAAGCGGACGCCCGGCTGCCGGGGCATTTCCTGCTTTTTTAATTTTTGGGTGAAACTCCGAGAGCATCACGGTCTTTCGTGACAGATCGGCCACCCCAAATCAACGCGAGGCCCCTTGCTTTTGGGGGGTCGGCGCTAACAGCAGGTCCTAACGAGCTGCGCGGATAGTTCAGACAGCACCGTTTGAAGCTCGCGTATGCCATCCGGATTAAGGCAGTAGCAGGTTTTCACCCCTTCGACCTCTCCTTTAATCAGGCCCGCATTTTTCAGCGCCTTCAGATGCTGCGAAACCGTTGATTGCGCCAGCGGCAGGATTTCGGTGATATCCCCGCAAAAGCAGCTCGTCCGCTCCGCGAGAATCTTCAGAATCGCAATCCGCGCCGGATGCCCCAGCGCCTTAGCTATCTCAGCTGACCGCTGAAGCTGCCGGTCATCAATGGAAATTTTTTGAAGGTTCATGTGCCTGAAATTTTATCGTTGGTTTACGATGAAAGGTAGGGAAAGGGATTGCGGAATACAAACGGCTGTTTGGGAAACAGACTGTAGTTGGGTTACAGGCTTATTGGAGGGAGTGATAATAACGCGGGGCAATTTACGCCGGAATATTCAAGGAGTGCTAAAGCACCAAATTGGCTCAGTACTCTGACAAGGGAACAAGGTGCAGTAATGACCATACTGGCGAATTGATATGGGTAATACCATGAGCCCTCAAACCTGATGGCCCCTTAACATAAACCGACCGATCTTTTTACAGCCCCTATAGCAAGTGCAATTTTCTTACATGGAATGGGTGTGTCCTGCCCATTTTGACGGGATACAATAACAGAGGAATTGATCTCTCGAACGTAACCAAATCTGTTGTATCCTTGCACCTGAGTGAAGCCATCGTCACGAAGTTTTTCATGGATGGTTTTTAATACTTGCTGGGTTTCCAAAATCGTGTGAGGTGGCGATTTAAGAATAAAAAACGTTTTGGCGCTTGGCGCAGTGGCGGATTTCGGAGCACAAAACTGTCAATACACCACAAAAGTTGATGCGAGTTAGAATGCTCAATTAACCACGTCACCCGCCATTGGGCCAAACGCATGTTATCGCTTCGGTGTTCTTTTTCGTCCGTTGGTTTTTCGGTCGTTGTTGTCGTGCGGTTGGGCAGCCACACGCTGCAGCCAAGCTTTGGTTTTAGCGTAGGCTTGTGCGGCTTGGCAATGTGTGTGGCTTTGAAGCGTAGGTATTTCTGTCCGTTTATATTGTTTTTAGTTTCAGTTCTTTTAGGTATTCGTTGTGTTCTTTCGTCTTCGTTTCAATCCGCTCGTTTATTGAAGTCAGTTTTTCGTTGACCTTGTCTAAGTCAATTTCAATCTCATCTTCTGCCGTGCTTACATATCTGGAAATATTCAGGTTGTAACCGTTATTCTCAATTTCGTCCATAGAAACCTTACGAGAATAGCGCTCTGTTTCCTGACGGTATTTGTAGGTTTCTACAATACTCTTGATGTTGTCTTTATTCAGTGTGTTTTGGCGTTTGCCTTTTACGAAATGTTCACTGGCATTGATGAACAAGACATCATCTTCTTTCTTGCATTTCTTCAAAACGAGAATGCAGACAGGAATACCTGTCGAATAGAATAAGTTGGCGGGTAAACCAATTACAGTATCTATGTGATTGTCTTTGAGCAGTTTGGTACGAATGCGTTCTTCTGCTCCGCCCCGGAATAAAACACCGTGCGGAAGTATGATGGCCATGGTGCCTTCACCGCTTAGGAAATGAAATCCGTGCAGTAAGAAGGCGAAGTCTGCGGCTGATTTTGGGGCAAGTCCGTAACTCTTAAAGCGGAAATCTTCTCCCATTGCTTCATTAGGCTCCCAACGCAAGCTGAAAGGCGGATTGGCGACTATGGCATCAAATTCGGTTTTTTTGGATGGGTTCATCTCGTTCAAAATGTCCCATTGGTTTTTTAAGGTATCACCGTGGTAAATTTCAAACTCTGTGTCTTTCATGCCATGCAAAAGCATGTTCATACGAGCCAGGTTGTAGGTGGTGATGTTGTTCTCCTGACCGTAGATTTTGCCAATGGTGCCAGCACCTTTGGTTTGTTCCTTGAGCTGATTACGCACATTCAAGAGCAATGAACCGGAACCACAGGCGAAATCCAATACTTTGTCCAATTTCTGTTTTGGTCCTGTTGATGGATCTTGACTATCGAGCGTTACGATTTTGGAAAGAATGGTTGAAATCTGCTGTGGCGTATAAAACTCACCCGCTTTTTTTCCTGAACCTGCGGCAAACTGACCGATTAAATATTCATACGCATCGCCTAACGTATCGGTGTCGGTAGAGAACTCCGCAATGCCTTCTGAAATCTTTTGGATGATGGTGCAGAGTTTTTTGTTTCGGTCGGAAGGTGTTTTACCTAATTTTTCCGAATTCAGGTTGATTTCAGAGAACAAGCCTTGGAAAGAATTATCGAAGGATTCGTTTTCAATGTAGCGGAAGCCTTCTTCCAAGGTGATGAGCAAATCTGGACTTTGCGTTCTTGCGAGTTCGGTAATATTGCTCCACAAATGCTCAGGCTTGATAACATAATGCACCTTTCTGCGCATCTGCTTTTCAAACTCAGATATATCTTCTGCATTTTCTTCATACCAAATCGCTAAAGCAGTTCTTCCGTCATCTTCTGACAGTTTGGGGTAGTCTGAACCCAATTCTTTTTTAGCCGATTCTTCGTAATTGGCTGATAGGTAGCGCAAAAACAAAAATGAAAGCATGTAATCCCGGAAGGAATCTGCATTCATGGCGCCACGCAGGTTGTCTGCTATTGTCCAAAGGGTTTTTCCTAATCTATCTTGGTCTTTTTGTGTCATTGTGCTGTGCTGTAAAATTTATCGTCTTGCCAATTGGCGGGATTGTTTATAATGTATTCTGATATTTTTTGATACGATTGGTCATCACGAATAATGTGATCGTGAAATCGTGATTGCCAGGCAAAATCTGGATTGATTTGTCGGGCATTTTGGGTTACCCCAATTTTGAAACCACGGATAATGGATGCCAAATTTTTGGATTGGGGACCGAATTGGTTTTTGGGTTTGGTATCCGTTTCCGATGGTTTTGATGGTGGCGTTTGTGGCGGTGGTGGCGGTGGCGGTGGCGGTGGCGGTGGCGGTGGTAGAGACGCAAAATTTTGCGTCTCTACGTTGCGACCATCATCCGGTTTAATGATGATAACAATGCCGAGTATATGGTTGGGCATTATAACGTGCGCCCCCAATTCCACAAACGGAAAATGATTCGGGATTTCATACCAACAGGAATTGGCAACATGACCCATTGCCGATAAATCCATCACCCCACCTGAAATTTTCCCAAACCAATGTTCGCGATTGTGTGTGCAGATGGTTACAAAATACGCGGCATTCCAACCGTAATCCCAAAACGGGGCACGGGCGGAGGCAATGCGGTATTTGTTTTTGTATTTGTCCATTTTCTTTATGGAGACGCTGTTGAGACGCAATGCATTGCGTCTTTACCCGTCTTTACGTTTTTATTTTTGGAAACAAACCCTGCATCAATCCCTTTTTGTGCTGCTGCAACTGCTCAATTTTCTCCTGCTGGGCGGTGATGAGCTCATCCACAGCTGAAAGACAGGAGGCGTTTTTTTGTTGTTCTTTTGGGTTCTTGGGAATCGGGAGATTTAATTCTTTAAGTTGCTTTCCTGTCACTAGAGGCTGACCAGAGCCAAAAACCAACTTGTTTAATCCAATTTTGTCCAAAGAATAGAAGATAAAATCCACCATTTCAGGATCCTTGAGATTTATAACCAGAGTATTATCAGTAACTCCAAATTGACCGAGTGCCCTGTTTAATAAACCTGCATTAGCGCCAACCCTAGCAACAAGAATGTAATCGCCTTCGTAACTTGCGTTTTCAGTTTTTCCAATTATCCCAGTTGAACCATATAAATCGAATTCACCATCATCCTGATTTTTGTCCTTACCTGAAGAGATATTGTGACAATTTTCTTGTAGCTGATTCTCCACCCACTCCCCATCCCCTTCAAACTCAGGAAAACGCACCTTAGGCAAGGTTTCGCCTTCTTTCGGGAAAAGGTTTTGCAGCAAGCCTTTTTTGTGGTCTTTGAGGGCATCCAGCTTATCGTTGTGGGCAGCCAATAGCTCATCTAAAGAAGAAAGGCAGGAGGCGATTTTTTGTTGTTCTTGAGGTTGGGGAACTCCAATTGGTTCAATCTTAAAATCCGAAAAATAGATATGAGGAATTCCAGAGCCCTTTTTGTAAGAAGTGAAATCAATTGTATTCATTAGATAATAAATCCAATCCAATTTAAACTTCACTAAATCTTTAGACTTTATGCATGCTAAAGTTCCAAGTATTGAAGATTTAGGTATGCACAAATTTAGTCGTCCGACACCTGAGCCATCTTTTACAATAGAGATATATTTCTCTACTTGTTGGTACTCGTCAATGTATCCTACAATGCTGTCTGCACCATAAACAGGATAACCATTTTCTTTATGTTCAATTTTGTTTAAAGCCAAATTTGAACTTTCAGAATCAGCAACAAATTCGAGAGTTTTTCTATCCCACTCCCCAAACTTCTCAAACTCAGGAAACCTTAACTCCGGTATCAATTTCTTCTCTTTACTCATTCCCAGTTCCCTTTAAAATACTTTCTACCGAGCTCTTATCCATTTTTGAAAAAGCAAACCACTTTTTGCCCAAGTCTTTCAAAGACGCACCCAAGTGATATACTTCTGAATTATCAATAATCAGAAAACGGTCGTGGCTTTTGCTAAAGGGCTTTGCTTCAAAAAAACCATATTGCTCGTTGGCTTTTTTAACGTCTAAGGTCAATTGCTTGGAAATGGTTTTGGTGAGGAGCAGCACCTGCACGCCATCTGCTTTTTTAGATAAATGGGTGAGCGTGTTTTCGTTGATATAGTTGTCAATCAGCACAATACTTTGTTTTGCCGAGCGGATGATTTTGGAGGTCAATTCGTAAGCATCAAATACCTGTCCGTCAAAAAATACGCCCTGCCGGGGCAGTTCTGTGGTTTCCAGCTTTAATGCAATCCGGCTTACTTCACTGGTAAGTTGCTCGACGTTGTTTTCAATGCGGTTCATCCGCTGATTCAGCACATAGCCTTTGAGCAGATAATCCCGCAAGACATTCGTAGCCCATATTCTGAATTGCGTGCCTTGCTTAGACTTTACACGGTAGCCTACCGAAATGATGACATCGAGGTTGTAGTAAGCGACGGGCTTATCTGAATTAGGAATATGCATTTTTTGCATAGTGCTTTTTTCTTCCAGCTCGCCTTCTTTATAGATATTGCGAATATGGCGTGAAATTACGGACTGATCCCGTTGAAACAGGCTGCTCATTTGGTCCTGATTGAGCCAAACGGTCTCATTATCGAGCCTTACTTCAATACGCTCGGGCAATTCATTGGCCTGGTATAACACAATCTCATTACTCATAAGCGGCCAATCCTGAAATTTCTCGCCCTTGGGCTAGTTTTTTTAATTGCGGTACCAAGTCTTCCATCAAGGCCAGTTCTTTGGTTCTGCGTTCTTTCCAACTCAATTCCAAAGGCTCCAACAAATCGGTGAGCTTTTCTCCGTCAAAAATCATTCGGCTCATGATTTTCTCTACAAAGGTTTTGAGGGCTGCCGTTTGCAAGCCGTGCTTATTGGCAATGGCTGCCAGTTCCTTGTCGTACTTCTCTGCTTTGTAGGTTTCAAAGTTCTTTTTCAGCTCTTCGACTGTTTGTCCTGTGGTCCAATCTACCTGCTCGATGTATTCCGTCAGATCTTCTTCTTCGTCCATCAGGTTGGCGTTGGATTTCAGCAATTGAATAACTTGCGCCTTAGTCATTTTCTGTTTGGAAGGTTTCTTTTGGGTGCTGTCAGCAATCAGGCTCATGATGTAATCGTAATCAATTACCGCAGAGGCAAAGAGCACAAACTCAAAATCAAGCTGTTGGATGTCCTCGGGCGCATCTTCACCTTCTTTTTGCTGTATTTCGCGCAGTTGCTTGGCGGTTTCTAAATACGAGCTGCGGAACTCCTGCAAGGTTTCTTTGGGCAGAATTTTTTCAATCTGCTCTTGCTGTTGTTCATCCAAATCGGTGTACTGATCGAGCTGCGTTTTGAGTCGCTGTACTTCCTTGAAATTTTTCACAAACGCAATGCGGGCCGCATCACCTTTAAGATTATACACCTCACCCGGATCATTCACCAGGTTATGCTCCTGCATGAAGTCACCCAGCTTAGAAACCGCCTCCTGATACTTATCTATGACCACAGGCGCAGGATCTACCATCCAGATCTCTTTGGCTTTGCCACCATCCTCACCGGAGAACAGCATAATAGCATGATTTACGGATTCCTGCTGAGAGCGGAAATCCAGAATCATGCCATGCGGCTTGCTGTCATTTAAGACGCGGTTGGTGCGGGAGAAAGCCTGTATCAGTCCGTGATACTTCAGGTTCTTATCTACATACAGTGTATTCAGGAACTTGCTGTCAAAACCCGTGAGCAGCATATCTACCACAATGGTGATATCAATTTTCTTACTGTGCGGAAGGTCTTTGTTGCTGTATTTCTGATTCTTGATACGACCCTGAACATCCTGATAGTACAGATCGAAATTGTTGATGTCGTGATTGGTGTCGAATTGCTTATTGTAATCAGCAATGATTTCCTTCAAGGCTTTTTTCTTCTCTTCAGGGTTTTGCTTGTTGTCTTCCTTTTCCTGTGGTAAATCTTCCTGAATCTGCTGCACGTCTTTGTTGCCTTCCGCAGGTGGCGAAAACACGCAAGCGATATTGAGTGGTATAAAGTCCGGGTCAATTTCCTGCATGACCCGCTGATGTGCGTTGAATATCCGGAAATATTCAATGGCGTGATTAATCGAAGCGGTAGCAAAGAGGGCATTAAACTTTCGCTGATTGGTAGCCTTGTCATGCTTCCTGATAATCGCTTCGACTACAGCTTTTTGCGCAATCCCCTCACCGGGCCTTGCGGCGGCAGCACCTTCACCCCTGAAGTAATCAATATGAAACTTCAGTACGTTTCGGTCTTCAATGGCATGCGTGATGGTGTAGGCGTGAAGCTGCTTCTCAAAAATACTCTCCGTAGTCTTGTAGCTTTCGTACTGATCTTCACGGATTTTTTGACTGGAGTTTTGCTCAAAAATGGGTGTTCCTGTGAAGCCAAAAAGCTGTGCGTTCGGAAAGAACTCTTTAATGGCCTTATGATTTTCCCCAAACTGAGAGCGATGGCACTCATCAAAGATGAATACGATGCGTTTGTCGCGCAAAGGCTCTAAGCGTTCCTTGTAGTTTCGTTTGTACGTGCCATCTAAGGCAAGTCCCAATTTTTGAATGGTGGTGACAATCACCTTGTCGGCATAATTAGCAGAAAGTAAACGCCTTACCAAAGTTTCGGTATTGGTGTTTTCTTCTACACTGCCTTCCTGAAATTTGTTGAACTCTTCCCGTGTTTGGCGGTCAAGGTCTTTCCGGTCCACTACAAAAAGGCATTTTTCAATCTCCCGATTGTCTTTGAGCAGGGTTGAAGCTTTGAAAGAAGTCAGGGTTTTACCACTCCCTGTGGTATGCCAGATGTAGCCGTTGCCACGGTTTTGCTTAACGCAATCGTCAATGGCTTTCACGGCATAGATTTGATACGGTCGCATTACCAATAGTTTTTGCTCCGTTTCCACCAGCACCATGTACTTGCTAATCATTTCGCCAAGTGTGCATTTTTTGAGGAAACGCTCTGTAAAATCTTCCAGATGTTTGATTTTGTTGTTCTTCTCATCCGCTAAATGGTAAATGGGCAAGAACTGCTCATCTGCATTGAATTGGAAATGCTGCTTTTTGTTGTTGGCGAAATAGATGGTGTTGGAACGGTTGCTCACAATGAACAACTGCATGTAGCACATCAGCGAATTGCCATAGCCATTGCCAGGTTCGTTTTTATAATCCACTATTTGCTGCATGGCTTTGCGGGGTGATATGTCCAGTCGCTTAAGCTCAATCTGAACCATAGGCAGGCCGTTGAGCAGCAGGATGATGTCATAACGCTGATTGCTGTTCTCTGTATTGATGCGCAGCTGACTGATGACTTCAAAGTCATTTTTGCACCAGTCTTTGTTGTTGACCAAAGTGTAATGAAGTGGTGTTCCGTCTTCACGCTGGAAGAATTGTTGTTCTCTAAGTTTCTTGGATGCCTTGAATACGTCAGGTTCTATGATTTCTTCCCGCAAACGAAGGAATTCACTGTCTGACAAACGCACACGGTTGAGCGTTTCAAATTTGGTTTTGAAGTTTTGTTCAAGCGACTTCCTATCGACAATTTCAGGTCGATGGGTATATTTCAGCTCGGTGAGCTGCTTGATTAGGTTTTCTTCTATTTGATGTTCTTTAGTCATTCAAATCTTCTTTCAATAAATCTTTGGCGTTTACTTCCAAAATTTTAGCAATCTCAAACAGTACTTCAAGTCTTGGTTGCTGTCGGTTTTGTACATAACCATTCACCATATTGTAACTTTTCCGAGTTTCTCAGCCAACCAAGTCTGCTTAATTCCTTTTTCTTCAAGTACTTCCTTTATTCGGTTCATGTCCGTATAATTTTAAGTCGCTAAAATAGCTCAAAATTTCCATTTATCTCATTTTTAATATACTTTTCGTTCGTTTCCTTGCTAGTCCGTCCGAGCGTGGGCAAAAAATAGGCTCTTTTGGTTTTTCGCGTTTGGCTTGTGGGTCGGCAAAAACCAAATGTGCTTGTTTGCGCGTTGGCTTTTCTTGTATGCCGCACAACGGTTTGGCGGTATGTTTTTGTTGCCGATTTCGGGGCACTTTCCTGTCAAGTTACACGAAAGTTTATTAGATGCAGAAACGCTGAAACCCGCACTATCTCGGCAATAAAATATACCGCCTGTTATGGGCTGGCATTCGTTTTTTCTCATTGATTTAAAAATTAATTCCACCTAATAAATGATTTGTCAGAATTGTTATGTATTCGTTATCTGTCAATCGTTCAAGTTTTTGATTTTGAAATTTAAGACCACTGGCTTCTCCTTCTTGAAGTATTACTTGTCTTGCAATTAATATTGACAAATTACTCAATCCGTTAAATATATGAATAGCATTTTTTACTATTTCATTATCGAAATTGTTCATTAGAAAATATATCGCATAAGTCTGAGGTAGTGTTTCTTGGGTTTGATTGTTTTTGTCAATTTGAATGCTTTTAGTTTCAAGATTAACTTGTGCAATTATTCTTTTGTCACTTGAATAAATGTTTATGATATTATTCATACTTATTGATTTTTAAAAAGTTACTAAAATCGTTATGGTAAGTCCGAGAAGGAAAGTTAAAAATATAAAGCTGCCTAAACATCCACTTTTTTTCTTCCGATTTGGGTCAAGTTTATTTTGGATTATGTCTTTTACATAAAAGTCCATTTCTTTTAGCCTCAATCCGTGAGTAATCTCGCCAATTCATAGCCTAACATATTTGTATTACTAGCTTTAGCGATTCTGCGTATTTTCACCCAACCGGTGAACCCTTATATAATCGTTTGAGCATGCCAAAAATACAATTTGAGCTTACCTCTACACCAATTACCTCTCATGCAGGTCTGGCTTTTATTGGTCAGGCCCTTGATGATCCCGTGCTGGCCAATGACATCAATGGCCTTTGTTCGCTGCCCCGCAACAAGAATTATATTTCCACCCTTGATACCATTAAGTCCATGATTGGGCTGTTGTCGGTCGGTAAACCTCAGTTTGACGCTATTGCTGAATATCGTGCCGATCCCGTATTTGCCACTGCCTTGGGAATAAAAAAGACCCCCTCACCGGAAACCCTGCGCCAGCGTATTGAGCAATGCCCGGAGTCACTGGATAAGGTATTTCGTGCGTTCAACACCCGCCTGCTGGCAGCTCATCCGCACCTGCTGACCGAAGATCTGCACGGGCAGACCTGGGCGGTGATTCACTGTGATGTCTCACCCATGGATAACTCCAATAGCCACAAAGAAGGCGTAGACTGGACATACAAACAGTTTGAAGGCTATGCGCCCATGCTTGGCTACATCGGTCCGTATGGTTTGATGATAAACAACGAGCTGCGCAACGGCTCGGCGCACAGCAACACACCCGGCACCGATGCGTGGTTCAGGCAGACCATGGATATGGCTGAGCGTATGACCAGCCACAAACGGCTTTTGGTGACCGACTCCGGCAACGATAGTGGCGTCAATGTCAGGTTATTTATGCGCCAGAAGGATACCGATTTTGTTGTGAAGTGTAACTTACGTAACCAGGATCTGCAGGAGTGGCTGGATCTGGCTGTGCAGCAAAACGGCGGAGCCGATGGCGAGTACGTAGATATAGGCGCACGGGCATGGTACGGACAAAAGGAAGTACAGATTCCCGGACATAGTGACACCCCTGACGATCCGAAGACCTGCCGGATTGTGTTCCGGGTTACCAAGCGGTTTGCCTGCACGGACGGACAGTATATGTTTCCGGCTATGATTACCGTGGATGCGTATTGGACGAGCCTGGACTGGACCCCGGAGCAGATACATGAGTTCTACAAACAGCGGGGTACCAGCGAGCAGTACCACAGTGAACTCAAGACAGATATGGATGTAGAGCGACTCCCCTCGGGTAAATTCAGGGTCAACCAGCACGTGCTGGATATGAGCATGATAGCCTTTAATTTATTGCGACTGGCGGGGCAAGGCATGCTAAAAACAGGTCTGGTGCCGGGGCGAAAAGCCAGGAGCAAACGGCTTCGGCTGCGCACCGTCATCCAGAACCTGATGTATATGGCGGGACGGCTGGTACAACATGCGCGCAAAACCATCATCCGCATTTTTGAGGGTCACGGCTGGGCAGCGCCTGTCATGGCGCTCAAACTTTTACCTCGTGGGTAGCACAGCATACAGCTTGGGATAGAAAACAGACGGCAAAACAGCAAGTGAAACAAAGCCCATGCAGGCATTGTGGAATTGGTATGCGCTGTAAAGCCAAAACAAGAGCAAAAACGGTGCTCGAAGAGGTCTTGCGGGGTTTGAATTGATCGTAATGAACGACTTTGTTGACCTACAGCAAGCTAAATGATCCAGATTTCTAACAGCTATTGTAGACTTGACCGGAGAATATCAGGCAAAGAGAATTGCTCACGGATTTAGGCTTTTAGCTTCTTATGGTCTGGCTGTTTTTTTTGGTTCAGTCTCAAGTTTTAAGATTGTTCTTTTAAATTCTTCCCAATCTTCTATTCTTGGTGCATTTGTTAAATAGTCTGGTATGCCGGGTAAGTTGCCATACCGTTTTTTCTCTTCGTCAATACTTTTGTCGTAAATCGGTTCCCACCAAACAGCAAAGTCAGGATTTTTGTGTGTATAAAGAAATGGATAAGGGATTTTTGAAGTTACGCCACAATTAGGACAGGTAGTCGTGTTGATTGTATCATTCATTACGATACTTCTATTCTCAGGAAGTTCACCCCATATCGAACGATAAAGTGTCAAACCGTATCTGTCTCCACAATTCTGACAAGTCCATATTATTTCTACTTTTTTACTCATCGCTGTCTGTTTTTATGCTTGCCCATAACGTTTTGCAGCTACCCGAAGGTGGCGATTTTCACCACAAATGTTGATGCGAAGAACCAAACTTTGATAAACCACAAATGTGTCTGCGGATCACTGAACCGCCACTTTTGGGTAGGTGCTGTTGGCAGATCGTTCCTCATTTTGATATAAAAATGTACACCCTTAAGTTTCAATTATATCTAAGCGAACTTGATGCTGTTTTCCATCTTTGTAAAGCAAAATTTTCGCAGGGGCTTCACCAAATTGAACTTCAACTCCATCTACTGTTCCGGCAAGCAGCCCGCTTTGTCGCCTCTCCGGGTTCATAATCTGTATATGGTACTTAGTGGTTTGGTCATCCAAGAGCAGATCTACTGTAAATCCTTCCCAATTTTCCGATATAACAGGATTTAACAAAAGGGAGTTGCCATTGAATTGGATCCCAAGTACGGACTCCAATGCCACCCGATACATCCATCCTGCCGAACCAGTGTACCAGCTCCAGCCTCCTTGTCCGGTGAGGGGGGCTTCTCCGTACACATCTGCTGCTATCACATAGGGCTCTACTTTATACCTATCTGCAGAGGTTTTGTCGTGAGAATGGTTGATGGGGTTGATCATGTTGAGATAATGAACTGCCTTTTCACCCATACCCATGGCAGCGAAGGCTTTTACTGTCCATAGTGCCGCATGGGTGTATTGCCCGCCATTTTCTCTTACGCCCGGAATATAGCCTTTGATGTAGCCGGGATCTTTTTCCGTTTTATCAAAAGGAGGGGTTAATAATCGAATAAACTTTCCTTTTTCTGAAACGAGATGTTGTTCCACGGCTTGAAGACTTTGTTTTCCTCTTTCAGGAGAAGCTACACCGGAAAAAATAGACCACGCCTGAGAAATGGCATCTATTCTACATTCTTCATTAGCAGCAGAACCAATAGGTGTGCCATCATCATAAAATGCCCTTAAATACCATGCTCCGTCCCAACCGTTTTCATTGAGTTTAACTTTCAGTTCTTTGGCTGTCAAAGCATAGTGATCGGCTCTTGCTGTATCATCCATACTACGGCAAATTTTTTCAAACTTCACGAGTATGTCATACATAAAGAATCCAAGCCAAACACTTTCGCCCTTTCCCGCTTCTCCCACGCGGTTCATTCCGTCATTCCAATCTCCTCCGCCAATGAGTGGCAGTCC
This sequence comes from Cyclonatronum proteinivorum, assembly GCF_003353065.1. Lineage (GTDB taxonomy): Bacteria > Bacteroidota > Rhodothermia > Balneolales > Cyclonatronaceae > Cyclonatronum > Cyclonatronum proteinivorum. The sequence continues at coordinate 1,803,536 of NZ_CP027806.1, read as the reverse complement.
ATTGACCCCAAAATGAAGTGAAATATCAATTGCCTTGCAACAATGTTCATATAGGCTGCCGGTTTGTGCCAGTGTACTTGGATGCAGATAAACTTCATGTTCAGTTGGTTCTAGCGCGCGAGCATGGATATAACCAACGTTTTCTGTCAAAATCGAAGTGTCTCCCGTTGATGTTAAATAAAAATCAAGCACATAAGGCAGCCAAAGCCTGTCATCGGTGATTTTGGATCTAATACCTCTTCCTGTGGGTGGATGCCACCAATGGAGGACATCTCCTTCCAAAAATTGTTGCCCGGCATGAAGCAAGATTTGATTTCTGCAAATGAGCGGGTCGGCATACAATGCAGCCATGGCATCTTGCAATTGATCTCGGAATCCAAAAGCTCCTCCAGATTGGTAAAAGCCTGTCCGTGCCCACATGCGACTCGATAAATTTTGGTACATCAGCCAACCATTCATGAGCATATCCAAGGACTTGTCTGGTGTAGAAATCTGGACTTTAGCAACTATGTCCTTCCAATATGTTCGAATATTCAGGAGTTCTCCTTCGACATTCTTTAGTTCAGAAAACTCACGGATGATATTTTCTGCTGTCGCTCGATTGCTGGCTTCTCCCTCCAAAAAGACTAGAGTAACGCTTTCACCCGGTCTAAGCTCGAAATAGGTTTGTAAAGCTGCACATGCATCTCCACCATAAATAATGTTGTTATCAAGCCATTTTGACGATTCAATAGAAAGAGGCTTACCTAATGAACGATTGCGGCCAATGAATCGATTACGGTCTGTAGTAAATCTACTCATAGCACCATCTAATGGATTGACGAGTGTGGAAAAAACAGTTCGCCCTGAAAACTCATTGTTGTAGTGGTTGCACGCAAAAAGTGTTGTGCCATCCGTAGATACTTCCTGATTTACAAATCGTGAAGAGACGGAGCGGTCCACTCCCAAAACCCTGTCTAAATACCTGAATACCGAAAGTTTTTGTGTGCTTGATGTTGTGTTTTTTAAGCTAAGTGTTGAGAATTTCAAAGCTTTATTGATATGCACAAATTGAAGCAAGGATTGCTCCAATCCATTTGTTTCCAGCTTGAAACAGGAATACCCGAAGCCATGGATGACCTTATAAGAAGCAGCCGCTGCGACAGGGCCTGGGCATGGAGACCAGTAGTGCATATTTTCTTCATCACGAATATAAAACGCTTCTGAGTGGGTGTCTTTGATGGGGTCATTGGACCAAGAAGTAAGCTTATTCTCTCGGCTGTTTTCACTCCAGGTATAGCCAGCACCACGCTCTGAAACCGTAAAACCGAAATTAGGATTGGCAATTACATTGATCCAAGGTGCAGGAGGCAAAATCGGAATCCCTGTTTGAGGGTTTGTTTTGATCAGTAGGTGATATTCGGTACCATCAGCAGAGAAGCCTCCATAGCCGTTAAAGAATTGAAGCTCCTTGGACCATCCTTTGGATACTTCCTGATCCAAGGCAATCAGCTTCTTTAAAGGGCTGTAGGTGCTATCTATATGATTTGAATACCAAGATTCCGTTTCGTTTTTTTGAAATATTTTTGACAGCTTCGGCAGTTGCTTGTTCCATACCACATGTGCTACACTTAACAAAAGTGTGAAAGCCTCTGCTTGTATTTTATCTGCTTTGTATATAAATATGCCACCTCTTCTATTAAACACTTCTCGCTCAAGGGAGGATTCAATAGCCACTTGAATGGCCTCCTGAACTTCGTCTATATACCCGGGTGCGTGCTCATTAATGATGAGTAATTCGGATTCGATGCCCCGCTTACGCCAAAAAGAATGTGCTTTCAACAAGAGTTTCACATGTTTTAGCTGATTGGTTTCGTTGATACGGAAAACAATCAGCGGAAAATCACCTGAAATGCCATAAGCCCATAGATCTGCTTGCTTTTTTTGATTAGAAAGAAGCGTTTGAGCATCTGTCCTAAAAGTTGGAACGGCAAATAAGAGATAGGATGAAAGATTTTGGAAAAGATGTGCATCACTAGATCGTATACCCATGTGATTCAACTCTACAAAACCGTAAATGGAGGCCAAATCAAAAGCTCTGTTGACAGCCAGTTGACTATCATAAATCTTGGCAATTTGCAACGCTTCTTCTTTGGATTTTGCAAAACCAAGACCAAAGCTCAGGTTGGCTTTTTCTCCCGGTTGAAGGATGATTTGCTTTCTTAAACTTACAATAGGGTCTGAAACATTGCCTTGAAACCTTTTGAGTATAAACCCATCTGTTAATGCTATCGGGTTGCTTAATGATCTGCCTTTCCCAATAAAATTTGATCTTTCTGTCTCAAAACCAATGGGTTTAACTACATCAATTTGATTGCTGCATGCAAAAGTATGAATGAGATAAAAAGGAGATTCTTCCTTGCTTCGCGGCCTTCTTTTGGCCAAAATAGCATCATTCTCTTCTATATACTCTGTTTCAATAAACAATTTTGAAAAGGTAGGATGAGCATTATGATGTATTAAGCCATTAAGCATAACTTCGGCATAACTTGTAATTTCAAGCACCCTTTTTCGGTCGGAATAATTGGTGAACGTAAGTTTTCTGAGCTCAATGGGATAATCAGGCGATACACATATTTCTGATGTAGTTTCAATCCAATTATCAACACGTGAACAAATCACTTTACCATTGTGAAACCATGTATCATAGCGATCGGGTTTGCGCTTCACTGGTTGGTGCATTGCAGACCAATATTCACCACTTTCTACATCTTTAATGTAGAAATACAAGCCTAAAGGATCTGTTGTTGGGTCTGCTTTCCAGCCATTTAAAGTGATACCTTCCGTTTTGGCATAACCACTACCTGCATGTGTTATCATTGATGAGAAATTCCCATTTGATAAGGTATGTAAGCGAGGAGTTGTTAAATCAAGTTCGTTGATTCCTGCGTGGTCTGCTACATATTGAGCAGCAGACTTTGTGCTCGGCTCCAGTTCTGCATCTATCGGATGGGGTTCTTTGATGGGTGTTCCTTTGGGAATACGCTCTTGTAGCAAAAGCTCACAACTTTTTATCCGGGGGTCAGCATGGAAACTATTTCTGGTAGAATTTCCATTGAGCACATTTTCCATGGCGATGAGGCTCATGCCATGATGGTGTACCATATAGGTTTTTACCAACTTAAAGGTCGTCCCTTCTGTAAGGTGGGCCGGAGTGTAGTCAATGGCGTCATAAAATCCAAAAAGCCCCAATCCACCTGCCTTTTCTATTTCCTTCAGATTCTTCATAGGATCGGTTATTTCAACCATGAGCGAGAGTAAACTGGCATAAGGTGCTACTACATATTCATCGGCCAAGCCGCGTTTTAAACCCAGGCCAGGTGCCCCAAAAGTCCTGTATTGGTAATGTAAATCTATATTGAGAAAATAATAAGCACTTTCAGAAGAGCCCCACGGGAAACCACGGCTATGGCCGTATTTTTTTTGCCATTGGATAACATTCCGACAAGTATTGTTCATCATAGTATCCTCAAAAGACTTCAGGAAGAGTAGCGGCATTAAATACTCAAACATGGTACCGCCCCATGACAGCAACATTTCGTCCTGATTGATTCGGGTGAGCCTACGACTTAGCCTAAACCAATGCTCCACCGGCACATCTCCTTTGGCAATGGCTATGTATGAAGCAATGCGTGCTTCACTTGCCAATAAATCATAGGTGCTTTTATCAAATTGTGCGATATCCAGATTGTATCCGATACTAAACAAACCTCTTTCTTTCTGGTAGAGAAATGAAAAATCCATTTCATCTATCAAGTTTTCTGCAAGTTTTTCAATTTGTTCTGCTTTCTCAAGCCATTCGTCTATTAGGTTTTTGCATAGATCATCTTGCGATGCATCAATTAATAAGCTTTTTAAATCAAGACAAGAATAAAGGTGGATATCTATTTGTTTCTGTTGGGTTAAGCTTTGTAGCTCATCTAAGACCTGATTTAGATATACCAAAGGACGTTCTATCCAGAAAAGAAAGTTTTCAAGTTTGCTGTCATCCAGTGAGCTGTCGAGTTGAGGTACTTGAATGGTCAGCAGTTTTTCTGCATCTTGTTTTAAATCTAATAACAGCTTCACGTTTAGTTGAAAGTCAGAGGCAGATGCTTTTTCTAATGTGTGAAGCATGGATTTTATAAAAGTTTTCACCTCGTCAAAAACCGTTATTTTCAGAGACATTTCTGATTTTAGTTCATCCGCTATGTTGTCAATACAACTTAAAGTATCATGAAATCCTCCATAAAAGTGTTTATAAATATCTTTGGACGCCATCGCCTCCTTCACCGCTTCTTTAACTGCGATGAGGCTTGCTGCAAGATTGCCGGAGTCCACAGTAGAAATATATGAAGGCTGCAACACATGGCCAGAACCTGTAGCATACCAGTTAAACAAGTGCCCTTTATATTTATCGAGGCGACCTATTGCCTGCAAAGAATCTAATTGCCTTTGTAAATACACTCCTAAAGTAATGTAGCCCAATTTATAAGCTGATGTATTGGACACCAATGCCAGGCCGATATTGGTGGGGGATGTTCTATTGGCTTCAGGCAATGAGGGATTTTCCTGATAATTATCCGGTGGAAGCCATCCGTGTGTATCATCAACAAAGCGATCAAAATAAGACCAGGTTCGTCTTGCGTACAAGCGAAGTCGCGATCGCTCTTCTGCTGAAATTACGATTGGTTTTTTTTCTAAAGGCTGACTGATATACCAAACATAAAAAGGAGAACTAAACCATAATACAAAAAAGGGAGTAACTACCCAAAGATTCACAGGATGGGTAAAAAGGGCAAAAATGAATATACCGAGACCTAAAAGCATCGGAAAAATCATCCCCCATATGTAGCTCCGCAACGAATGTTGATTGAGGCTTTCGACATGCGAAGCGGTAGACCATTCAAGCAGCCATTTTTTCGAAAAAGTTAAGCGGTACAAGGTTCTAAAAATCGCATCTAACTGAACAAAAGCCTGATGAGGTGCAATTATAATGGTGGACATGGCTTGAATCCAATGAATTCTCAAATTATCCCATACTTTAACCATGTGGAGTTTCCATCGCACACGTGCGGGCCTATTAAGCAAATCGCTTGATAAAGAGATGTAGGTAGGAAATGCAATAACCCCGAAAGCAGCCAATACCCAGATCCAATTAGCACCCGGCAGCCAAAATATACCTGCAACGAAAAATATAGTTAGAAATAAAAAGTTGAGCGACCTTCGTAGGTTATCAAATATCTTCCATTTCGATAATAGGTTTATCGGATTTTTAATAACACCAGCCTCTGAAGGAATGCTTCGAAATAGCCATGCAGCTATTTGCCAATCGCCTCTTGTCCAGCGATGGTTTCTTTTTGTATAGGTGCTGTATGTACTCGGGTAATCATCAAACAATTCAATGTCTGTGGCAAGTCCCGTTCTTACAAATGCACTTTCAATAAGATCATGTGATAGAATTCTATTTTCGGGAAATTGACCGGTAAGTACACAATGAAAAGCCCTGACATCATAAATCCCTTTTCCTGTAAAAGAAGCTTCTCCGGTCAAATCTTGGTAAATATCAGAAACCGCTGCCGAATATGGATCCAAACCGATATTCCCTGAGAATATTTTAGAAAATCTCGTGCTTTTTGCAGATTCAGGAGAAAATGAAATGCGTGGTTGCACAATTGAATAACCTTTGGTGATGCGTTTTTTCTCATCGTCATACCAAGCCCTGTTTAAGGGGTGTGCTATGGTGTTGATTAATTTTTTTGCAGAGCCGGGTGGTAATTTGGTGTCAGCGTCCAATGTAATCACAAACTGTATCGGACAAAGGCTTGTGCTAGTCAAAAAATCACCCACTATAACCGTATAAGAAGTTGGAGTGGTTGGGTCACAAATCAAGTTGTTCAATTCTTCGAGTTTTCCTCGCTTTCTTTCCCAGCCCATCCATGTATTTTCAGACGCATTCCAAAGACGCTCGCGATGAAGCATAAAGAATCGGTCTCCGTATCGAGATGAATACTTTTGGTTAAGTTGATGAATTGCTTGTGTTGCGGCATCTAGAATGGCTTTATCTCCTTCTGACATTTTTTCTTGTGCATCTTTGAAGTCAGATAGTATGGCGAACTGAATACCGGGATCTGGGTTCCCTAAAAAATGAACTTCTATATTTTCAATCTGCCTCAATGCATCTTTTACAGAAACCAACATGGTGGGTATAACAACCATTGTTCTTAAATTATCAGGGACATCACTTTTGTCATTCAGTTTTGGAAGCAAGCGAGGAGCTAAGAAAAAGGCAAAAAAGCGATTAATAAAAGAAATGGCTAAATCGAGGGCGGGGAAAACGGATATAAGAATAACCGCTACTATAATGCCAAAACTGTATCCAATTGCTCCTGAAGCTAACCAAAGTGCCCCAATAAACACCAACGAAAGAACAGAAACTGTCAAGATATAAAGTGAAAAGTGGGTTTCAAATGCACGAATGATCCGTTCCCTCATAGGGATAGCATATCCGGTTTTTCTGATGAGTTCTTTATAGCCATCGCCTATCAGGAAATACCCAATATGTCGCTTAACACAGTCTTTTCCGAAAATATAGTTCTCGCATTCCTTTGAAACGAGTGCCACCTGTTCAGTAGCCAACTCAAAAGCTATGTTGGCTACCTGAAGCTCATTGTAAGCCGAACGTCTGCTCACTTTTTCTACGATTTTACGGTAACTATCTCTGGTTTGAAAATCCATTTGCGAATAGTCACCGGAAGGATCTTTTTTGAGGATGTCATTCATCAAGGAACACTCCTCCACAAAATCAGACCATTCAACTTCTGAAATCTGCCTTAAGGATAAAACGGCATTTTGAACATTTACCTCAAGTCTTGATTGCTTCTGTGCCTCCTGACGCATGGCATCTTCCAAAGTAATTTCATATTGGTTAATACGGTAATTGAACCAGCGTTTTTGCTCTTCATAGAGTAGCCCATGGGTTTGAAGATGGTTGAATAACTCAGTAAGTGCAGATAGACCTGCTTTTTTAGCGTGTTCTTTAAACCAAGCGGATATTGCTTGCGAATATACACCCGGCTCTTCAAGATCTTCCTTCTGAATACCTACCACAAACTTTTCTACTTCAATTTTCAGCTTCTTTTGTTCTAAAATTGTTGCTGCCTTTGCTGCCAAGATTTGGATAAGAAACAATCGAATCATGATAGGAATTGCCCAAATCTCTCCAATCTGAAGAGGTTCTTCTTCCTGATAATTCTTTATATACTCCGCTAAAACTTCTTTATTTAAAACATTATCCGTATGGGTGAGCAGGTTCTGTACAATTTCATAAACCCTTGGGAAACCAATATGCTCTCCTTTTGAAAGCAAGGGGATATTTTTGTGATAATCTTTAGGGAAGTCTATTCCTATCTGAACCATCTGCTCCTGGATGATATAAAAATTATCCAGAATCCACTCTGAAGCCGGGGAGATTTCTTTTTCCGATTTTACAATGGATGAAAGTGTTTTATATGTTTCAATAAGCACCTCTTTGGATTTTTCCAATATAGGCTTAATCAACTTTGGCTTAGGTGAGCCTTTAGATACTTTATGAATTTTAGCCAAACTAATGGCACTTTCTCTCAGAAATTCGGAGTTAAAGGAAACTGTTAACGGGTTGTTCATAATTTTGCACTTTAATTTGTGGATAATCGGGTGCTTATTACGAATAAACTGTTTCTAGACACCAACCTGAAAACAATCTCTAAATAATAATGGAGTCCTTACTTCAAGGATAAACCATGTATCATCACATAAATCAAAATTGGCCAATACAAAGATAACCTTTTTTAATTAGCAAAAATTCGGCATTTGAACTTGTCCGTCTTTCCCAAAAATGAATCGTTTGATTATTATTTATGACTAGAAGAACTTACTAATAGCTTTAATAGAATGTCTGCCAACTCATTTATACACGCAATAAACATGCGCTTTACATACCAATATGGAGTGATATGCGACCATTTATTGCGCTTTATTCAATTTGGTTTATTGGGACTATTACTTGTACTTGCCCTTTCAAGCTTAATACCAAACTATTAAGCTCCAAAGAATATACTCGCCAAAGTTTAACATTCAAAGTAATTTCGGCTTTGCTACCATTAATTATGATTTTCTTTCGGGCTTGCGCGCAGTAATCGGCAAGAAGCGCCAACATCAAAAAGCAAGGCACCATGAGACCGATTTGGGAGGTCTGGAACCAGCACTTCTGCCAGGTACTGTGTCAAAAGTCAAGTAATTTTTTTCCTTTTAATCTTCAAAAAATGCCATTTCTAGCTCCGGTATGGTAGTATCAACACCGGTATCGCCCTTGGGCGATACCGCGCTGGCGCTCAGGCCGCGCTGGCGCTCAGGCCGGCCGGCCTGAGCGCCAGCGCGGCATCAAAGGCCTCGTTTTTCTTCCACAAATGGTACATCAGGCACAATAACTTCTTCTGCAAGGCCACATTTGCCTTCATTGATATCCCGTGCCGGCTGAATAACCGGTCATAATAGTTGTAATAGGGCTGCCGCTTGTGCGACAAAATATTGCCCACCGGCATATACATCGCTGCCCTGATGCGCGCATTGCCCTGTTTCGACATTTTTCTTTTGCCCTTGTGTTTACCTGACTCCTTAACCAATATATCGTAACCCGCATAGCTGATCAGCTGGCTTCTTGACGTAAAGTATTCAAAGCCCAGCGTCTCTGCCAGCACCGTGGAGATTGTAATCAAACCTATCGACGGAATCGACTTCAGCTTATCCACCTTTTCTTCGATCTCCGGATCCGAATCCAGATGCCTGGTGATCAGCTTTTCAAGCTTGGTGATCTGTTTATCCAAGGCAGCGATGGTTTGCTGGACAATCTTGCGCGTATCTTTGATAGCGTAAGCGCTGTAATTGAGAGCGTGAAGCTGGTTTTTGAGCTGGGTCCGCTGTTCTACCAACGCGCCACGGGTACGCGTGAGCTGACGCAGCTCGCTCCAATAGGGTTTAATGCCCCGCCATAGCTGCAGCTTCTTGCGCGCACCCATCAGGGCTAGCCCGCGGGCATCAATACGGTCGGTTTTGTTCTTGAATCCCTCAGACTCATTGAATCTACGCGCCTGACTGGGTAAAACCACGCTTAATGCCCATTCGGGGTGGTTATCAAACAGGTGCAGGGCAACCCGCTCGTAATACACACCGGTGGCTTCCATGGTGATGCGCACCGGTGCAGGCTGTTTGGACTCCCATTTGGTGACCCAGCTGACAAACTTGGGCAGCTCTGCCTGGGTGTTGTTAAACTTTCTGGAGGAGCGTACACGCTCGGTCTGTTCAACAGGGTTATACTCGAGGATGCAGGCCTTGAAGTCGTCTTTTGAGATATCTATGCCAATGGAATAAAACATGACTAATCAATAGTTTAGTGGTGTGTTATTTGCATCCGAAGCAGGATCCTGTCGCATGAATTTCACTCATGAATGGTAGCTTTAGAAACGGGTCTAAGCTCTAGGTACTGTTGTCTTTCAACGCCAGGATACAAGTCTGGTTATGCCTGGCGTGGTTCATCCGGTTAAACCGGTGATTGTGATGCTCCGAGGGTGCCAGACTTGCTCCTATTTCGGTTGTTTGGTTTCTAATCTAACACTTGCCCGATTAGACGCCAATTTGAATCAAAATTAACATATGAGTGATGCTCTCGGTGTTCCTCCCAAAAAATAACAAGCCCTGAACTACCCCATAATTCTGAGTCTAAACACCGAAACCGGGACCACCTCCTGCAATCCCGATCCCGGTGTTTTGGCGTTGGCGTGGGGTCAGGCTTCGGGGGTGGTGTCCATCGAATCGACCATGAGGGAGATGGCGCCGTCGCCGGTTACGTTGCAGGCGGTGCCGAAGCCGTCCTGTGCCATGTAGAGGGCGAACATGAGGCCGAGCTGTGCGTCGGTCATGCCGAGTACGGAGGCCATGAGGCCGATGGCGGCTACGACGGCGCCGCCGGGTACGCCAGGGGCCGCGATCATGGTGACGCCCAGCAGGAGGATGAATTGCAGGAAGATGCCGAACTCCGGCGTGATGCCGTTGAGGATGAGCACTGCAACGGAACAGGCAACGAGGGTGATGGTGCTTCCGGCGAGGTGAATGGTCGCGGAGAGGGGTACGACGAACTCGGCGGTGCGCTCGCTCACGCCGATGCTTTTCACGCTTTGGAGGGTGACCGGGATGGTCGCGGCGCTCGACATGGTGCCGAGTGCGGTGGTGTAGGCGGGCAGCATGCCACGGATGGCCCGGAACGGGTTGGTGCCGGTCCGGAGGGCGGCGATGGTGTATTGGGTGAGAATCCAGAGGAAGTGCGTGCCGATGATGACCGCGAACACCCGCGCGAAGACGGCGAGGGTTTGGAAAGCTTCGCCCGAGGCCGCCATGTCGGCGAAGATCCCGGCGATGTGAATCGGCAAAAACGGGATGATGACTTTCACGATCACGAGCACGATGATGCTGCGGAATTCGTCAATCCATGCGAAGAGGGTGGTGCGGTTTTCTTTTTGTTTGAGGTAGTTGATGCCGAGGCCGAACACGAAGGCGGTGACGAGCGCGGTCATTACGCCGAAGATGGGCGGGGTGCTGATTTCGAGGAAGGGCGTGAGGCCGGAGGCGCCTTCGCCTACATCGCTGTGGGTGATGAACATCGGGATGATGCCCGTGCTCACGAAGTACGCGAGTACCCCGGCGAGCACGGTTGAGCCGTACGCGAGCCCCGCGGTGCCGGCGAGGAGCTTGCCGGCTTTGGCGCCCAGCTCGGCTATGCCCGCCGCGATGAAGCCGACGATAATCAGCGGTACCATGAACACCAGAAACTGCCCGAACAGGTGGGTGAAGGTGTAGAGCATGCGACCGGTCCACTCCGGCAGGTAGAGGCCGATCAGGATGCCGGCGATGATGCCGATGACGAGACGGGGCAGGAGTCCGAGGTTCACGTTTTTCATGGAGATCAGGGGTTTGAATGCGGGATTGGGTTGAAGGATTTTGGTGCGGGTGATGCGGGTTGGTTCAGCGGCTTTTCTTTTTTGGATGGGGCGAGTCCGGCAGGTACATCCGAAGCGGTTCAGCCCCCGGTTCGGAGGGCTGAATCCGGCACGGAAGCTGCGGGGCGCTTCCACCGAAACCCCAAAAAAAACAGCGCGTTAAACAAGCAAGGCGCTGTTTTGGGGAAAGTGAGCGGATCTACTCGCCGAAGCTGACGCCCTGTTCGCGCAGGTACTCGAAGGCGCGCTCGAGCTGCGGATCGCGTCCGTGCAGGAGGTCGTGGAAGCTGTTCCGGATTTCGATGTGCGGGGTCACGCCGGTGAGTTCGAGATTGTTGCCTTCGAAATCGAACACGCCCCAGGCGGGGAGGCGGTGACTTGAGCCATCCACAAGGCCCATCGCGGTGGTGAAGATGATCCAGCGGTAGGTCGGCATGCCGATGAGGGTGCCGAGGCCGAGCTCGCGGAGACCGGCGGTCGTCATTTCGGCGTCGCTGAGGCTTTGCTCGTTGATGAGCACGACAATGGGCTTGCCGGCGGGCGCGAAGTTGGGCTGATCGGCGAGGGCGCCGCTGCGGAATTGCCAATTCAGGTAGGGCGCGCGGCTGAGGGTCTGAATGACGTCATCATGCACGTTGCCGCCGCGGTTGTAGCGCAGGTCGAGGATGAGGGCGTCGCGGTGCACGAACTGCCGGGCGATTTCCTGCTGGAAGTGCCGCAGCGAGCCCGCGCCCATGTTACGCATGTGGATGTAGGCGACCCGCTCACCGGTGATTTCATCGACCTTGTGCTGACGGCTGCGCTCCCATTCGTCATAAAACAGATTTTGCAGCGATCCGGAGGTCTGTGACTGCACCCGCACCGGATACTCGGCGCGGCCCCGGGCAAAGGTCAGCTCAAGCTCGCGGGGCGTTCCGGCTTCTGCCGTGCTGAAATAGCGCTCGCGGTTGCCCTCGGGATTGACGCGGACACCATTGACCGCGCGCAGCATGTCGCCCGGCTGCACAACGGCCTGCAAGCCGGCAAGCTCGGCATTGCTGCCGTGCAGGATGCGCTCCACCACGAAGGGATCATCGTTGCGGAAGAGGATGCCGGTAGCCAGGGTGCGGGCGTTGAGGAACACGTTCTCTTCGTCGCCGCGGGTGTTGAAGCCCATGTGCGAAGAATTGAGCTCGCCGAGCAAATCGTTGGTGAGGCGGCGCAAGTTGGCGCGGCTATTGAGGTGCGGCAGAAACTGCGCGTAGTAGTCGCGCAAAGCGTGCCAGTCCTGACCGTGGAAGTTTTCTTCGTAGAAATTCTCTTCGAGATTGGCCCAGGTTTCGAAGAACATCTGCGAAAACTCATTCATCAGATTGCGGCTGAAGCGGTGCTCGATGCGGATGCGCTCGGTGTTGTTCCGGTTGAGGTCGAGCTTGTGGATGTTGCCGCTGATGAGCAAAAACTGACTGCCACCGGCGGTGACGATGTCGGTGCCCGCATTTCGGGTGCCGTCAATTTTGGTGGTCTCGGGCGACTTGAAAGGCTCGAGTACCGTCTTCCACAGATGAAAACCGCTTCCGTCGTGGGCGGAGCCGTAAATGACGGTCTGTTTCTCGCCATCAACGACCACAAACGGGCCGGTTTGATTGCCGCTGTGCCGGGTGATCTGCTCCCAGCGCTCATGCAGGCGGTCGGTTTCGATTTCGACCCTCACTTCGGTGTCAGTGCTGCCGCCTTCGGTGAAAAGCGCGTCGAAACGGTCGAGGCGCAGCGGCGCAGCCTGCGGGGTCAGGGCCATGCGCCAGATGTCCGCTGCCGTGTTGCCGCGTGGAAACACCGGCTGAATGCGGTCGGTGGAAAAATAGAGGTAGCGGCTGTCAGCAGACCAGAACGGCGTGTTTTCGGTCACGCCCGTGCGGGTGAGGTTCAGGGTTTGCCCGCCGGAAATCTCGTGCACGATGATGTCGCGCTCAAAAAAGCGATACGCGTTGAAGGCAACCCAGCGGCTGTCGGGCGACCAGCGGAGGGTGCTATTGCGGAAGGTCCAGAGTTCGTCTTCGAGCAAGAGCCGGCTTTGGTTGCGGGCGGGGTCGAAGCGCATGACTTCGGTTCGGCCCCGAAAGTAGGCCACGCTTTCGGCGTCGGGCGAAAGCCGCAGGTTCCGGTGATGCAGGGACAGCTCGGTAAGCTTCATCTCGGGACCGTCGCCGGTCGCGCGCATGCGGAACAGGTTGAAGTAGCCGGCCAGGGTTTGGGTGTAGAGCAGGTCTTCGTCATTCAGCCAGATGACCTCCCCTACCCGCTCATCGCTTCGGGTCGGCATCTGGCGCACAAAGCGGCCTTCAGCGTCGGACACAAACAGCTCACCGCGCGCAACGAAAGCCAGCTTTTTGCCATCCGGCGACACATCAAAGGCCGTGATGTTCCCGGCGACTTCGAACGAAACCGGCAGCCCCAGCACCGGCGTGCGGGTGATCTGCACCGGAATCCGGCGGGCTTCGGCCTGCGCCACATCGTAGGCCCAAAGCTGATAATCGAGCTCAAAAACCACGACGCTGCCATCCGCACTCACCTGCGGAAACTTCACCGAGCGGTCGAAATGCGTGAGCTGCTCCAGCCCGTCCGCACCAAGCCGGAACAGGTTGTACTCGCCATTGTACGCATCTGAGGTGTAGTACACGACCCCGCTGCGGTCAATCGAGGGCCACATGTTCTTGCCGTCGTGCACCGTGTGCGCAGTATAAACATCGGTTTCCGGATTGTAGGAGCGGATCACCGGATTGAATGGCCCGCGGTACCGCTTGCGCTCGTAAAACCGGAAACTCTCCCAGGTGTCGGTAAAAAAGAAATCACCGGTATCCGGATGCTGCGCCACATCGTGCGGCAGGTTAAAAAAATGGCTGTTCATCAGCCGCCGCGGGGTGTCGCCGCTGATGCTCACCTCGTACGCATCAATATAATTGTAGCGGTCGGAGCTGAACCGCACGTGCTGCGAATCCCACGACCACGAATTGACCAGGTTCGAGCCATCATGCCAGGTCAGCCGCCGGATGTCGCCCCCTCCTACCGGCTTCAGGTACACGCTCGTGTTGCCGTCGAGCTCGCCCGAAAACGCAACCCAGCGCCCATCGGGCGAAAACCGCGGATGCGTCTCCTCCCCCGGCATCCCGGTCAGCCGGCTCGCCACCCCGCCGCTGACCGGCACCTGCCACAAATCGCCCTCAAAACTGAAAACCACGGATTGGCCGTCCGGCGAAGGCGCAGGGTGCGTAAGGAAAAACGGCAGCACGGCTTCATCGGAGGCCGTCTCATTGGCTATTTGCACAGCCTCAGCTGCGGAAGCGGGAAGGGGCGAAATCAGCGACAGCGCCCACAAAATCAAAAAAGCGGCAAATCCCGGAATCAGGATTTTGCCGGAAAAACAGCTCGTACAGGTCCGTTTCATAAAAAGCCGGTTAGATTAATGGTGATGAACAGTTCAAAGCTCAACATTTTCGGAAAGCAAAGCAGAGAATAATAAATTCTCCCGAAGATTGGAACACAAACCGGCACCCCTTGCCCTCGCCAGGCCCCAGTCCTTGCCCGAAAGGCAGTCCGCACCCACCCTCCGGGCCGGAACAAAACTCATCAAACGTCAGCTGCTTTTTTTATTTTTTGGGTAAAACTCCGAGAGCATCAAGGCCGCAATGCTGACTCAATGCATCCCAAAACGGTCTCAGGTCGCCTTGCTTTTTTTGCCGGTTTGACGCTGATGGAACGCGGATCGGGCTAATGCAGCGGCATTCACCCGAATGCCTCGCCGTGTGTTAAACAGGATTTTTAGGATTACAGGATGGACAAGATGTTGTGGAAACTACATCCTAAGCCTCATCACCAGATCCTTCGACTCCGCCTTCGCTGCGCTTCGGCTCCGCTCAGGATGACAAGGCCATTGCTGAAAACCCCGGCGCGGCTTGCCGCGCCGTTTGCCATGTGCCGGCGCCTGTCATCCTGAGCGAAGCGCAGCGAAGGCGAAGGATCTCGTGGTGTAGGGCTCAGAAGCGGGAAAGGCGTGGGCACGCTATGCGCACAATTGGAAGGCCAACCGATATTGATAGAAGCCCAATGAGACGAATAGGGCGGCACTCACGCGAATTAGCCTTCCCCCCATCGCCGTCTGTTGAACAGGATTTTCAGGATCACAAGATGGACAGGATGTTTTGAAATCAACATCCCAAGCCTGATTACCAGATCCTTCGACTTCGCCTTCGCTGCGCTTCGGCTCCGCTCAGGATGACAGGGTCATTTCTGAAATCCCCGGCGCGACTTGCCGCGCCGTTTGCCGCGAGTCGGTGTCTGTCATCCTGAGCGAAGCGCAGCGGAGTCGAAGGATCTCGTGGTGTAGGGCTCAGAAGCGGGAAAGGCGTGGGCACATTATGCGCACAATTGAAAGCCCGACCAATATTGATAAAAGCCCGATCAGGCGAACGCAGCGGCATTCACCCAATTTACCTTCCTCGCATCGCACTGTTTTGAGAAGGATTTTTAGGATTACAGGATGGACAGGATGTTGTGGAATCATCTTCCTAAGCCGACACAGGCATACGAGACTAAAAATGCTCATAAGCAATTCGAGAATCACCAACCCTAACAGGCTTGCTCCGGGACCACCCCTTTCGTGATAGCGACTGATTTGCGCCGTCTTCATAATATTTTCGATGTCAAATTTTCGTCTCTTAACACCAGGAAGCCCAACAGTTCAGCGTTTCGATTCGAAAATGGAAGCCCACTCGAAACCCTCCAAGGGTTGCGAACCCTTGGAGGGTTAACCACACTCGTAAATCCAATAATTACAGCATCCTAAACCGTCATCCCGGAAATGCTGCAATTCGGCACTCCCTAACCACCACGAAATGCCCTGCAGCATTATCCGGGATCTACCAAGCAGGACCAGCCGCGATGTAATAGCAGGCCGCAGATGGCAGCCCCCGGATGATGGAACGCGAATCAGCCGGTTGCCGCGGCATTCACCCGGATTGGCCTTCCCGTCATTGCCGTGTGTTGAAAAGGATTTTTTAGGATTACAGGATGGACAGGATGTTGTGGAAACAGCATCCTAAGCATAATTACCAGATCCTTCGACTCCGCCTTCACTTTTTTGAATCACCGATATACGAGAATGTTTAAGCTGAAGCCTTTTTTCGGCAATTACCTAAGCTCCTGTCAAAACCCATTGTTTTTTATTTCACTGATAACGATACTATTTCAAACATAAACTTAAGCTCCTGTTACCATGGAAAAAACCGACTTAAAAAAAGAAACCGAACGTCTTTTGAATGATCTGCCGGAAAATGCGGACTGGGATGATCTGATGTACAAAATTTATGTCCGCCAATCGATTGAACAAGGATTGGAAGATTCCGCTGCAGGCAGGTTGTGCTCACATGATGCACTGAAAAAGAAATATCAGCCCGCATAAGGAAAATTGCGTGGACAAAGAAAGCCGAGGAACAACCCGATCAGATTTTCGACTTTATCGCAGAAGACTCACACTTTATACCTATCGGACCGTACAGAAAATCATCGGGAGAGTCGAAAAAATCCCGCTGTATCCGTTCAAAGGTCGCATGGTCCCGGAATATGAACGGGATGATATCCGGGAGGTTTTTCATCACCCATACCGCATCATCTACATGGTAAGGCCTGAGCTAACTACCATTGAGATCATCAGCATCATACACAGCTCGCGTTTGCTGCCGGATGAAATGACAGATTAGTTGTTAATAAAAAAACGCGTAAATCATGCTTATTCCTGATTTCGCTGTGCCTTTTTCCCAATTACAAAAACTGTCACAAGTCCCACAATTGTAGTCGTGCCAAATACACCGGCTACCCATTCATAGCCACTTAATGCCAGCACGGTTGCAAGAATCAGACCTAAGACTCCCAAAGCAAATCCAAAGTTTTGACCCCTACGGCTTTGGGACAGCTCTTCTTTAATAGCATAGTCTTCAAGCTGCATGCGATGGGCTGATTGCATTTCAGTCATTCGGAATATTCTTTCTGCTCCATTTTCTACAATATCCGAGTACTCTTTAAGCAGTGCAGGTGGCGGAAGCGGACCTGTGAATGAGCTTGATTGTTGGATAGTTACACCAAGCAAAGCCTCCTGCAATGTCTGAGCTTTTTTTCTGCAGGTACATCTTCTAATGCCTTATCCAATGCATCAGAAATTTGAGCTGAAGCTTTTCCTTGGCTTTCCTGCCTTTTACTCATTTCGATGGACTATTAGGGTTGTTTATTTTCAAGTGCTGATTGCTTCACTTTTTGCATTTCATCTTCAAGTACCTGCCTGAAATCCTGCCCAACCATGTTCCAATCCGAAGCAAGGGCGTTAAAATCGGCCTCTTGAGGTGACTTTGAATAATTAAACTCAAAATAGCGCCCTGAAATATTGAGTACAGAACCCATCCCCGTTAAAAAGCTGGTTTTCGGGAACAATCGGCTTGTTTTAATTTTTTTTGTTGATACAGCATTCATATCCAATAAGATAGCTTTTGTTTTTTTGGCATAATATAATAAAGTTGCGTAACAAATTTGACTCTTGCCAGGCCGTGCCGCTATATCTCCAAAGATTCGGTAGTGTTAAAATTGAACTCATAAATTGTATTCGACATCACAACGAGCATTTAAATGAGAAATCAGTTCATGCGCGAACCTGCATGGACAACTTTATTTTCTAAAGAAAACTACCTAAACGACCTATGCTCACGCTGCGCGCTTCGCTCAGCGGTGCGTTTCTCTTCGGCGAGGCGTTCGACTTCATGCAGGGTGTCTGCGTCGGCAGGGGTGAGATCCCAGCGGATGGCGCGGAAGCGGGGAAGGCGGAGGGTGTAGCCAGCTTTGGTGCGCTTGTTGACCTGAATGCCGTCGAATTCGAGCTCGACCACAATGCCGGGTTTAAGGGAGTAAGTCGGGCCGAAGCGATCCACAATGAGGGGTTTCATGGCCTGATTGAGTTTTTTGAGCTCTGCATCCGTATAGCCGCCGTAGGCTTTGCCGATGGGGATGAATTCTTCCTCGTAGCGCTCATCATCCCTAACGGAGATACCGAGGGTGAAATCGGAGTAGGTGCCGCCGCGTTTGCCGCTGCCCGCATGCGCGTACATGATGACCGTATCGAGGGTGCCGCCGGGCTTTTTGACCTTCAGCCAGGACTTCCTGCGCTGCCCGTATTCGTAGGTACTGTCGCGGTGCTTGAGCATGAGGCCTTCGTTGCCGTGCGCGAGGGCACGCTCGAAAAACTGATCGACTTCCGCCTCATCCTTCACCTCAAACGCAATGCTGCGGCGGATGTCGTGCTGTTCACACAGGCTTTCAAGCTGCGCACGGCGGGCTGTGAGAGGAAGTCCGAACAGCGGCTTGCCTGCGCTGTACAGCAGGTCGTAGGCGATGAACACGACCGGATGTTTTTTGAGAATGCCCACGCCCGGCTTTTTCACGCCCATGCGTTTCTGCAACTCCTGAAACGGCTGAATGGTGTCCTCACGGAACACGCAAATCTCGCCGTCGAGCACGGTAGCGGGCATCGTTTTGGCGCTGAAGTCCTGCACAATTTCAGGGAAAGCCGCAGTGATGTCGTTGAGATCGCGTGAAAACAGCGCGACTTTTGCGCCCTCCGCATGCAGCTGACACCGCATGCCATCGAACTTTTCTTCGGCAAGGTAGGCGCTGATGTCCTCGACTGCGCGGCTCTCGACCGGGGAGGCGAGCATGAAGGCAATCGGCTGAAACAGCCGGAAGCGAGCTTCGTCGAGGCGGGCTTCGCGGCAAAGCACCGCGGTCCGCCCAAGGCTGCCGGTGATCATGTGGGCGTAGCGGACTTCCTCCGCCTCATATCCAAAAGCCGAGGCAAGGGCCGAAACAATGCTGCGCGCCTCGAAGCCGATCCGCAGGCTCCCCTGCCCCATCACCCGGATAAAAAACTTGATTTCCAGCGGACTCATCCGCGACCAGGCTTCTGTGAGCAGCGCTTGTTTGCCTTCGCGGCTACGCTCTTTTTCGAGCCGGTAATACAGGGCTTCGGTTTCGGTCAGACTCAGCAGTTCAGGTTGCCGCTTACTGATGGCAACGGGCAGGTTTTCCATCAGCTTTTCGATGGTCTCGCTTGCGCTTCCGGTCGCAGTGCGGCAGGCGCGGAACACGAGGTCGTAATCAATCTCACAGAAAGAGGCGGCGCATACGGCAACAGTCCGGTGCCCCACCGAGGCGCGTTTGCCGGAGACCGAAGAAAAAGCACCTTCCCCGGCAAACTGCGCAGCAATCGCGGTGTCCCGCTCGTTGGGAAGCGAGCGCAGGTAATCCGCAAAGAGGCTGATTTTCCGGTTGTTGCCGCGGGTTTCGGCAATGCGCTGCATCACTTCACAAAACCTGCGGAAGGAAGCTCCGAACCGGGCGTCTGTTTCAGGCAGGGTGTCAGTCATCTTCATAGCCCTCAATTTCAAGCGGCTGACTCGCAATGCCGGCTTCCGACAAATAGTGCTGCACGACGCGCGGGTTGGGGGTATGGGTGATGTACACCTTGCGCGGATTCAGTTTTTTGCAGAGCTCAAGCAGTTCGAAGAAGTCGATATGATCGGACAGCGGGAAGAGCTTATCGACCGTGAGCTGCACCCGGCGTGACTCATGCGTAGCCCAGCCGGACACGTAGGCGACGCGCTTGCGCCGGATGTTCCGCAGCATGGGCGACTCCAGCGCGGAAGAGGGCGTGATGAGAATGCGACCGTCCTGAGCCGTTGCGCGATCGTATTTATCCCAGTTGCCCAGGGGAAATCCGAATTCTTCATAGACCTTGCAAAGTTCGTAGCCCGCACCATGAATTTGCACGGGGAGGCCGAGAGGCGCGAGTCCGTGCATGATTTCCTGCGCCTTGCCCAGATTGTAGCCCAGGAAAACGGGCGTGTAGCCTTCGTCGAGGGCTTCTGTAGCGAAAGCGCGCATTTCCGCGAAGAGCTCGTCGTGCGGTTTCCACTTATAAATCGGCAGCGGGAAAGTGGACTCGGTGATGAAGAAGTCAGTGGCGTCCGGACAAGTGAAGCCTTCGGTTACGAGCGAGGGCGGCGTCTTGTAATCGCCGGTATAGAGGATGCGCCCGGCTTCGGTCTCGACTTCGATCATGGCCGAGCCAAGGATGTGTCCTGCTGGCCAAAGGGTAACCCGGCAGTAATCAAATTCGACGGGCTTGCCGAATTCAAGCTCGGTGACATCCCCCCGGAAGCCGCGCAGCTGCATAAGCCGGGCGGTTGGCGGCGTCGCATACACGTGCATGTAGCGGTCGCGCGGCAGGTGATCGGCATGGGCGTGACTCACAAAAATGTGCTTTGCCACATTGGCCGAAACATCCAGCCCAACATCCGCATCGGGCAGGATGATGCCGTGACCGCGCTCAAGCCGGTAGTTCAGATTGTGTTTATCGGTTGATTGCATGCTGTTTGCAAGGATGCCGCGCGTCTAAAGGTTCCCGGGTATATCATACGCCCTCAGTTTTTGCCGATTTTGAGAACCGTCAGCACGGTTTTTATGAGGATGCCGAGATCGTATCTAAAGCTACAGTCAGCAACATACTGTTTGTTCAGGCGCACTTTTTCGGGCCAGATGACTTCATCGTTGTACCGAACGGGATCGGTTTGGGCGAGCAGCTGTTCTTCTTCATCCCGGTACTGCAGGGTTGCCGGACCTGTGATGCCGGGCCTGACACTGAGGATGATGCGGTCTTCCCCTTCGAGATTGCCGGCATATTCGGGCACATCCGGACGCGGCCCGACCAGGCTCATATCACCCTTGAGCACGTTCCAAAGCTGCGGCAGCTCATCGATTTTGGTGCGCCGGAAGAAACGGCCTGTTCCCGTTACATGCTGTAATTCCGCAGTTGTAGTCACGCCTTTTGGTGAGGCTATTTTAGTTCTTAGCGTACGGATTTTCAGAATTTCAAAATGGCGTCCGTGTTGCCCGACGCGGGTATGCCGGAAAAAGCCCGACAGGCCGGTATCGCGGCGTGCAATAACAGCAGCGAGCAGAATCAGCCATCCAAACAGCAGCAGGCCGGTTAAAGCTGTGGTAAAGTCAAAAATCCGCTTTCCGTACGAAGTGTAAAAAGTCATGGGCGCAAGGTAACAAGCGCGGGGCTTCCAAATGAAGCTCAAATGCGCTCAACTACCATAATATTTCCTGAAACCGTTTAGGGTATAAATGAACATCAGCCGGCAGGCCGTCAGAAAGCCGAGTTTTTCCTGTGTGCGATAGAGCTGCCAAATATAGCGCATAGACCTGAGTTTATCCGAAGAAACCGAGCCTTTGCGCATACGGTACACCGCGAGTACTTTCGGGTTTCCGTAAATGGTGCCGCAGCTTCGGATAAGCTTGAGCCAAAGTCCGTAATCGTTGTTTACCGGCAGCAGGGGAAAACGGATTTCATCAAACGCATCCCTTCGCAGCATGGTCGTGAGCAGAGGAACAGAACAGGTTCGCAGCAGTTCTTTTCGGGTGATGGCTTCAGGCACGATGAAAGGCTTCCGAAGCGGGATCAGCTTTTCATCTACCCGTTTATGGGAAGCACATCCGAACGCAAATCCGCCATCTTCCATAAACAGCAGCATTTCCCGGAGGAAATCGGGATACCAGATGTCATCACCATCCAAAAAAGCGATGTATTTCCCCTTCGCCTGCGCCAAGGCCCGGTTGCGGGAGGCGGCAACGCCCAGATTGCGCGTGTTTCGGAATACGTGTATGCGGTTGTCATTCTCGGCAAAACCCTGAATAATATCCGGGGTACTGTCGGTCGAGGCGTCATCAACAATCAAATACTCAAAATCGCCAAACGCCTGATCCAGCACCGACTGTACGGTCTGTGCCACAAATGCTTCAGCATTAAAAACCGCGGTAATGACAGTTACTTGCGGAACACGTGAATCAGGCACGTACAAAGTGACCATTTGCGGTGAATGAGGTGCTAAGCAAATCCGTACATACTCAGCCGGTACCAGGCAAGTAGCAGCAGCACAACGCCTACGCTGAACATCATATATCCGCCCTTACGAATCTGTCCAAGCACCGCCTGCGGTCGTTCGAGTATGAGATTTTTCAGTTGTTTCCAGCGCAGCAGAATTGAGCCTAAGATAAAGAGTATGACCAGCGACCAAACCGAAAACAGAAGTTCAACCCAGGAAAAGGGAACCAGCGAAAGCAGGACGGAAACGCCGGAGAACAGCATCAGATATCGAATGGTTTTGATAAGCAGGGCAGGCCGCTCATCTTTTCGGGCGTGTTCGGTAAGGTACTGCTGAAACGGGGCCGGACGCGAGAACCAGATGAGCCCGTTCACCAGCAGCATGGCACCGAGCACGAAATAATACACTACAAACCAATTCAGGCTTATCTGATGAACAAATGACATGGGAAGAATATAGAAGTTGTTTTTTATGACGCGGCAAAGATACAGCATTCACTATTAATTCACAGCTTTAAGCCTGAGCGTGCCCCTAACCCTTTGGAACCATTCCATATCTGCTAAGCCTGTAAGCTTCTGTTTAACTTGAAACGTGACAGGGCTAAAACTTTCCTGCATCATGGCGGATACTCCATTGCACGACTACCGCTTTTTTCACGTCGGCTTTAACAGCGGAAAATGGTATGCTCACTTTGCCCGCTTTACTAACGATTTTTTGAGATAAGTAGATCGCAATCATAAACACAAGCCCGTCACGATAAGATTTGGTGCAAGCGCTGACCTTATGCAAATTAATTTACCCGCGCGAAGCGACTGTAAGCCTGCTTTCAAAATCATCCTGCAGCTGTAAAAATGCGTTTCTGCTGTGTCTTACAAGCCTGATTTTTCTGTATGTTTGCCCGCGCCAAATCAGCTCCTGTTTCAGTTTTGTCAGTCGTCAGATTCAGTATGATTAACTGTTCTTAGCCACCGCGTGTCATTCACTTACATATTTCAAACGCAGGACGTTGTCTGCACCTTTGATAGCATTTATGTCGTCATTCCGGTTTTTTGTTTACTTGTTTTCAGCGCTGCTACACCTATGGGGTGCGTCCGCATTCGCAGGTCATACTACCGACCAAACTGATGAAGTGATTCATCAGGAAGCTCCGCAAGCGGGTAGTTCCGCAAGCCCGCTGTATGAAATTCTGGCCTACCGTCTTCAGCCTGGTGAGCAGCTGACCTTCGACGGCATACCCGATGAGCCTTTCTGGTCGCGCGCCGTACCTGCAACGAGTTTTACCATGCAGGAGCCTGAGGAAGGTGCCGTTCCTAATCAGCGGACGGAGGTTTTCGTAGCCTACGACGACAATTACCTGTACATCGCTGCTATGCTCTATGATGATGACCCGGACGGTATCCTCGCCTTTCAGAAAAGGCGTAATGCAGCCCTCGGCACCGATGACCGCTTCATGTTTATTCTCGACACCTTTAACACGCAGCGAAACGCCTATTTTTTTGAAACCAACCCCAACGGCCTGCTTGGCGACGGGCTGCTTACCGTTGGTCAGGGGGTTTCCCTCAACAAATCCTGGAACGGCATCTGGGATGTGCGTACCCATGTTGGCGACTGGGGCTGGAGTCTTGAAATCCGGATTCCGTTTCGCTCGCTTGATTTCGATCGCAGTGCAGGGCACTGGGGCATCAATTTTCAGCGCACGATTCGCCGGACCAACGAAGAGATTGTGTGGGCGGGCTGGCAGCGAAATCAGGGCTTATTCCGGCCTGCCGCTGCCGGAAGGCTCACCGGTCTCCGCAACCCCTCGCAGGGACTTGGACTCGAGATCAAGCCCTATGCTACCGGAAGCGGCACAAGCCTGCGAAGTCCCGGCACGGCTGCGGATTATTCCGGCAGTGCCGACGCCGGCTTTGACCTTTCTTACAGCATCACCCCCGGCATCCGGGCTTCGCTGACCGTGAATACCGACTTTGCCGAAACCGAAGTTGATCAGCGCCGCATCAACCTGACGCGCTTTCCCCTGTTTTTCCCTGAACAGCGCGACTTTTTTCTGGAAGGAGCCAATATTTTCAGCTTTGCCTCTTCAAGCGGGGTCACCCCGTTCTTCAGCCGCAGGATTGGTCTCGCTGAAGGGCGCCCCGTGCCCATTACTGCCGGACTCCGGGTACTGGGGCGAACGGAAAATTACACCCTTGGTCTGTATCAGATTCGCACCGGTGAAACTTCTGCCGTGCCTGCCGAAGATTTTACTGCAGCCCGGTATATCCAGAACTTTGGCGCCCGAAGCAGCCTGGGCTTCCTGTACACAAGACGCAATGCTCTTGGTCACTCTGATGCCTTCCACACCTTCGGTACTGACCTCGGGCTGAACACCTCCCGCTTCCTCAACGACAAAAACCTTGAATTTGAGTCCTTCTTCCTTTGGCACAACGATCCCCGTGAAGCGTCCGAATCTTCTGATGCCGACCGCATTGCGTACGGGTTCAGGCTCAACTTTCCGAATTTTCCGTTTTACGGACACGTGTCTTATCGTCAGTTGGGTCAGGCCTACAACCCGGAGCTTGGATTTACCTCACGCAACAGCTTTCGTAGGCTAAACCCCAACATCGGCTACACCTGGGTCGCAGAAAACAACCCGATAATCAGATCTGCCAATGTTTCACTCTCCTACACCTGGCTCACGGACCTGAGCGGACGCACCGAGCTGTCAAGTATTTTCCTGCAGTTTCTGAACCTGCGGCTCGAAAGCGGCGAGCAATTCTGGGGAAGTCTGACGCACGCCTATGAGTTTCTTCCTGTAAGCTTCGACCTGCTTCGGGACGGGCGTTTTATCATAGACGAAGGCAGCTATACTACGACACGCATGTTTTTGGGGATGAGTACCGCTTCCTTCCGAAGGGTAGTGCTCTACACCGGGTTTGCACGGGAAGGGTTCTGGGACGGCATGCGAAATCAGTATGAAGCCTCCCTCACCCTGCGGCCTTACCCCGGCATTAACGTATCCGGCAGCTGGAACCGCGACGCCATCAGCCTTGATGCGGGCAGCTTCAATACCGACCTGTTTCGTTTTTCCGGCAACTTCGACCTCAGTCCTTACATCGCGGTTACCTCCATCATTCAATATGATAACATGAGCGAAATGCTGGGCATGTTCAACCGGCTTCGCTGGACCCTCACCCCCGGCTCTGACCTTTTCCTCGTTTACACCCGCAACTGGATTCAGCTTGAAGACCGCTTCACCCCGCTGGAAACACAGGGCGCCATCAAACTCAATTACACCTACCGCATTTAAGCTGTAGCACCTTTTTAAAGAGCAAAACTGCGCGCCTAAACAAGTCATCATGGCGAAAAATGGATGCAGGAAATCAGGTATCCCATGTTTCAATTTCCTATTTTCCAAAAGGGCCGCTACCGAAAACAGGAGTTAAATTGTGCCGGCGGTCACCTGACTGTTATCCAATTATTGACGAAATTACAGCCCGATGAACAAAGAATTATCTATAGCCACAGCCGCCCGCGTAAAGGTCGAAGGCCGTGTACAAGGGGTAGGATTCCGGTATTTTGTGTACCGCTTTGCCAAACGAAACGATATCACCGGCTGGGTCCGTAATCTGGACGATGGCTCGGTTGAAGCCCATTTCGAAGGGCCCGAGCAAAAGATTGGTCAAATCATTCAGCTTTGCCATGAAGGTCCGGTCGGCTCGAATGTCAAAAAAGTTAGTGTAGAAGAAAAACAGCCGACCCATCAATGGGACGAATTCAGCTTCCGCTATGAATAACAAACTCATTTATCTATGACCCGCAAAATAAAATTTTACACCATTCTCGGCACCGGCATAATCGTGCTGCTTGTGGGGATTATCAGCTTTGTAACGAGCTACGGGGATACCAGCTTCGGCGGTATCGTGCAGCAGGTCACCGCCATGATTGTCGTGTTAGGCGGCATCGTGAACCTGCTCGTTGCAGCTCATCTCAAAAAAGAAATAGGAGCTCCGTCGGGCGAGTGAGCCAAAGTTCGCTGTTAAATTCAGCAATTTGAAACAGGGCAAATTATCAGCCCTGCAATGTATCCGATGCAGCTCTGGCACGCCAAATACCCGCTTACAGGTTTTTATAAAAATGTGATGGAAGATGGTGTTCTGTTGTGAAATCCGCATGACAAGGCTACCCATCTGCTACGATATATTAACGGGTGTGCCGGAAACGGAAGCAATGCAGCTACCTTGCGCTACCGAAGCTTACATTGTAGCTTTGGCTGACATGCTGAACCCCATTCCCTAAACCTGTTTCCTGTTTATGCGATAGCCGTACCAGCTGCGTTATCGCGGCGCTATGCCGGCACAGGACCTTGAAATTCCGCCTCAAGCCGGTCTTCTCTCCCCCTTCATTCCAACCTCATTTTTATGAAAGTACTGCTTCGATCTTTTTTTCTGATCACTTTTTTAGTGCTCTATGCCGGCGTTGAGCTGGCTGATGCGCAGCGGTGGTCACTCAGCCGCAACACCGAAATCGCCCCTTCCGGACCGGTTGGTATTTCCATTTCGGTGAGCAACAACCCCTACCTCGGCATGGATTTTTTCCTGAACGAGCGCTTCAGCCTTTCGGCTTCGGCACATTACGCAGGCTTTTTCAATGAAGATAACGACGCAGTAAGCTACCGCGCGGGTCTGCGCGGCTACAGTGCGGTAACGGCCGGAACACAGACGTACCTCGGGCTTCAGTACATCCGCGACAGCTTCACCGATGCCGACGACCGCGACAGCATTGCTCCGCTCATCGGTTTCCAACAGCGGATGAGTCCGCGATTCGAGCTGTTCGGGGAGCTTGCCCTGCAGATTTCCCTGAGCGATTCTTTCGTGAGCCTT
Source organism: Cyclonatronum proteinivorum (assembly GCF_003353065.1). GTDB lineage: Bacteria > Bacteroidota > Rhodothermia > Balneolales > Cyclonatronaceae > Cyclonatronum > Cyclonatronum proteinivorum. The sequence continues at coordinate 1,776,662 of NZ_CP027806.1, read as the reverse complement.
GACCCGACATCGGTCGGCATGCGCTACCGTTTCTAAAGTACAACCCTGTTAAAATGAACAAAGTGAGCACTTTTTGGACCATCATCCTTACCCTTGGCGGTCTGTACGCAGCGCTTGCTTTGCTGCTGTTCCTGTTTCAGGAGCGGCTCATTTTTCTTCCATCAAGGCCGGTCCCCTTCACCCCTGAAGTGGCCGGCCTTCCTTATTCTGAGCACTTTTTCCCCAGCGAAAACGGCAACATGCTGCACGCATGGTTTGTTTTTCAAGAAGGGGATGAAGACGCTTTCAATCGTCCGGCGATTTTGTTTTGTCACGGAAATGCGGGAAACATCGCAAACCGAATCCCGCTGCTTGAAATATTTCACGGGCTGGGCTACAACATCTTCATTTTTGATTATCAGGGCTACGGCAAGAGTGAAGGCCGACCGGGTGAGCGCGAAATTCTGGCAGACGGACTCGCTGCCTTTGATTTTATGACCGACGAACTTGGCATAGCGCACGAGCGGATTCTGCCGCTGGGCCGCTCCATGGGGGGACCTGTTGCGGCTTGGGTCGCCATCAACCGGAACACAAGGGCGCTTGCGCTGGAGTCAACCTTCACCAACATTCCCGACATTGCACGCAAGACCTACCCCATTTTCCCGGTCGGGCTGCTGGCCCGGGTCAAGCTCCCCACCCGCGACTTCGTGAAACAGTTCGACGGGCCGGTACTTGTTGCGCACAGCCCCGGCGACATGCTTATCCCGTACGAAATGGGGCGCATTCTGTATGAAACTGCGCCGGGCACAAGTCACTGGCTCGAACTTGCGGGCAATCACAACGACGGGCACATCGCAACCGGCCCCGCTTTTGGACAGGGCTATCAGGCTTTTATCAATCGCTATTTCAATTAAAAACAGCATGACATCCGCATTGGAAGCTGCAGACGATTGTGTATTTTCAATACCCTGATTCATTCATCCAAACCAAATACCTTTTGCATGATTGTTCGCCCTTCTGCGGATGACACAGCGCTTATCATCACACAGTTGCACCACAGCTACATGACCGGAGCCCTTGCACAGGCCTGGAAGTCCGGGCCGGACGTTCCCGGGATTGCAGCTCATCAGGAACTTGTAGTGCAGGCGGCTTTGCTGCATGATATCGGATGGCTCGACTGGGAAAGTCAGCCGGATTTAGCCCCCAATGGGCACCCTTTTGATTTTCTGGACATGCCCAAGCACCATCATCTGAGTATCTGGAAAAACGGCTTTGAAGACGCCTTTCAGGTTCATCCCCTGATCGGCTTGCTTGTACTTCGGCACAACCTTACCCTTGCCGGCAGCGGGAGCCCTGGCGATGATCATCCGCAGCTTGCCGCCTTTTTTCAGGAATGCGAACACCTTAACGCCCAACTTGAAGCGCAGCTGACCGGCGATTCCGGACTTTCATCCCTAAACCCGGAAAGCCTTCGCGACATGAACGCCTTTATTCTGCTCACCGATTACATCAGCCTGCGCATGTGCATGGGTCCCGAAAAAGAAAGTCCTTTTGGGCCGCCGCCCGCTTTCCGCGGTTTGCAGCTTCAGATGGAGCCGGACCCTTCACAGCCTGAAACATTCCGGATTGGCCCCTGGCCGTTCGAAGGTGACCGCTTTGTTTGGGAAGCCCATGCCTGGCAGCATAGGGCGAAGCTGCCTTTTGCAGAGTTACAGCCTGAACGTCAGGTCAGTTTCCGGATGGAGCTGCGCCCCGCATAATCAGTTTGGCAACGGCTGTTTGCCGCATGCCCAAAACCCTAAACCTTTGTTTTTATGAAACACTTTATCATCACCGGTGCTTCACGTGGTATCGGCTATTCGCTGGCTGTGTCGCTTGCGGCGCCCGGTATCACCCTGCATATTACTGCGCGTGGTGACCTGGGCGGGCTGCTCGATATCGTCTCCAAACGCGGGGCTTCGGCACATGCCTATCAGTTTGATCTCAGCCGCACCGACGGCATTACGGTGCTCACCGATGAAATCTTCGGAAACATCAGTATGCCGGAAGCTACCTACATTGGCCTGGTTAACAATGCCGGCATGCTGCATCCCATCGGGCCGATGGGGAAACACGATACGGAGCACTACCGTCAGAATCTCGAAGTCAATTTCGTGGCCCCTGCCCTGCTCATGCACGAGTTTGTGAAGCGCACCGCCGGATTCAGCGGGGAGCTGCGTGTGCTGAACGTTTCGAGCGGCGCTTCTCAAAATGCCTATCACGGCTGGAGTCATTACTGCAGCACCAAAGCCGGGCTCGATATGCTCACCGACTGCCTGCACCTTGAGCACCGTGACCGGATCAAAACCTACGGCTTCAACCCCGGTCGTACCGATACCCAAATGCAGGATGAAATCCGTGAGCAAAGTCCCGAAGACTTTCAGTACGTGCAAAGCTTCATCGAAGCCAAATCGCAGGGCAAACTCAACAGTCCGGATACCGTTGCGGGGATGATGAAAATCGTGCTGACCGAAGACCGCTTCGAACCGGGAAAAATGGTGAGCGTCCGCGATTTCTGATCGAAGTTGTTTTTACTATTACGGGAGACCTGCAAAGAGAGAGCCTGATTTTTCGGTAAGTTCCATTGCGGGATAGGGGTGCGGGTTTGGCATGCCCACAAAAGCAAGGGACCTGTCTTAGGTTTGGGGTGCGGGAAGTATCACGGCGCCCCTGATGTTCTCGGGGTTTTCCCCAAAAAAATAAAAGCCCGAAATAAACGGCAGTCCGTGGCAGGACCGGATGTTTGTTGTACACCTTGCACGTTTATCGCGCGGTTCCCGGACATTAAAAAACCCCTGAGGCTATTTACAGGCTCAGGGGTTTTTAAGTTGTGAAACGGACGTTTGAAGCGGCTTACGACTGACGCATTTCGGGTATTTCGATTCCGGCCGCGGTGAGCATGAGGCCGAACCAGTCGGTGTTGCGGGTGATTGGCCCGAGGGTTTCGCTGCCGGGGCCTGCGGCGGCGAGTTCGACGTAATCGGCCGTGTGTACGCTGCCCGTAAATGAAACGGCGGTGTAGTTGCTCATGAGGCCGCCAAGCACGTTCATGGGGCGGGCCTTCATGGCGTACGCTGCCTGAAATTCACCCCGTAAAGCTTGCTGCAGCATGCGGGCATGGTCGCGCTCGAAGTCGAGTCCGGTCGCGGTTCCGACCCGTGCTACGATATCTGCAACCGATGAATCTTCGTTCAGGCCGCGCATAATCCAGTTGTTGGTGTAGGTGAACTCCTGAAGGCGGTTGAAGAAGGGATCGGAATCATTGTAGCCGCTTCCGGCTGCGTTGAGCGAGGGGTTGGCGTTGCCGTGATCGGTTGTCATGACGATGAGGGTTTCGTCGGGGTGCTGCAGGTAGAAATCCCAGGCTACGCGAATGGCGTCGTCGAAGGCGATTTGGTCGTAAACGAGGCCGGTAGCGTCCATCGAGTGCGCGGCGTGATCTACGCGCCCGCCTTCGATTTGCAGGATGAAACCGTCGCCGCTCGCGTACAGGGTGTCGATGGCGTATTTCGACATTTCAGCGAGGGTAGGCACGTCGAGCACGAGCTCTTCGGTATTTTCGTGGTCGCGGGAGTAGGGCAGGTGACGCTCCGTGAAGGTGCCGAGCACGCGGCCAAAGCCGTTCGGCTGCCCCAGTTCGGCTTTGGTTAGGGCGACTTTGTAGCCTTTGTCGCGGAAACCGGCGTAGAGATCCTGTCCATCTTCCCGAACATCGGGATCGAAATGGCGTCTGCCGCCACCGAGCATGACATCGACTTCGCGCTCGAGATACTGCGCGGCAATGTCATCCTGCATGTGTCGGCGCTGTACATTGGCCGTGAAGCCGGCGGGGGTTGCGTGCGTGATTTCGGTGGTGGTCACGAGACCGGTTTTGCGGCCGTGACGACCAAAAATTGGGATGATGGGCTCGAACGGATTTTCGTTGTCATCCATATTCACATTGCCGTTGGTGATTCGGTGTCCGCAACCCCAGGAGGACGACGCAGCGGCTGAATCAGGTACGCTTGCGTTGCCGGTTGTCATATCCATGAGGCCGCGGGTTACGGCACGCTGTTCATAAAGCTCAATCCATTTGGAAGGCCGTCCGTGCAGGCGGCGGCTCATGAGGTCGGCCATTTGGAGGGTTCCGTGGCTCATGCCGTCGGAAACCATAAAGATGATGTATTTGGCGCGGCCGGCGAAATTACCGTTCGAAGCCGGCGTCGCACAGGCGGAGGCGACTCCGGAAGCGCCGGCAAACATACCGGTGAGTGCACCGAATTTGAGAAAATCACGGCGATTCAATCCTGCATTTGTTTTTTTTGAATTTTTCATGGGTCTACATTCGCATTTAAAAGAGTTTTGGTGATTCCGCACGGGGTGAATATACAGGAATGCAGGCGTGAAAGTATTAAGAGTTCGTAAATTCGGCTCGCCTTAGGATGACGTCATCCCATAAAAAAAGCTCCCCGACCTAAACCGGGAAGCTTTTTTAAAATTGGAGTGCTGTTTTGCCTTAGTCGGTGAAACCGCCTGCGGTCATCTTGATCGGGTCAAGGGCCTTGTCGAGTTCGGCTTCGCTGAGGTCCGTCATTTCGAGGGCCACATCTTTGAGCGCGCGATCTTCGGCAAAGGCTTTCTTCGCGATTTTGGCGGCGAGATCGTAGCCGATAATCGGGTTAAGGGCCGTCACCAGAATCGGGTTTTTGGAAACCATTTGTTCGATTACGGCTTCACGAACCACAATTTTGGATACCGAAAGCGCTGCGAAATTGGCCGCGCCGTTGGCAAGCAAGCGAATGGACTCCAGTAAGTTATGCGCCACAACCGGCAGCATGACGTTCAGCTCGAAGTTGCCGTTAATGCCGGAAATGTTGATGGTCGTATCATTTCCGATCACCTGCGCGCAGATCATGTTGGTGGATTCTTCGATAACCGGATTTACCTTGCCGGGCATGATGGAAGAGCCGGGCTGCAACGGTGCAAGCTGAATTTCGCCGAGGCCGCTGTTCGGTCCTGAGTTCATCCAACGGAGGTCGTTGGAAATCTTGAGCATGCCCACGGCGATGGTCTTGAGCTGACCGCTGAAATCGACAGGGGCGTCAACCGTGCCCTGTGCTTCGAAATGGTTCTCGGCTTCGCGGAAGCTGTAGCCGGTGTAGGCGCTTATTTTCTCTGCAACAAGGCGTCCAAAATCGGGATGGGTGTTAATCCCGGTTCCTACCGCCGTACCGCCCTGCGGCAGTTCGGACAAACGCGGAAGCGCGGTTTTTACGCGCTCAATACCGAGTTCAAGCTGACGAGCGTAGCCACCGAACTCCTGCTCGATGGTCACCGGCATGGCGTCCATGAGGTGGGTGCGACCGGTTTTTACGACATGCGCGTATTCTTTTCCTTTGGCGAGAAAAGCGTCACGCAGCACGCCCAGGTTCGGAATCAGATTCTTGTTGGCTGCAACAACCGCAGCAACCCGGATAGCGGTCGGAATGACATCATTTGAGCTTTGCCCAAAATTGACGTGATCGTTCGGGTGTACTTTTTTGCCTTCCCCACCTTTTTCAGCCAGAAGCTGCGTAGCGCGGGTCGCGATCACTTCGTTGGCGTTCATGTTAGTTGAGGTACCGGAGCCGGTCTGGAAAATATCGAGGGGGAACTGTCCGTCATGCTTACCGGCGATCACTTCATCGCAGGCCGCGGCAATCACTTCTACCACATCGGCTTCCAAAAGGCCGAGCTCACCGTTGGCTTCGGCACAGGCTTTTTTGATGTAGGCTACGGCCTGAATAAACTCACTGCTGAAGGTGACCCCGCTGATGGGGAAGTTTTCAACCGCGCGCTGGGTTTGGGCTGAGTAAAGGGCATTTACGGGCACTTTAATTTCGCCCATGGAATCTTTTTCAATTCTGAATTCGCTCATCGTAAAAAGGGGGTTTGGTTTGGCTCAGGAAGAGCCGTATGGGTTGATAATTGGGAGATCTGTTCACCAGAGATGGTATTTTTTGCTGCACAAGCCTTAACACCATTACTGATATTAAAATATCATTGTAAGATATGGATTTTACAGGAAGCCTGCAAAATGGCTTTAGCTTCTCCATTTTCCGTAGTGCTTTGATGAGGCAGATTTCCTAAGTTTCGATCCCAAACCACCTTCATCAGTTTTCCCGGAAAGGAGCTGCCTTTGTACCAGAGATTTAGTCATTTCGACCCGATATTACTCAAGCTTGAGAGCCGCATCGTAACTGCCCTTCAGAACGCAGGAATTGTTTGCCTTGAACAGCTCTTCGGAAAGTTTGAAGCGGAGCTGCTCGACATCAAGGGGATCGGTCAGAAGACCGTAGCCCCCATCATGAGTCTGCTTACGAGTTTGCCGTTTGATTACATGAGGGAAGATCTCCCGATTAACCCGGAACTGGATCCGATATTGGGGGTGAGAGAAGTGCTTGCAGATTGGCTTGGTGATACCTACGTAGACTCAGCGGACAGGGACGTCGCACGCGGACTCCAATACTACCGCGAAGATCGCGTCAAACAGATTCTCCGCGAGAATCAGGAAAACACACAGTTTACGGTTGAGGTACAAGGCAACAGAAGCTACAAAGTTTACATCGACCTTCAGCCGCCGCCTTCGCAAGAAGCTTTATATGCGCTCAGGCACCTTGACATCGGAACAAGCTGCACCTGTCCGGCAGCCCGCGGTAACAACTACAGCATTATAAAATGCAAGCATACCATGGCGGCCCTTCTTGAACTCGCGCTGTTAGATCGTCTTGAGCGTTTCGGAAGGGATAGTGATCAAGCCATAAACCTGAGACGACTGAATCAGCTTTTCAAAAAGCCGCCGACCCTTCAGTTACAAAACATCAAAAAGCTGGATAAACCGGGTTATACTTACTGCCTGTTTTTCAACAGTGATATGTGGAGTTTTTTCCCCCAAGCGGTCTATGATGACATCATGGAAAAAAGGCAGTATATCCGAAAAATGAGCTACTACAATTTTTATAACTGGGATCCCTGGGCAAAAGCTAAGCCAGAGCTTTCCCGCGACCATATCATCCTGAATTTCCTGAAAGCCATCTACGAAATTGAGGCGCAAACTTACGCGAACAAGGGTATTCTCATCAGACGGTATGAAGAATTTACTGACATTCTTTCGCTGCTCACCGGCGAAGTAATCAAGATTAAGCATCCGAAAATCTCAACAAAAAAGGCAAGCATCCTGAAAGGCAAAGGCAAGCTTCAGGGATTTATGCTAAGAACCCGGGACGCTGAAAACAATATCATCCCAAACAGCTTCAGCTTAGCCTTTCGCCTACTTCATGGAGAAAACAAAATCCCCCTATCGGAATGCATTCTGATCAGTCGCAAGCCTTGCTGGGTGTATTATGACGGGGGAATCTTTGAAGTAAATGCGGACGAGCAAACGGCCATGCTGATTACGGATATGCAGGCTTCAGACATTACGCTCGAAGCGGATGATGTGGAAGCCTTCTTTCAGGATTTGTTTCCACGAATGCAACAGCATGCGGTTGATTTTGCCTTTGAAGACGGGATTTGCACGGCTTTGGAAATCACCCCTGTGCCCCGCTTGTATCTGACCGAAACATCAGAAGCGCTTTATTTGAGACTCAAATTTGCCTATGACGGATCTGAACCGGATGAAAACATCGAGGCAGATTCTTTCTACACGGCAGCCCTTAGAAGTGACAACGGGGATAATGTGTCCTATAAAATCCGCAGCTTCACCCGGGACAGGAACCTGGAAACCGAATGGGAAGACAGGCTGCGCGCTTCCGGCCTGCAACCCACAGCTTACTCGAATTATTTCTACATCCAAAAGAATCCGATTGAATGGCTTTCAAAAAAGCTTCCGGCACTGGTAAAAGACGGGCTTGAAGTATACGGGGAAGAAACACTCAAAAAGTACGCCCGCCCGAAAAAGATGACGGCTAAAAAGTTTCAGATTTCCAGCGGTATGGATTGGTTTGAACTCAACGGCACGCTGGACTTTGAAGGTCAGCAGCTAAGCCTGAGCGATATCGAGCAGGTTCTCGTTCCCGGTACTTCCTACGTGAAACTTGCCGACGGCACAAACGGCGAGCTGCCCAAGCCCTGGCTGGAGCGCATCCGGAAATTAATGCACCTTATTGAGGCAGGTAAACAAAATGCCCGCGTGCCCAAAATTATGGCGGGACAGCTCGACGCTTTGCTTGAAGAAGCCGATGAGATCGAAAAAGATGAAACCTTCGAAAGCTATGTGGCGCGCCTTCGCTCGTTTGACCGCATAGAAGAAGTGCCGGCTCCCAAAGGCTTTCACGGGGAACTGCGGCCCTATCAGCTTGCCGGACTTTCCTGGCTCTCATTTTTGGGCCGCTACGACTTTGGCGGCATTCTGGCCGACGATATGGGTCTTGGCAAAACCATTCAGGTACTATCCTACATTCAGCACTGCACGGAGCAGACGGGACAGCCGCCGCGCTGTCTGATTGTAGCACCGCGCTCAGTTATCCAAAACTGGCAGGCGGAATCGGCGAGCTTTGTTCCGGACTTAGGCGTTTACGTGCACCACGGAAGCGATCGGAATCAAAATCCGGAAGAATGGCCCGAGGCCGCGCTCATCATCACAACATACAGCACCCTGCGCATCGATATCGAAGTGTTCAAAGAAATCACCTTTGATATAGCCGTACTCGATGAGTCACACAGTATGCGCAACCCCACAAGTCAGACGTTCAAGGCCGTTCGGCTGGTGAATGCCAAACAGCGGATTTGTCTCTCCGGAACCCCGGTTCAAAACACGGTCATGGACTTATGGACGCAGTTTCAGTTCCTGAACCCCGGCATGATCGGCAATCAGGCGCACTTTCTGAACAAATGGGTCAAACCGATTGAGAAGCTTGAAAACAAAGACGCGGGTGAAATGCTCCAAAAAATCACCGCACCCTTCATCCTAAGGCGCACCAAAAAGAAAGTAGCCAAAGACCTGCCTTCGCTCACGTCAAGCATTATTCACTGTCCGATGGAAAAAAGACAGCGCAAATACTATGATAAGCACCGGCAGGTGTACTACGAGATTATCAACAAATCTCTTGATGAGAAAGGCGTGCGGGAGTCGCGCTTCGTGGTACTCGAAGGCCTTACTAAACTACGGCAGATTTGCTGTTCTCCGCTTCTGACCAAGTCAAGTATTCGGGAAGCTGCCAAGATTGACCGCTTTCTGGAGCTGGCCGAAGAGCTGATCAGTGAAGGACACCGCGCGCTGGTGTTTTCGCAATTTGTGAAATTTCTGCGGGTGATTGAGACAGAAGTCAAAAAGCGAAACTGGGACTACGAGTATCTCGATGGCAAAACCAAAGATCGTCAGGAGCGGGTTGATCGGTTTCAGCAAGATGAAAACAAGAAGCTGTTCCTGATCAGCCTCAAAGCCGGGGGCGAAGGACTCAACCTCACTGCGGCAGACTACGTGTTTATCATGGACCCCTGGTGGAATCCGGCAGCGGAACGTCAGGCGATGGACCGCACGCACCGCATCGGGCAAACCGAGAACGTGTTCGTGTACCGGCTGATCTGCCCCGATACCGTAGAAGAAAAGATACTGCAGCTTCAGGAGCGCAAACAAAAGCTTTCGGATCAGCTCATTACCGCTGAAGCCGGTATTTTCAAAGAGCTTGACCGCAAAGAGCTGTTAGAACTATTCGCGTAATTTTTTTTGCAGGATGATGGCTTTCCGGGCTAAAACAGGGTATGGGGTAGTGCTCAGGGCAGGGAGATTTTTGCGAGTCGGACTGGCTGTCCAGGTCGGAAAATTTCGGCTCCTTGCGTGTACAGCGTGAGATAGCCAAGAAGCGCAAAAAGCTGCGTTTCTTTGAAATCTGCGGTGAGACTACCCGAAGCCGTCTCATCGCCGTCCGCTTCCCTTTCACTGCCTGCAATGCGTAGCGGAAGTTCGGTCAGAAGCTCAATCTGCCGGAGCAGGTGCGCGTTTTTGGCACCGCCGCCGCTTACGAGAATTTCGGTGCCGGCGTCGGAAGTCACTGCCGAATTGCACAGGCGGGAAATAGCGTCCGCGACCGTAGTGGCAGTAAGCGCGCTGAGCGTCGCCATAAAATCGGGGAAAGACGGCACCGGAAGACCAGCGGTCCGAATCCTCCTTTCGGTTTCAGTAAGATTGAACAACTCGGGTCCGGTTGATTTGGGAAAGGGAAGCGCGAAATATGGCTCGCGCAACAGCAGCTCGAGTACGGCTTGCTGCAATTGACCGGAAGCTGCGATCACCCCGCCCGCATCCCAGGGCGCGCCTCCATCCCGCTGCATGAGCTGATCCATGAGCTTATTGGCGGGTCCGGTATCCCCGTAAGCTGTTTCTGCCAGTGAAGCGCCGGCACGTAAAACGGTGATGTTTGCAATGCCACCGAGATTAAGCATAATTCGTGTACCGGCTTCAGGCTGCCAGTACAGGTAATCGAGTATAGGCGCAAGCGGGGCACCTTCTCCCCCTTCCGCGATGTGACGCGTGCGAAAATCACTCACGACCGCGCATCCCAATTTCGAAGCGAGATAATCGGCACCAGCAAGCTGCAGGCTGAGCGCCCGGAAAGCTGAACGACTTAGTTTTTCGTGATAAAGCGTTTGTCCGTGTGTGGCAATAAAATGCAGGTCGCTGATATTTAAACCGGCACTTTCGGCGTTTTGCTGCAATACATTCACACAAAACAAGGCAAAGTGCTGTTCAAACTGCAAAAGGTCACGCACCGGCGCATCAGCGCGAAAGCTGAGATGGCGCAGCATACCGGCCAGTTTTTCCGGAAAAGCATGTGTCCGGGCCGTTAGCAGCCGCATGTGTGGGCGAAGCGGTTCTTGCGGAGATGGCGTAATGCGATAAAAAGCGACATCAAGGCCATCCTGCGAAGTACCTGAAAGCAGGGCCGCAGCCGTAAAGTCGCCGGATGGTTCAAATAAAGGCGGGAACATGCTGTAGGATTATGAATTCGGAAATGGTTAATTTGTGTTGCTTGCCGGGAGAGCTGAGAAGAAGTACCCGTGCAACCCAACTTTATTTAATGATACAAAAATAGGAGCTATGGAAGATCAGGGGATTACGGTTGAAGAACTCGCACAGGCACTGGCAAATCAGTTTGACGCTGCCCGTTATGAGATTACCGAAGACAGCTTTCGGGAGATACTGTTCATTCGTATTGAAGGATTAAGCAAATTTGACAGCGCTGAAATTGAAAAACGTGCCAATCCTTTACTTGATGAAATAGAATCTGACTACGAAGAGATCATTTTGGTTGACCTTTAAAAACCGTCACCATGTATTATGAAACGGTGTTAAGCCACCCTTCTTCACATAATATTCATATAATTTCAACCCCCGCATTCGTATATTAAACAAGTGATCAATAACAGACTTCAAACACTTAAATATTTCTTACATTCGTGTTTTAGTACTTGCATATAATCACTTACTTAATTACCTTTAATTTAATGTTACGGAGGTTCAAATGAATACAAACCTCTTCATGAAGCGGAATCAGCTTCATAATTTCGACAAGTATCACAGCAATTTTAAAGCAACAATTTTCGACGCCTTCCGATCCTTCATTGATATGATATTCCGGATTGGCAAATAGCAAGACCCGTATTATTCATAGTAGTTAGTTTGATTAGATTGATTCATAAGATTAGTTGTTAGTTATGTTTGGGAGACCCGGTCATGGAATACTGGCCGGGTTTTTTTTTGCTATTTTTTTGGGGTTTTGAGCTTGTTTTCACGAATTACACGGTATGATGAAGGGTTAGTTCTGTATATTATAATTTAAAGCTGGCTTTTAGCATAAGCCGTAATTATTAGACTTATTTCCGTTTGAATGAAAGCTTTCAAGACACTACTTATTTTCTTCGTCATCACTGCCAGTATTCTCGGTTTGGTAGTAGGGCTTAACTGGACGGCTTTCAAAGTGGTTTTTTCTGACCCCGAATCCTTTTCCGAAGGTTCAGAATGGATAGAAAAAACGTACTCGCTCGCAGGCCTTGTTGAGTTCATGGAAGCTGCACCGGAACATGTTTCGCTGGTCTCTTTAAATTTGACCACCCCAGATGACTCCATCCTCTACAATGCCGAAACGCCCCGCGTAATGGGCGCGCTCTCGAATTTATTTTTACTCATGGAGTTTGAACGCCAATATCAGGCGGGTGAGCTGAATCCCAACGACCGTATTCACCGGGAAGAAATAGACGCTTTTCTCGTGCCAACCTGGTACGAAAACACGCACCGCAACGCCATGCGCAGTGTGGAAACAACCAACGGAACAATGGCCCTTCGCGACGTGCGGTATCTGGTATCACGTAATTACAGTCAGGCTGCCTCAGACTGGCTGTTCTTCTACCTTGGTGCTGAAAGCGTAAACGCGCTCATCGATTCCGTTGGTGCTGGGCGCATAGAACCCTGGATACCGGGCTCAGGCCTGCAAATTGCGGTAATCATGCGGGATGAAGACACCGAGCCCCATACCGAAATTGCCCGGCTGCATGAGATGGATACCGAAGAGCGTCTGTCTGTCGCCAAAACCCTCTCGCAGCGCTATGTACAGGATTCCGATTTTGCGGCTGAAGTAGGTCAGCGCGCAGGTCACATTCGCAACCGCTTGCTTGCTGACGAGCGGGCTACACACAGACTCTGGAGCCGGGCTGAACCGCTCAAACTGGCAGAAATTCTCGCTGATGTCATGGAAGGCCGCTTCATCAGCACCAATGCCGGAGCCCGGATTCTGGAGCCTTTTGGCTGGGCTTTTGAAGATCCGGTTGTTCAGCAGCACGCTTCAGAATACGGCGCACTTTTCGGAAGCCGTCTGGGTTTTCAGACCGGCATGGATTTCGGCACCTCCGTCTATACCGGCAACCGCTTTGCACAGGTACTCTTTTTTGATGACCTTCCGGTCGCCTTCTACCTGCACATGTCAAGCAATCACATGAATCAGGACCTGCAGCGGCGGCTGATTTACGATCCCGAACTCCGCCGGCTCACGCGTCTGGCCTCTGAACAGCGACTGACCCCGCGCGATGAAACTGACGCTCCTACCGCTGCCCACACGACTTTTTAAACTGACTGACCCAAATCCTACACTGACCTTCAATTTCTTATTATTAAATCAGGAGCAAACATGATTTCAAAACTGACGCCTAAGAACACCCGCAGCATTGCTGATTATGTGAAAGAGATTAAAGAAACCAACCGGCTTCGCAGCGGCAGCACGCTTGATCACCCTTTTCCGACCATTACTATTTCCCGCGAATTTGGCTGCGGTGGCTACCCGCTTGCAGAAGAGCTCGTGAAAAGGCTCAGCACCAAAGATCAGAAATGGTTACTCTACTCAAGAGAGCTCATTCTTGATATTGCCAAAGAAACAGACCTGAACCTTGAACTCTTCAATGAAAGTGCCAAATCAGGCGGTTCCAAGCTGTTTCAGGACCTTCAGGAACTCCTCGGGGTTGCACCCTCAGATTTCACACGCTACAAACTACTCGCACAGAACGTCAGAATTATCGGAGATCAGGGCAATGCCGTTATTTTGGGGGCAGGCGCCTCCATTCTCGCGCAAAAAGAAACGCACTTTTTCAATGTCCGCATTACAGGTAGTTTTAATTTCAGGGTAAGCCGGGTAGCCCGCAAGCTCGGTATCAGCCGGTACGAAGCTGAAAAAATGGTTGCTGAAAAAACAGATGAGCGCCTCGAGTTCATCCAAAGCTTCTCCAAACACGACATCAGCGATCCCGGACTTTACCACATGGTGCTTCGCAATGATCATTTCGAGACCGAACACATGGCCGATCTGATTATTGAAGGCATGAAGAAAATGAACCTTATCTGATCAAATCCGATTCAACTGATTCCGACCGGCACACAGAAAGGGTGAACATACTTCGCCCTTTCGTCTTTTAATGAAGTCCTTACCTACATGAAACCGTATCATTTATCACACCTCGCATGGTTCATCCCGCTGGCCCTTACCGCTTTGCTCATACAGCAGGTCTCGGTGTACAATGGCATCAGCAACACCATGGAACAAGGCGAAGAACTCGAAGCCTTTATCACGGATTTCCGGATTAAACAAATTGCGGCCCAAACCAACGGCTACGTAGATTTGCACTTCTTTGACGGCAACGGCGCCGAACGCAAAGAACGCCTAACCCTGCACGCGCAGCACGCCTCACGCCTCATCGGCGCCAACACGGTTGATATCCGCTATCTCGCCGGCACAACCTACGACATTGTAATTATCAAAACTTTCGACTATCACCGCAACACAGTACTGGTAAATATCGGTGTCATTTTACTGTCATTGCTCGTGATGATTCCGGTAAGCATCTGGGCAAGTCGTTACAGTATTCGCAAAGCTGAAGCTGCGAAAGTCTCCGGCGGACAAGAGCTGCGGCTGGAGTTTGAGCAACCCACTGAAAACAAATCCTGATGAGCGCAGAAAGCATTGAAGCCGGTTTCGGAAAGCTTTTCCTTATTCCCACCCCGCTAAGCCGGACCGGAGAAAACACCACCCTGCCCGCGGCAACCCTCGAAATCGCCCGCAGCCTCGACCACTTTGCCGTCGAAAACATACGTCAGGCCGCCTCCTTCCTGCAATGGATTCAGCATCCGGTTCCGGAATTTGAAGTGCATTTTTTCCCGCTCAGCAAATCCACAAGCGAGCTCCGTCTTCAGGAATACGTAAACCTCATGCTCAACGGCACCGACCTCGGCGTACTCACCGACGCCGGCTGCCCCGGCGTTGCCGATCCTGGCGCCGACCTCGTAAAACAGGCGCACAAGTTCGGGATCAAAGTCGTGCCCCTCACCGGCCCCGCCTCCCCCATACTCGCGCTGATGGGCCTCGGCCTCGGCGGCCAAAAATTTGCCTTCAGCGGCTACCTGCCCTCCAAAGCGGAAGCCCGCGCGACCATGCTGCGCGAACTTGAACAACACTCTGCCCAAAGCGGCAGCACCGAGCTCTTCATGGAAACCCCCTTCCGCAACCTCGAAACCCTCAAAGCCGCCACAAGCACCCTGCGGATGGACACTCAACTCGGCGTAGCCGCAAACCTCACAAGCCCCGATGAGCTCATCATCATGTGTGAAGTCAGCGAATGGCAGCGCCGCAAATTCCCCGACATTCAGAAAATCCCCGCCATCTTCGGCCTCAAAGCCGCGCAGGATGTACAGCTCGCCCAAAAACTCAAGCGCAAAGCGGTAAAGAAAAAATTCTCCGCCTGATTCCATCCCTCCTTCCCCCACAAAAGCCCTACAGGAAGCCGGTAAAACCATCCGGGCGATTACGTCCGAATCCCTCGCTATACCAGCCTGTTATTTTTTTGGGGGAAACTCCGAGAGCATCACGGTCAGCAGTATTGGTAACAGGCCTCCCAAATCAGTCTCAGGGCGCCTTGCTTTTTGGGGTTAGGGAATGTAGTGCAACAAATAATTGCGTATTTAGCACACATTGCGCTTAAAAAAAAGCAACGCGTTGCAGAAAAACTGCAAATACCTGACTGTTGCAAAAAAACTGCAACACCGGGCGAATTGCAGATATGCTGCACCTACAGTGTTTATGCATCGTATCCGCGCTACGAACTACATGTTGCTTTAAAGTTCTGAGGGTACAAACTTGTCACTTCGTTGTACCTGGTGGTGCTGATATTTTGCAGGGTATGACGCAGCCATTTGTAGGGGTCAACCTGATGTTTTTTGCAAATGGCCAGTAAGGAGTAGATCATAGCCGCGCGTTGGGCAGCTTCGTGTGAACCAGCGAACAGGTAGTTTTTGCGCCCCAGTGCTACGGGGCGAATCACGTTCTCTACCGGGTTGTTGTCAATCTCCAGATGACCGTCCATCAGGTATTCGCACAGTTGATCCCACTGGTTGATGCAGTAGGCCAGGGCCCGACCAATGGCGCTTCTGGGCTGCACTTTTTTGTACTCCTGAGGGATCCACTTACCCAGTTCATTGATAACCGGAAGACTCTGTTCGAGCCGAAGCTTTTTGCGCTCAGCGGGGGTGAGCTGATTGGTTTGAGCCATGCGCTCTACGGCATACAGCTGTTGTAGCTGCGTCAAAACGTAGCCCGCCCGCGCGGCATCGTTGGTCAATGCCTTGTCAAACTTACGCCGCGCATGGTCCCAGCACCCCAAAGGAGTGATCCCCGGTGTGGCGCCTAAACGTTTATAAGCGGTGAAGCCGTCGGTTTGTAAATAGCCCCGGAATCCGTCAAGCATCTTCTCAGGCCCGGCCCGCTTGCGGGTAGGCTGGTATTCAAACAGTACACTACCGTTGATCGGGGCGTAATATACCCAGTACCAGCCTTGATGCGCGGCGCCTTTTTTGTTGGATTCCAGTACTTTTATGCGGGTTTCATCTACCTGGAGGTAGCCTTGTGACTTGGTTTCGGCTACAAGGTGATCGTAGAGAATGGTCAGCTTCTCCAGGCCCTGACGTGTCCAGCCTTCGATGGTGGAACGGGCTATATCTACGCCCTGCCGCCGCAAGCGCTGCACCTGCCGGTATAAGGGCAGATGGTCAGCATATTTATCAATAAGAATGCTTGCCAGCAGCCCCGCGCCCGGAATACCCTTTTCGATAACCCGCTCGGGCAGTTCGCCAATATGGATTGGATTGGCTTCGGCGGACTTATCTGCATACTTGTAACGAATGTACCGGCGAATAAACAGGTATGCAGGCTTGAGATCGAGCTCTTCGGTCACTTCTTTGCCTATACATACCATCTCAGAGAGGTCACCTTCGGGGTAGATTTCCACCTCCTCTACGGGCAGGTGATCCGGCAGCTTCAGCCGTCCTTTGTGGTTCGGCCGTGCTGTTTTGGTGCGCACATAGCTGATTTTCTGTTCGTGGACCTCAGCTTGTTGAGCCTTGTGAGCGGGGGCGGGTTCAAAGGGAAGGGGCAGCTGGTTTTTGGGTAGCTCGAAGCGCTCGCTTTTTTGTCCATGCAGCATGCGCTGTAATTGGGCAATCAGTTCGTCCTTGCGGGCGAGCTTTTCCTGCAGCACATCAGCGGTTTTCTGCAGCTTATTGGCGTGATCAATAAGCTGGGCTTTGGACATATTTTCGAGTGTTATTTGCATCCAATAAGATAAGCAATAACATGCTCTTATAATACAAAAAAAAGAAGGCTTTTAATTGTTTTTTGCTTCTTATTTGTCTGACTTTTTCCGGCTTTAGTCTTTTAATTACCGGCCTGTTCTGGCTCATTTTTAAGCCGGTTGCACGGCAGCTTCCCGCTGTGTTCCACCTTGATCCCTTCAATCATCACCACCAGTTCGGGCCAGCGAATCCGCGTGGTGTCAGCCCCAAGGGCAGGTACGGCAAAGGTACCCTGTTCCAGCCGCTTGTAGTACAGTACATATCCGCCTGACTGCCATTGCAGCAACTTGATGAGAGTACGGCTGCGGTTGACGAAGACAAAGACGTCACCGGATGCGGGTTCACGCCCCAGCTCGTTGCGAACAAGCCCGCTGAGTCCGTCAAAACTTTTGCGCATGTCACAGGCCTTGCGGTATAAATGGTAGGTATGGGTACTGTTGAGACCAAACATAGTTACCAGACCCGGATTAGTTTGCTAATGAAAGCCACATCCGCACCATCAACGCGAAGGCGTACCCCGTTGGGATAAGTCAGTTCGACCTGACCGGCTTTCGGTGCAGGCCCGGCGGGTTCAACCTGCACGAACCCGCTATTATTAGTTTGTTGCTCCGCCTTATTTTTACGGGTCACCCAATAGCTGAAGGTGGATGTGGTAATCTGGTGCCGGTGGCAAAAGTTAGCCTGAAGTTCACCACTGGCACGCCACTGATCTACCAAGGCAAACATGCGTTGTTCTTTCGTTGTAGCCATAATTTTTTTGGCGCAAGCTACAAAACCAAAACTATGCAGATAAAGATGCAGTTGGTGGGATGCTTACTATGCATCGGTAACTCAAATATGAGCCTTGCTGCCTGAGAATACAGAAGGCCAAATCAGCATGCTTTAAGCCTCGTGAAGAAGTTACCCGGAACAACTGGATGAAACATGCTCTTCAAGCTGAATCATTTTTTTGGGAATGGATTATTGTACATTAATCCAAACGATAGTGATCTAAACCATACAACAGGCATCAAACTATGGAAAAATTTGACCGCATCCATTTTAATCCGGCTGTAATGGGAGGAAAACCTACAATAAGAGGAATGAGAATTACAGTCGGTACTATTGTAGGTCTCATTGCTGCAGGCCATTCCGTACAAAAAATTTTATCGCTATATCCTTACCTCGAAGAAAAAGATATCCAACAGGCTTTAGAATATGCCGCTTGGCGGGTAAATGAGATTGAGCAACCGCTTAACGCGTTATGAGATTTCTAATTGACATGAACCTTGGAGTGGACCCTTAAATCAGGACAGTTGTAAAGAAAACAAGTTTACGCACTCCTCATCTCCATAATCAATTCAAAAGCCAATCCCGAAGGGATTACATGTTTATAGCATCAACCAGCAGCTACAACAGCACCGACTCCGAAGGAGTCGCACATACCCGAACATGACCGCAGCACACCCCACCCGTTCGACCCATTCCGAGTCGCCCTAATTCTCGTCACCTTCCATTGCTATAAACATGCGACCCCATTCGGGGTCGATTTTGGAACAACAGCCCGTTTCTAAAATCTTGAATGCGCAGGAAAATGGATCCAGCGCAAAACCGAAACCGCATTTCAAACTTCTGAACATCCCCGCAACTTGCCCAAAAACCAATCCCGAAGGGATTGCATGTTTATAGCACAAACCGCAGTAATAACAGCACCGATTCCGAAGAAGTCCCACATTCCCGAACAAAACCGCACCACAACGCACCCGTTCGACCCGTTCCGGGTCGCAAGCCTTATCGCCACCCTCCTTTGCTATAAACATGCGACCCCGTTCGGGGTCGATCTTGGAAAGACATCCCCATTCATACCATTTTCTAAAGCCCTCAAGCCTGGAGAATGGATGACGACCAAAACCAAAACAGCTTTCCGAACTCCCAAATATCCCCAAAACCAGCAGAGCGACCAATCCCGAAGGAATTGCATGTTTATAGCATAAAGCCAGAATAAACCGATTACCGACTCCGAAGGAGTCGCACATCTCGACATTCGCCCTAATCCCGGGCCATGAGCACCGCGCCGGACTTTGGCAAAATCAGCAGCTGAAGGCGGTTATCGCTGCGGATGTTCCATGAAAGGACATCCGTGCCGAGGGCATCTGTGAGGCCGCGGGCTGCGATGTTCTCGGGGAGCATGAGCTCGATATCCGCGGGCTGATGGCTGTTGTTCATGATGACGAGCGCGTAATCTTTGCCGAGGGTGCGCTCGTAGGCGAGCACGTTGCGGTGATCGTCGGCCACCACGTAGCGGAGGTCACCGAGCGAAAACACGCGGTTATCGCGGCGCAGGTGTATGAGCTGCCGGTACCAGCTGTGCAGATCCATATCGGCAACGACCCGGTCGCGGGGACGCTCAAGCCCGAACGGATGGGTCACTTCATCATCAAAATCCAGGTCGGGCCAGATCAGGGGCTTGCGGTTGTCGGGGTCATCCGCGCCCCACATGCCGAGCTCATCACCCATCCAGATGTGCGGGGCACCGAGCCAGGTGAACTGATGCACCAGCATCAGGCGGACATCCCGCCAGGTTCGCTCATCAGGCCGGTGTATTTTGTAGCCTGCGTCTTCGCGGGGATTTACGCGGTATTTGTTAATGTTCGCCTGATTGTAAATCGAGGTACTGAAACGGGGCGTGTCATGACTCGCGGTGAGGTTCATCTGTGCCCGCAGTACTTCCGGACGCAAGCCCGCCGAAACTGAATCGAGGTGATGGACAAACGCAGATGGCGTTTCCAGCGGCGGTGCGCCTCCGCCAAGCCATTGCCGCGCCGGACGGTACCAGCGGTAGTTCATCGCCGCATCGAAAATATCACCCTGCAGCCACTCGGTCGGATCCATCAGCTTATCGGGCCATTCCGCCCACCACAGCTCGCCCACGAGGTAGGCTTCGGGATTGATGCCCCGCACAAAAGCCCGGTACTCCCGCCAGAAATCAACGGGGATGAGCTCGGCCACATCGAGCCGGAAGCCGTCAACGCCGCGGCTCACATCGCCATCGGGTGCCAGCCAGCGTTCAGTGACCGCGTAAATGTGCTTCACCAGCTCGGGGTGAAAATTGCCGGGGATGAGATCGCCGTGCGCGAACTCCTCCACGGAGTCGTAGCGCCGGAACTGCGGCAGCTCCGGCACCCCTGCCCAACCGGGATAGCTGAAGGAGGTCGAATCGGTATCGAAGCTGTCGATCTGATACCAATCCGCAAAGGGGGAATCGGCCTGATGCTCAAGAATATGCTGCCACGCCCAGAAGGTGATGCCCGTATGATTCCACGAATAGTCCATAATCACGCGGATGCCGCGCTTTTTGGCTTCTTCCACGGCCTGCAGGAAGAGGCGGTCAGCCGAGGTCCACACCCAGGTTGCGGGATCAGCGGGATCTTCGGCTGCCATCAAAGCCCGGTCCCCTTCCGGATCGGGACCAAAATTGACATCAATGTGATGATAGCTTCGCGCGTCGTATTTGTGCAGGGAGGGCGAATCGTTGAGCGGATTGAAATAAATGGCGTTGATGCCGAGGTCCTGCAAATAATCCAGCTTGTCGAGCACCCCCTGAAGGTCGCCGCCGTAGCGCCGCATCTGCACGGTGCGGTAAAACTCCTTGCCGCTTTCGAGCGCCCAGTCTTCCATTTCGTACCAGTCCTGCGTCCAGCGGGTGGGCTGCCAGCTTGCAGGTTTGTTGTGCGGCCACGAACCTTCGACCGTTTCGAGGGTCGGATTGTTGGATGGATCCCCATCCCGGAAGCGCTCCACAAAAATCTGATACCAGATCGCTTCCTGCGCCCACTCGGGCACGGAATCCAGGGCAGGCGGCGCGTCAGGTTTGGGAGCACATCCCCCGAAAAAATAAGCCGCACTAAAAAACAGCAGCAGGAAAAGGGCAACTAATTTGGCAGAAGCAGAAGGAGTTATCATCACAAAAAATTAAAGGCGATTCACGGGGTAGCATTCGTCTCTTAAAATACCAAAAAACGGCATGCCGCCGGATCACTTCCAGTCGGAATCTTCGAGATCGAAGAGGGCATCGGCGGTCGTTTCGAAGATGGCGGCTATTTTGAGCGCAAGCACTACGGAGGGCACGTATTTGCTGGATTCGATGGCATAAATGGTTTGGCGGCTGACCTGAATTTTCCCGGCCAGCTCGCTTTGGGTCATGCCCCGCGCGGTTCGGACTTCCTTTACACGGTTATTCATCTCGGTTCTCCCGGCTGAGGCGGAACATCACCCACTCAAACCGAAGGATGAAAATGACGAGCACCGTGAACATGTTGAGAATCATCACTGTGAAGAAAGGCGTGCTGAACACAAACCAAATCGCAAGCAGCAGCACGATATAGTTGGCGTACACGGCCCAAAGCAGGCTTTCAAGCCGGATTTTGAGGATGTACTCGTCCTCCTGTTCGCGACGTGCAAACGCCAGCATGAGTCCGCCGACGATGATGCCCGTAGCCGTGAGTTCAGTCACGATATTGGTGCGGGTGAAGGTGAAGTACTGATCGGCACCGAACACGACCTGATCCGTGGTGACCACGGCAAACAGGGTCACATTGAGCCAGTCCGGTTCGATGTTAAAGAACATGAGGATAATGCCAAAGAGGCTGAAGTTGGAGAAGATAATCCAACCGGGTTTTCGGAATGAGGCGGGAAGGAGTGCTTTCATAAGATGGTATTTTGAAGGGACAGAAATGACAAGTATTCTTGTCATGCGTAAAGTATGCTTTACAAAGGAGCGTGTCAAGAAAACTTGTCATTTATTTGATTTCATGGCAGAAACAACTATTTAGTTTCGCATGCTTAATCAGGATTTGAAGCAAATTCCCGATGTTAGCAGGCGTAAATCGGCGTCCGGTTACGCCCCATTTTTCGATTTACCACCCCCCCACACTACCTTATCATCTCTTCAAACATCGCATGCTCAGCTGTGGCTACATCCAAAAAAAGCAAGGGACTCAAATTATGATTTGGAAGCGCTGGGCTGCCACGAAAAACAGTGATGCCCACGAAATTTTCCCAAAAAAATAAAAAAGCAGGGTAACCCGGGAGGCGGGTTAAATGGAGGCCATGCTTGTATCATCTTTTCGGAGCAGGGTGTGCTGGCGGCGCGTCAGACTTCGGTCGCTTGCGTTTGGGTTGGGGCGTTTTTTTCGCGCCAGGTGATCCAGAGGTAGAGGGCGAGGTTGGTGCCTTTTTTGAGGGCGCTGTACACGAGCAGCATGCCGGCCATGGCGGCGGTGGCGACTTCGAAGGTTTTGGCGAGCTCGATGCCGACCATCAGGAAGACGAGGTCGCGGCTGGGCAGCAGGGGAATGCGGTTGAGCACGATCATGACCGTAACAAAGAGCAGCCAGGTTTGGATCGACACTTCCGGGATTACGACGGCCCACAGCATGATCATGAGGCTGTTGTGGAGGAGGAAGCGGGTGAAGTAAATCCCGAAGACTTTTAGGGCTTTGCGGGCAGGCAGGGCGAAGAGGTAGCGGCGGAGGCTGAAAAAGAGGATGACGAGCAGCACAAGTACGAGCGCGCCTGTACCCCACTGCCAGCGTTTTACCTCTCCGAGGTAGGTGCTCAAATCCACAATGCCGAGCGTGCTGACGGCGCCGAGCAGCAGCAGGGCCGCGGAGTTGTTGCTCAGGGCGGAGAGGATATTGTTATCCCGCACATTTTTGAGGGCTTCGCGGTGTCCGATGCCGAGGTAGTTTTTGGCCCATACACTCAGGAAGACTTCCCCGCTGTAGCCGGCGACTTCGTCGTTAAAGACTTTTTTCTTGAGCAGGCGGCCAAACAGGTGACGCCGCGGCACGTCCCAGACCTGCCGGTAAATGAAGACTTCAGCTACGGGCAGGCTGAAAAAAGTGAGCAGAAACAGCAGGTAGAACAGCGGCTGCACGGGCAGGTTGCGCAGGATTTCGGCCGGGCCGATGGCGTAAAGCTGCCAGCCCACAAGGCCGAGGATGACGAACAGCAGCAGCCGGCTGAAGACGGGCTTGATCTGGTTGAGGACCGGATGTTCAAGCAGCTGCCTGATTTTGGCTCCGGCGGCTTTCAGTATGGCGGCCCCCTTGCGCTTAGCTGACATGCGGCTGCGGTTTCGCTAAGGGATGACGGTGCGGATCGGGCGCGCCGGTGAGCTGACTCAGCACGATTTCGAGTTCGCTTCGATGATCAGGATGTAGTTTCTCCATGGCCTGAATACAGATAAAGCGCACTTCAGCCTGTCGGATTCGCCGGAGCTTTTTGCCGAAACTTCGCGAAAAGTCTGTTTCCCCGTTGAGCATGAGATGATCGTCTTCATCCGAAAAGCGCGCGTTGCCGGCAGCGATTTCGAGATGATTGGCCAGAAAGATGGCGGAGAACTGTTGCATGTTCCGGAACCGCCAGGAAATATTGCGTTCCAGCTCATCCGGATGTTCCGCAAACCATTTTTCCAGGATCGCTCGCTGCATGGGGTGCGGTACGTGCGGTGCCCGGTAGTATTTTTTTTGGAATCCGGCTTTTCGCGCCGAGTTGATTTGCAGCAGCAGGTGCATGGACCGGGTGATGCCCAGCACTTTTCGCACGGCTTTGCTCATCAGGTTATTCAGAGCAATCCGCCCTTTGCCGTAGTGCGCCTGTTTTTTCCACCGCCCCCGCAGCACGACTCCGTCATCCGTGAAGAAGTCAGCGGGGAAAACCGGTCGGGTAAGGATGAAGTCGTCATTGAAGTAAATAAACCGCTCCGCAAGCCCCGGAATGCGCCACAACATGCTTTCTATCGTCCGGGTGTTGAAGGTCGGCAGGACTCGCTCATAGCCCCGAAAGATTTCGGTATGATCGGTAATCTTCACTTGGTGGCGGTCGAGCCAGGCGTCGTCTGCAAAGTGCGGCTTTTGCTGATCGGTTACCAGGTATATGGTTCGTATCCACGGTGCAAAGGTGCGGATTGATTTAATGCAGTACAGCAGCTCACCATTTTCAACAAATCTCGTTTTATCCCCACCCGTGGGGAGCGTGCTGCCAGCTTCTTCTTCAAGTCCCGCGTATTTTTTCCGCTTCCCGGCATGTGCAGGATCATTTCCGTCAACCCACATAATTACTGCGTCTATAACATCAGGGTCAGCTGAATGGGGGTTTTCAGAATGCATGGATACGTTCTTAATGCTAAAGCTTATTTTGGGAAGGTGGGTTTTTGTCTTTTTCTGTGAAGACCATGAACAAGGATTGGATCAGATTCCCAAAATAGCAAAAAAGGTGCAGTGCATTTCAGCTGAAACAGACCGCATTACACCACAAGCCGGCGTTCGATTTTGGCATGTATGCCGCACAGGGTTTCGTAGGGGATGGTATCGGTGAGCGTGGCCCATTGATCGGCGGTCATGGCTTCATCTCCCAATATGGTTACTTCTGTTCCAGGCCCGATGTAATTACGGCAAAAAAGCATGGTGTAATCCATGGTCACAGTACCTGCCTGTGGTAATAGCTGCCCGTTACAGCGCATAACAATCTGATTGCTGAGCGCGCGCGGAATGCCGTCTGCGTAGCCAACGGGCAGCACCAGCAGCCAGCCGTCTTCGGGTGCGGACCATGTGGCCTCGTAGCTGACGGTAGCACCGGCATGAATGGCACGGCTTGCACAAATACGGGTCTTCCAGCTTAACACCGGCTTAAGGCCCGGAAGTGCGTAGGTGGGAGAAGGGGAATAGCCGTACAAACTCAGGCCGAAGCGAACCATGCTATATCGGGCCTGCGGATAAAAAAGTAATCCTCCCGAGTTTGACGCATGGATGACTTTTCCTCTCGTAAAGGTGTCCATCGTTCGGAGAAGGTCTTCAAAGGCAGCATTTTGCCGGATGGTCATGGGATGGCTGGGTGAATCAGCACAGGCAAAGTGCGTCATGATACCGGAAGGCTTGAGCATATTCGCCGTCACAAAATCCCGTATTTCCGGCCAGTCTTCCGGATAAAAACCCAGTCGCCCCATACCGGTATCAAACTCCAGGTGAAATGACATCGAAGGAGTAATCATGCCCAGCTCTTCAAAAGAGCCGACGGTAGCAACAAGGTTAAAGGATTTATAATCGCCCACGGTTTCTTTCCTTACCGGGGCAAAAACGAGAATAGGAGCAATGATACCCGATTTACGAAGGTTGATCGCTTCCTCAACCGTTGCAACCCCGAGTGCTGTCACCTTTCCTTCCAGGGCTTCGGCTACAATGGCAGCACCGTGTCCATAGGCATTTGCTTTTACAATGGCCATGGTTTTAATCCTGTCACCGGCAAGTTCAGTCAGGGTACGAACATTTTGCTGCAACGCACTTTTGCTGACTTCCACATAGGAAGTCGCAACATCTTTGGCCGTTATTGTTTTGGTGCTGTTTAACATTCCGTCTGCAGATTTTCTGTAATGGGGAAGCTTGCTTATACCGGTTAAGTCTGTAGTCTTAAAAAATTAATGTAGCAAATTAAGCAGGATGAATCACGTGAAATCATAGCTATTCATGTTTTTGTATGCCGAACAGCTTCTTCTATCTAACCCGCATTATTCACCAAGAAATTTTCTTGCTGGCAAGGCGAAGCTGAAAACTCAGCGGAAAGGTACCCAAGTACCCTGAGCATGAGTTTTCAGCTTCAACGTAGCCAGCGAGGAAATTTCGCAGTCTTTAAACCACACCCAAATTTGGGCTACCACTTTTTTTTACTAAGTCGAAATTAAACTTACATTTAGCTAATGAATTCTGTTTAATTGTGAATAATGCGGGCTAAGCTCGCAGGTGACATTAAGTGATCCCTTTGCCTGTTCGCGGCAGCCACAGATGAATGGCGTTTTCATTTTGCTGAAGCCAAAACCGGAGTTCTTTGGCGTCGCACATACCTACCACACGCCCGCTATGATAGACCGGAATCCACTCTGCGTTGTACACAACGGAAGATGACCAGCTGTTGGGTTCATCCAGGTCAATAAAATCACCGGTTACAGCGGGCTTTGCCGGGAGCTGACTGATGTCATCCGCCGCGCTATTCAGAACCTTACCTTCAATTATGAGCCGCTCGTAGGGCTCACCATGTTCAAGCACCGGAAAAATGCAGCGCTTCAGCAGCTGTTCGCGGGGGGGCATTAGCTGTTCTACCAGCGCCTGCGTCGTTTCAGCTTCCGGTGCCGGACGAATGAGATCCCCGGCGCTGGGCATATAGTTGAGTTCATACCGGCCGCTGTACCAGGTGTACATCATGTAAAGGGCCAGAATGCCGCTAAAAATTACGTAGTCGGACTGCAGCCAGGTGTAATCGGCCAAAGCAAGCAGCAGCAACAGGCCGGCGATAAAGCTGCCCGCCCGCTTGGTCAGCCATGAAGCCCGCAGGTAGTTGCCGTTTACGGCCCAGATTACGGAACGCAGCAGGCGACCGCCATCCAAAGGAAAAATGGGAAGCAGGTTAAACAGCGCAATAAGCAGGTTGATGAGCGCCAGAAACCGGAAAAAATACCACGCCATAAAGGTTGGGTCCAGAACCAGGGCGTACATCACCCAGGAAAACAATGCCACACCCAGGGAAGCCATCGGCCCGGCAAGGGCTATCCAGAACTCCTGACGCGCAGCATGCGGCCTGTGCTGCAGCTCCGCCATTCCGCCGAACAGATACAGATGTATGCGCTCGATCGGAATATTCAGGGCGCGCGCTACGCTACTATGCCCCAGCTCATGGATCAGGATGGATACCGTGATGAAAACCGCTGTGAGCCCGCCAAGCATCCAGTATTTCCAGGCTGCCGACAGATACAGCATTTCCGGGTAATAGCGCGAACTCAGCGCCCAGGCCAGCAAGAGCAACACAAGCGGCAACAGCGGATCAATGCTAAGCCTCCACCGGCTGATCTGAACATTGCGGTTGCGAAAGTCATAAAATGCGGAGCTGATGTTCATCTTCAGAGTTCTACAGGCGTGGACCTTGGCAGGGCTTTTTCTAAAACCACTTTTTCTTTTTAAGCGCCTTCAGCACAACCTGCGCTGCATTATGTCCCGCGGCAGCAAACACGCCGCCTCCGGGATGGCAGGAAGCACTCGACAGATAAAGATTGCGGATGGGGGTTTCGTAGCGGCTCAGCTCAGGCGTAGGACGGAACATGAACATCTGATCGAAGGTCATTTCGACATGCATCACATTGCCTTTCAGAAGGCCGTGTTTCCGCTCAATATCCAGCGGGGTCTGAATGTACCAGTCAATGAGCTTATCCTTCATATTCGGCGCATAATCAACAACCACATCGTAAATCTTTTGCGCCTCCTCAACCCTGATCCGGTCCCATTCGAGATCGTTTTGCAGCTCGTACGGGTGCCACTGTGCCCACAGGAAGAGCGTGTGCGCGCCCTCAGGTGCCAACGTGCTGTCGATGTTGGAGAAAGTCATGGCTACGACCGCAGGCTTCTCAGGCGGCAGTCCTTTGTAATAGTTGCCGATGGCCCGCTTCATGTACGCCATATCCGGACAGAGCAACTGCAGGCCGTTGTGCACATACGGGTCGTCTGGGCAGCTTGTATATTTCGGCAACTCTTTTACCGCACAGCGGATAACCATACCAAAGCCGTTGCCCACATTGATGTTTTCGACATTCCGGAACGCGTTGGCTTCCAGGTGTTCCGGACCCACCATGTTGAGCATAGTCGTTTGCACATGCGCGTTGGAAATCACGACCCGGCTCAGATATTCTTCGCCTCCTTTTACGCGAACGCCATACGCACGCTTGCCGGAAACCAGAATCTGTTCAACGGGGGAATCAGACCTGATTTCGCCTCCGTGGGCTTTCAGCATTTGCGCCATCGCCTGCGTAAGCATGCCGCTGCCGCCCCGGGGACGCTTGCCGCCGCTTTCATGCAGCATAGCCTGCCAGCCAACAAACGGACCCGTCGCACTTTGATCCGGTGGCGGACCAGACTGCGCGGCCATCCAGATAAGCGCCGTTTTCACGTGCTCATTTTTGAAATAGCGGTTTACGACCTGTTCATAGCTTGCAAAGATTTGCTGAAGCCCGGTCACCTGTTCCCCTTTGGCAAACATGCTGCCGTCACGGATTTGTCCGCGGGCCATTTCACTGAAAATGTTACCAGTTGTCGGGGGCACCAGAAAGGTTTTGAGCACGCCCCGGTTAATACGCTTCCAAAATTCAATAAACTCCTTATAGGAGCGGGCGTCTTCTTCGGAAACCTGCGCAATGGACGCCATGGTTTGCTCAATGCTGCGATGGAAGTGAATTACTTTTTGTTCACCGGGCACCGGAAACGACATGAAAGGATCCATCTCAATATACTCGAGACCGTATTTCTCCAGCTCGAGATCCTGAATAACAGGGGTTTGGTGAATCATGAAATGTGCGGATGAGCCCACATCCATGCGGAAGCCCTCAGGATAGGCTTCACTTTTAAACATGGTTTCGGTGCATACCGCCCCGCCTATCGTGTCACGGCGTTCAAGTACAAGCACAGCGTAGCCGGCTTTGGCAAGGTAGCAAGCTGTTGTAAGGCCATTATGACCGGATCCGATGACGATAGCGTCGTAGGTTTTGCTCATTAAAAAATATGCGGTTAAAATTGGAAGTGCGGACAAATGAACCTGCCTTGCAGGCTTAGGATTGCGGAGTAAACATGCTGTATCCCGGCTTCATTCAGCGCGGCTGTTGAAGATACTAAACCTGAAAGCCAATCCGGCACATTTTCTAAGGCATGCGGCCAACAGCAAACCACGAATGCCTTCCTCTTTTTGAAATTAGCCTGCAACAATGCGAAGAGAACACGTATGACAGTTTGGTGATTTTATCCCTAAATTAACATACCACAAAAACTCATAAAAACGCACTTCACATCACTCATGATCGATTTTATAAAACAGGTATTTGCATCGGCCATCGGCTTCATCATGGTCTTTGTTCTATTTTTCTTTTTCCTCTTCATTTTATTTGTCGCAACCTCAAGCGATCCCGAACCAAAGGTAAGTCCAAACACCGTCCTCTTCATGAAAGCCTCCGGCGGTATTGCGGAGCGCACATCAAGTGATCCCTTCGAACAGTTCTTCGCCTCCGGTTCCCCCGGCGCCTTCTCCGTTCGCAGTTTTGAAAACAACCTGCGTAAAGCCGCCGCCGATGAAAACATCGAAGGCATATTGCTCGAAGTTGATTTTGTGGCAACCTCATGGCCAACCCTGCAGCACCTGCGCCGTGCCATGATAAACTTCCGGGAAGAGTCCGGCAAATTCATCTACGCCACAACCAACGACCTCGGCCTCAACGAACAGGGCTTCTACCTCGCAAGTGCGGCCGATTCTATTTTTGCCCCGCCGATGAGCCTCACGCAATTTGACGGCCTTGTACTTGAAGGCATGTTCCTGAAATCCATGCTCGACGAAATCGGTGTCGAAGCCGAAGTCATTCATCAGGGCGCCTACAAGTCAGCGGGCGACATGTTTCAGCGCACCAACTTCTCGGCAGAAGACCGCGAACAGCTCACCGCCATCTTCAGCCACATCACCGATGAGCTCGAGCAAGCCGTTGCAGAGCGCACCGGCATGAGCCGCAGTGAAGTTACCCAAATGATGAATCAGCCTCCCAGGCTTGATATTGAATACTACGCAGAACGCGGCCTCATCGACGCCATCGTATTCCCCTCCGAGCTTGAAGCCCGCATTAAATCCCGTATTGGGCTTGATGAAGGCGACGACCTCAACCGCATATCCAGCCGCCGGTATGAGCGCGTAAGCGAGCGGTCCGCAGGCCTTGAGCGTGCCCCCCGTGAAGCGGTTGCCGTTATTTATGCCAACGGCGCCATCATGCCCGGCACCGACGATCCCTTTGCCTTCGGCAGCGAACAGACCATCAACGTCGATAACTTCCAGCGCTCCCTCAACCGCGCCCTCAACGACAACAATGTGAAAGCAATCGTTGTGCGGATCAACAGCCCCGGCGGTTCCGCGGCAACCTCCGACGCCATTTGGCAGCTTATTCAGGAAGCCCGCGAACAAAAGCCGGTTGTCGCTTCCATGGGTGCCGTCGCAGCCTCCGGCGGATACTACATCGCCATGGCCGCTGAAACCATCGTAGCCGACCGCACAACCATCACCGGCTCCATTGGCGTCATTGGCCTGCGCTTCGACGCAACACGCCTGCTCGAAGACCGCCTCAAACTCGACTACGACGAAATCCGCTTCCATGACAACGCAAACTGGCTCAGCCCGACCCGCCCGCTCAGCGCTTCGCAGCGTGACGCCTTCAGTTTCTTCATCGATGACGCCTACGACAAATTCCTCGCCCGCGTATCAGAAAGCCGCGGTATGAGCGTCGAAGACATTCACGAAGTAGCACAGGGCCGCGTCTGGAGCGGTGAAGACGCCCGCAATGCCGGTCTCATCGACGCGGTAGGCGGTCTCGACATGGCCATACAGTTCGCCGCCGATAAAGCCGGCCTCACCGCATGGAGCGTACGCGAGCTGCCGCGCGACCAAAGCTTCCTCGAAACCCTCGCAAGCCGCTCCGAAGTCAGCGTCCGCAATATCTTCAGCCGCAACATCCCGATGTACGAAGAAATGAGCTTCATCCGCCACATGGCCGAAACCTCCGCCCGACCGCATGCATGGGCCCTCCTCCCCTGGCAGCTTGAAGTGAAATAAATCCCCAAAACCCCCTTGCACAAAAAACGCCCGCCCGGCTTCAAAACCGGACGGGCGTTTTTTTATCAGTTCAATTCAAACTTTCCAGTAAGCACCAAAATCAGGGTCAGCCTGAACAAGGCTTTGGCAGGCATTTTGGGGGCTTTTTTTATTTGGGGGAAACTCCGTGAACATCACGGTCTTTCGTGGCAGATTGAAAAACCCCAAACCTAAGATGAGCCCCTTGCTTTTTGGCAGGCCTATCCAACCATCATCCCTCCAAAAAAAAGATCGCTGACACAGCCTACTGATTCATCGAAATCAGAAACTCCTGATTGTTGCGCGTGCCCCTGATTTTATCCAGCATAAACTCCACCGATTCAAGCGGCGACATGTTGGACAGGAAACGGCGCAGCAATACGACCTTCTGCCGCTCATCATCACGAACAAAAAGCTCTTCCTTCCGGGTACCGCTTTTGAACACATCAATGGCAGGGTACACCCGCTGTTCCGAAATCCGGCGTTCCAGCACCATTTCCATGTTACCGGTGCCTTTGAACTCCTCGAAAATCACGTCGTCCATACGGGAACCGGTGTTTACAAGGGCGGTTGCCAGAATGGTCAGACTGCCGCCGTTTTCGATGTTTCGGGCAAGACTGAAGAGTTTCCGTGGCTTTTTAAGGGCCTCGGAGTCCACGCCGCCGCTCATGGTGCGGCCCGAATTGGTCGCAATATTGTAGGCACGGGCAAGGCGGGTGAGCGAATCCATCAGAATAACCACGTCATTTCCGCTTTCCACAAGGCGCTTGGCTTTTTCAAACACAAGCTCTGCAAGCGCGATGTGATTCTCGGGCTTCATATCAAAAGTGGACGCGACAACCTCCGCACTTGCAACATTGCGGTCCATTTCCGTCACTTCTTCCGGACGCTCATCAATCAGCAAAATAATGATCTGTGCCTCCGGGTTGTTCTGCGCAATCGCGTTGGCGGCCATGCGCAAAATCGACGTCTTCCCGGTTTTGGGCTGCGCCACGATGAGTCCGCGCTGCCCCTTACCCAGCGGGCAAAACAGATCCATCATCCGGGTCGTGTACTGAAACGGAGATGTTTCCAGCTTAAGCCGCTGATTCGGATACACCGGCAGAAGCTCGTCAAAATCAGGGCGCTCGTCCATATTGCGCGGAATTTTGCCGTTGATTCCGTCAACCCGCAGAAGCGCGAAATACCGCTCCCCAACCTTAGGCGGGCGGATAATGCCAACAACCGTATCGCCCTGACGCAGCGCAAACCGCTTAATTTGCGATGGGGATACGTAAATATCATCGGGACTCGCCAGGTAATTGTAATTGGGCGAACGCAGGAAACCATAGCCCTCGGGCAGAATCTCAAGCGTGCCTTCATTGACCAAGTACCCGCCAAGCTGTGGCGTTATAATTTCGATATGTTCGGCAAGGGTTGCAGCGTCCGATTCGGGCAAATCCGAATAATCGTCCTCACTGTTACCGCGCTGTTTCCCCTGATCTGCCTTACCCGACTGTTGCTGCGACTGCTGCTGGTTTTGCTGCTGCTTCGGTGAAGGCTTATTGCCCGAAGCTTCCTTTTTCTGCGCGGCCTCACCCGACTGCTGCTGCCTGCCGCCACCGGATTTTGAACCCGCGGCCTGTGACTGCTGCCCCTTCCCGCCTGAACCGGACGCCCCCTGACGCTGCTGATCCTTATTCTGGCTCTGGCTCTGGCCTTGTCCCTGATTCTGATTCTTGTTTTGGTTCCTGTCAGCTTGTGACCGGGATGAGTCGGCCTCCTTGTTTTGCTGCTGTTTATTTTGGGACGGCCGCTGACCGCGCGCATTGCTGCGCGAATCCTGTGGCTGCTTTTGCCCCGCCTCGTAGCTTTTATTTTGCTGACGGTTGTTCCCGCCCTTGCTGTCAGTGCTTCCGTCGGTTTCGCTGCCTTTGCCCCCGCTTTGCTTGCGGGCTTTGGCTTCGAGAATCTCGCGCTCAAGCTTGAGCTCTTCCTCCCGGCTCATGGTACGCAGCTCCTTCGGGAGCGGCTTCCCTTCTGTCGCAGGCTCAGCCTGAGACGCCGACTGCTTCCGGCTGTGCAGCAAGGTTTTTTCTGAAATGGAATCCTTATCGTCCTGAATTTTTCGCTGCAGAAAATCACCACTCAACCGGCTTGTCTGCACCTTTGCTTCCTGATCTTCGGCTTTCTTACCGGTACCGGAACCAGACTTTGACCTGCTTTTGGGTCCCGATGGGGTGCCGGATGTGCTCTGTTTTTTTTCATCAGAAGCCTCCGAAAACAAATCCGGATCGGCTGCCTCTTTAGCAGTTCCCCGCCTCTTTTTAGCTGGCGGCTTGGGCGCGTCTTTGAAGACATCCTTTGCAGACAGCCAGTACTTGCCGGGTCCCCGCGCTGCTTCTGCTTCCCCGCTGCTGATATGCCGCTGTATTTTCGACACCAGTTTCTGTTTCGTAATTCCCGTTACGGATTTCAAACCCATGGACTTCGCTAATTCCTGAAGTTCCTTTACCGTACGTTTTTCGAGATTTTCCTGACTCAGGTCTTGATTCTCAACCATGTGGTTGTTTTTGCTTGATTAATTTGAAATAAAAAATTTGCTGCTGTCTTGTTGTATATGCATACAGTCAGCACACTTTTTTTTTGATTTAATGTGATGTGTTTTTTTAAAAAGGACTCAGGCTGCATTCATCAAAAGGTTTCAGCATGTACTGCTGCGTACATGGAACCCGTGAGCGTATAATTATCAGTAGACTTCTTCCCGTCCGGATATTATGATGGACAGAACCGCTTTTTGCAGGCCTTTCCGTAAAGGGATTATTATGCCATCAGCGCTGATAAGCCGCAAGCGTTTTGGAATAATTTGTATGAATTGTTTTATGATGCACACAACAACGGGGCGGCAACATCCGAAGCGCAAGAACGGGGACTGCAAACGATTCAGACATCTTGTGCGCGCTCGCCTGAATCAACCATTTTTTTGGCAAGCCCGTAAAAATAAAGCGAACCGGAGAACAACAACATGATATTTCCGGCTAAAGCCTCATCTTTCAGATCGGACCATACTACAGATTGAAAGCTTTTTGTATCGGGAAGATACTGCTGAATCTCAGAAAGAGAAGCTGTTCTGCCATAATTTCCCTCAAAATAGAACAATTCGTCGAATTCTGAAATAAGCCTGCACAATTCAGGGGTTAATTTATCACGCATAAGGCTAAACACCAACACCATTTTTCTCTCCCCTGCAATCTTCCGGGATAGCTGCAGCGCCTGTGAAAAAGCTTCGGTATTGTGTGCACCATCGTAATAGACATCCGCGCCGGGCAGCATTTGCTCAAAACGCCCGGCAAAGGCACCTGAAGCGGAAATTTGTGCCATGGCCTTCGTTAACAGCTCCGGACGTACAGGATAGGCCGCGTGCAGGAGACTCAGCACCTGAACCGCGGTAGCGATGTTGTAGCGCTGCACAGGCTGCCTGAAGCCTGTATAAAGGGTCAGCATGCCGTTATGGTTTTCTATGCCGCTGCGAAGGGTCACGTTGCCATTCTCCCACTCAGGCTCCGGATCTGCCGCGTTATGCAGTGCGACACCCTTGCTGCGGGCTGTGGCACGAATTACCCCGAAGGCTTCCGGCGGGAGTTTCCCGGTAACAACCGGCACACCTTCTTTGATGATTCCGGCCTTTTCCGCAGCGATTTTCGCCAGCGTTTCACCCAGTATTTCGGTGTGATCAAGTCCGATACTTGTAATGACGGAGACCAGCGGGGTAATCACGTTGGTTGCGTCGAGCCGGCCGCCCAGGCCGGTTTCAATCACGCAGATATCCGTGCGCTGCCTGCTGAAATGCCAGAAGGCGATGGCGGTCGTAAGCTCAAAAAATGTAGGGGCGCATTCAAGCACGGCCTGCCCGTGCTCCCGGAAAAACTCTAACAGCTCGGTATCTGACATTTCCGTGCCGTTTACCACAAAACGCTGGGTGACGCGCTCCAAATGCGGGGATGTGTACAGCCCGGTGCGGTAGCCTGCATGGGATAAAACGCCGTGCAGCAACTGACAGACCGAGCCCTTCCCATTGGTTCCGGCTACGTGAATGCAGCGAAGATCACGCTGCGGGTTCCCGATTGCTTCACAAAGGGCGGTGATCCCTTCAAGGCCGAAGCGCGCCGCCTGCCTGCCGCTGCTTGCGAACATCGGCATGGTGTTGATGTACGCATGTACCTGCGCTGCTGTGCTGAAATTCATCGGTTATGCTGACTGAAAGTCACTATGGTCATGGCTTGTTTTAGGCTTATTTTACAGTTGGCACAGGGCGACGGCCGCCCTGCAATTTCCTTAACCATCCTTCAACGATATGATCTACCGCAGGCTGATCCGCCCGCTTCTTTTTCAGATGGAAGCGGAAGAAGCTCATAATTTTGTTTTCTCACGCCTGAAGCGCTGGCAGCACTCAGAAGCGTTCCTTGAATTCCTGAAGGGGCAGCTTTGCGTTACCGATTCAAAACTCGAAGTTCAAACCGCCGGCCTTCGCTTCCCCAATCCGGTCGGGCTTGCAGCCGGTTTTGACAAAAATGGCGCGCTGATTCCGGCGCTTTCAGCTACGGGCTTCGGTTTTCTGGAAATCGGCAGCGTTACCGCGGAGCCCAGTGCCGGAAACCGCAAGCCGCGCATGTTCCGGCTACCGTCAGACCGCGCGCTGATTAACCGCATGGGGCTCAACAACGACGGTGCACGGGCCGTTGCGCAGGGCCTTCCTGCAAAAGCCGCGCGAAAGGTACCGCTGGGAATCAACATTGCCAAAACGCCAAACCTGCACCGCTCAACAGAAGGCGGCATTTACGACTATGTGCGCTCCTACAAACTGCTCGCACCGCACGCGGATTATACGACCATCAATATTTCATGTCCAAATACCGGCGACGGAAAATCTTTTGAGTCGCCCGAGCTTTTTCTGCGGCTCATGCAGGCGCTCGCGGAAGTTCGGCTGCGCGACGTGCCGTTCTTCATCAAGTTTTCTGCAGATACCAGCGACAGCGTACTGCGGGAGCTGCTTATGATTGCAGAAGAAGCGCAGGCAGACGGCTATGTCGCCGTCAACACTTCGGTAAGCCGTGACGGGCTTGCCACGCCGAATGGAGAATTAGAAGCCATCGGCAACGGCGGTCTCAGCGGAACGCCGCTTGCCAAAACTGCGGCAGATCGCATAGCCTACATCCGGGAGCGGACGGCGCCGGGTAAAACCCTGATCAGCGTTGGCGGGATTGACTCCCCGAAAGAAGCCCGCAAACGGCTGCAGGCTGGGGCTGATCTCATTCAGATTTATACCGGACTTGTGTACGAAGGTCCGCAGCTGCCCGGTACCATTTGCCGGGAATTGCTGCGCAGCTGGTGAAGGACGCCAAAACCATCCCCCTAAACCCACCTGCACAGACTTAACCCGCATTATTCACAATTAAACAGGATTAATTTGCTAAATAATAGTTTAAATTGGGCTTAACGAAAAACACTTGTAGCCCAAATTTGGGTGTGGTGTAAAGGCTGCGAAATTTCCTCGCTGGCTGCGTTGAAGCCGAAAACTCATGCTCAGGGTACTTAGGTACCCTTCCGCTGAGTTTTCAGCTTCGCCTTGCCAGCAAGAAAATTTCTTGGTGAATAATGCGGGTTAAAAAAACAAGCCGGAAAACCGGATGGGGTATCAGTCGTCGGTTTCAGCGGCTGTGACGGGGATATCGACGATGTAGATGACCGGGACCCGCTCCCCGTCAAGCACAGCCGGTTCGGCAGCAAGCACTTCCTGCAGCTGATTTTGCAGCATTTGTGAGAAGCCGAACTCATCATTGTCGCCAAGCGGTGTGACCCGCTCTGTGAAACCTTCTCCGGTGATGTGTATGCGGAAGCTGAAAGTTGCTTCCACAATATTCATGGAAGCCATCATGTGCCGCACGCCGGATTGTTCGATGGCGTGTTCGAGCGTAATGCCAAAATCGGGCGTCAGGCCGAGTTCTTCTGCGTCATATACGGTAGTGGCATTGACCGGCAGCTGATCCGGTCGCAGGGTTTCGCCTTGGCCTTCACCTGCACTACGGTCAGGGAAATCCTGATTCCTGCCACTCGGCGCCATGCCCGGTATCTGAAACTCCGTGGGCAGCTCTTCCGCAAGGGCCCCGTCTGCGTCTCCGGCTTCTGTTTCAGTGTCCGGCATTTCATCTGTTTCGGGCTCCGCGTCTGGATCAGGTTCGGGCTCGGGTTTGTCGGGCAGCCGGATGGCGTCGTGCAGGCTCCTTACCCGGTTGATCAGCCTGAAATTACTATGCGCTTCCGAAATCCGTTCGAGCGACGCGCGGGCGTCATCCCACACTTCCCCGCGATAGGGAAAGAGTTCGTAAAAATCGGGCTCAGCAAGCGTGGAATCTGCAATACTTTCCCAGAATTCGCGCAGGCCTTCTTCTTCAAACACATGACTCGTATCGGCCAGCATTACGCGCGCGGAGTCTTGCAGGGTGCTGAGTTCTGCCTGTTCAATTTCAAAGGTTCTGCGGGTCTGCTCATAGGTCCGGCGGCGTTCGAGAAAGTCGTCGTTGCTGTTTTCGTGTGAAGCAAAAAGTCGGACGGCGTTGAAAAGGGCTTCAGGGGCGTGAGACGTCAGCGTATCTGCCATTCCGAAAGCCATGAGCTGCTGACCCGCTTCAAGGGGGGGCAGGTCTTCAATTTCCCCGAGTAGCTGCCGGTAGGCAAAGCCCACGCGCTCTTCATCGGTTTGCGGCACCTGCTCTGAATCGAGCGCCAGGTCAAAGCGGCTTGAAAGCCTGCGCGCGTAGGGCGTATCGGGATGACGGTCGGCAATCTTGAGCGCCCATTCCCTTGCTTCTTCCGGATCCCCACTCTGATAGAGGATTTCTGAGATGGAAAACATCGCCTGCGGCACGACTTCCGCAGTCGGGAAATCCGCTACGATCCGGCTGAAGTACGATCGTGCACTGTCGGGCTGATTGAAGGAAAAGAAAAACAGGTTGCCGATTTCGTATTTGGTGTTGGCCAGCCGCACGCGCATTTCATCCCGGGCGGCGCGGGTGCGGGGAATTTCGCTGAGATCGAGCTCATATTCATCAAACACCATTTCTTCCACGAAAAAAATCTCTTCGGCGAGCGCTTCATCTTCTTCCGCTTCGATAATAGTGCGCCGGACGGCGTCCATGCGGCGCCAGTTGTCCACCAACGGCCGGCCATCCCATAGGGCCTGAAACTGCATGCTTGCCTGACTCATAAGCTGCCGGTTCAGGTGAAACAGAAAGCCGTTTTCGCCCGACTCAGTGGCGTCTTCAAGGTCGGAAGGTTCCACGTTCACGATCCGGGTTGATTCGCGCCGGCGCTCTCGTTCAGCGGCTCTCATCTGACGACGATAGTCTTCCTGAATAACCGTGATGACCGAATCGAAGCGCGCGGGAGGCAGGTTACCCAGCCACAGCAAGCTGTCCATTTTTGCCCGCTCAGTGCTCAGGCGCGCGAAGTTGCTGAAATCCCGCGAAACCGTACGGGCGTCGAAGCCCCGCGGCAGAAGTTCCAGGTCGGAAGTGTTGCGCGCAGCCGTATCATAGTGTGCGGCAGCCCGCTGATAATCGCGAAAATCGAAGCGGTAAAGTTCTGCGAGGCCGTAGTGTGTACGGGCAAGCACTTCCCGGGCGGGTGCGCGGAAGCTGAAGTAGAGCACTTCCCGGTACATTTCGCGGGCTTCGTAGGCGCGCCCCATGCTGTGCAGGGTTTTCGCCTGCTGAAAATTGATTTCAGCCAGAAACTCAAAATTGTTGTTGTCGCGGGCCATGGAGGCAAAGTGTCTGCGCGACTCATCATAGCGCCCCATATTGCGGAGCATGACGCCTTTTTTGAGCTCCGCATAATAGATCATCTGATAGTACGGGTTTGAACGCCGAACCCGGTCAAAGGCATCGTAGGCTGCCTGATACTCGCCCAGGTGCTCGAGGATTTGCCCGTTCAGAAAAAAACCGCGGGCACGCAGCTCATTGTCGCGCACATCCGGCAGGGCTTCGAACAGCAAGCGGCCTGACTCTTCCCACTGATTGGTCTGCACCAGAAACTGCGCCATCAGCAAATCGGCTTCGGCAAGATTGCGGCGGTCCCAGTCGATTTCGGGATTGTCGTACATGGCTACCAGGAAATTGATCCCGTCGTTGTAGCGCTCCATTTCCAGCATGGCCCGCGCCCGCCAGATCACGGACTGTTGCCGCAGCTCGGAAGATGAAGTTACCGAGTACAGCTCCGTAAACTTCTGCTCGGCATTGAAATAATTCTGCAGGAAGAAGAAAGACTTACCGATCAGAAAAACGGTGTCATCCACATAGCGGGAGCCGGGGAAGCGCAGCAAGAGGTCGGAGCCCCGCTGAATGGTGTCTTCGAATTCGGAGACGCCGGCGCGAACGGGTGCGCGGTGAATGGCAATCGGGCGCTCCGGATTAATGCGTTCGACCTGATTTTCAAACTGCCGGTAGCCCCGCTCGAAGCTCTGCTTGGTGTTGTAGAAGGTATTGAAGTATGAATTAAAATTGGTCCATGCGCTGCCAAGTGATCCGGAACATCCTGCAAGCATAAGCGCACTTGCAAAAATGAGGAGGATAAATGCAGCGGGTTTTGTTGAGATGTGATTCATTACTTCAGTGTGTAGCCGGGAAAAGTACGGTTGGTATGATACAATAAAAGGTCCTGGGGACGGGTACGCAACGTGAGGGCTGCCCCGGTGTTGTACCGAATGCCGCCCGCGGAGGTTCCTTCCCTGAGACCTTCATCATAAAACAAAAAGTGTTGCGGAAATCAAAATCAGAGGGTGCTGATTTTGACCATGTTGGTGCGTACCCGATCAGCAAGCGGCATACCTGTCGCGATGATAATCCGGTCGCCTTTGCTGAACAGCTTGGATTTGCGCAGGTAGTCTTCCATGTGCTCTACGCTTTCGTCGGTGTTTGAAATTTTCTTCAGCTTTATGCTGTGTACACCCCAAACGAGGTTGAGCTGCCGCCGGACAAGCTGACTGTCCGTGAAGGCAAACACTGGCACTTCAGGCCGGTACTTGGCAATCCGTTTTGCGGTTGTGCCGGAGTGCGTAATCACAGCGATGGCCTTGGCATTTACATATTGCGCAAGCTGTGTTGTGGAGTAGGCGATGGATTCCACGACCTGCTTCTGCTTCCACTCGGGACGTGTAAACGGCAGGGTGTGATACAGTTCTTCGGATTCAGCTTCCACGTTGCGGCAGATTTTCTCCATCACGCGCACAGCTTCGAAAGGGAATTTTCCGGCAGCCGTTTCACCGGAAAGCATGATGGCGTCGGTGCCGTCAAGGATGGCGTTGGCAACATCGGAGCTTTCCGCGCGTGTCGGGCGCGGGTTGGTGATCATGGAGTCGAGCATTTGGGTAGCGGTAATAACCGGCTTTCCGGCCTTACGGCAGCTGTCGATGATCTGCTTCTGCACCATGGGCACTTTTTCACTCGGAATTTCGATACCAAGATCTCCGCGCGCAACCATGATTCCGTCCACTTCTTCAATAATCTCATCAATCACATCAAGGGCTTCGGGCTTTTCAATTTTGGCGATGACGCCTGCATTGGACCCGCCTGAGCGAATTTTGGAAACGAGCTCCTGCACATCTTCTGCTTTACGCACAAAGGAAAGGGCGACGAGATCAACACCGGCTTTGATTCCGAACTCGAGATCGGCGTAATCTTTTTCGGTAATGGAGGAAATGGTGAGCTTGAGCCCCGGCAGGTTCACCCCTTTACGGGATTTGAGCATGCCGCCGTTAATCACCCGTGCGGTGATGTTGCCATCGGCGGTTTTGACAATTTTAAATTCAAAAAGGCCGTCATCAAGGAGAATGGTATCGCCTTCACGGGCGTCCTGCGCGAGGTAGGGGTAGTCAATGGGAATTACGGTTGAGGTGCCTTCGGTCTCGCCGTCATCCGGGGTGAGGGTCACATAGCTGCCGGTTTCGACATGCTGCACGCCGTCTTTCATTTTGCCGACGCGTATTTTGGGACCCTGAAGGTCCATCAGGATGGGCACACTATACTGATACTTGCGGGCCGCAGCGCGAATCATATCAATAACACGCTGATGATCTTCATGGGTGCCATGTGAGAAATTCAGCCGGGCAACGTTCATCCCGCTTTGGATGAGTCCTTCAATCCCTTCCTGCGTATTTGTGCTGGGACCTACGGTACAAACGATT
The DNA here is from genome assembly GCF_003353065.1 of Cyclonatronum proteinivorum. GTDB lineage: Bacteria > Bacteroidota > Rhodothermia > Balneolales > Cyclonatronaceae > Cyclonatronum > Cyclonatronum proteinivorum. The sequence continues at coordinate 1,735,629 of NZ_CP027806.1, read as the reverse complement.
TTTGTTCTGCGATTCGAGTTTCTCATACACTTTTTTAAGATTCTGGATAAACATAGGATAAGGACAGCGGGAAACAGCCTGTTGGTTTGGGATGTCCCGTTTGGCGCTGCGCCTGTTAAAAAATAAGATTATCAAAAAGCACTGCCCGCTCAGGACAGCCCTTTTTGTCACAACCGATAAATATACAAAAAGTTAACCCGCTTTATTCAGCAAGAAATTTGACAGGGTGCCCGGCCATACAAGCTGCGGGATGGGTAAAATGTATTTTATTGGGAGACATGCCGTTCTGCGGATGTTGCGCTTCGCAGGCAAGGCGTCTGAAATTCACGGGGAATGATTGGCCGCAGCATTCGTTATCTTTCGGGCGACAGGCTAATTTATTTGTTTTTCGGTAATATGACCCATTACGCCGAAATGCCGTTTATCGCCCCTTTTCAAGACCCAATATTCTCATCCGTTTTCTCCAGGCCTATGTCACGCGCGCTTGTTTTTTTTCTGTTGATTTTCTTACTCGGCACATCCGGCTGTGGCTCAGGCTCGGAGACCGTCCGGGACCGGGGCACTTCCCATGTATATCAGACGGGCTACCCGGAAGTGTTGGCGCGTGTAACGAGTTTTTTTGATGTTGAGGATAATCCTGTTGTCGTGCTCAACCTTGAGCTGCCGCATAACAACCTGGTTTTCCGCACCATAGACGGACAGCGCAAGGCGGCGGTTGAGCTCAGTGTGCAGTACCGCAAGCTGGGTGTTACGGCGGAGGGAGACGTGACCGGCACCCTGCGCGAAAATATCGACATCATCCCGAGCGAGGGGCCGGAGCGTTTTCGCACCCTGATTGAGCGGGTGAGGCCCGTAAATCCGGGCACCTATCAGCTGGAGGTGCGTGTGCGCGACCGCTCGAGCAATAAAGCGAGTCAGGTGGTTTTACAGGTTGAAGTGCCCGACCCGGAGCGCCCCGAGCCGACGCTCTCTGACATCCGGGTTGCCCTGCTCGGCGAGGGGGAAACCCGCAACATCACGTCATATTTAATACCGGCGAGTCATGACAGTTTGCGGTTTGAGCTTTTTGTGGCGCGCAGCGATGACAGCCTGCCGGTTGAGCTGCGCATGCGGCTGATCGAATTCCGCTCCGATACGGCCCCTGCCCGCGCGATGGGACACCTGCCGGTGAGCTCGGGCAGCATTCAGTTTCGCGGCATTGATTTCAGCGACCAAACCGAACTTGCATCACAGCGCCGCACCCTTGATACTGAAACCGGCCCCATTCTGATTGAGTACAGCTTTCCGCGACCGGAGGCGGGAAACTACCGGCTTGAAATCACCCTGGAAACGACCGGACCCGACGGCCAAACGGAAGAAACCGTTCGGTTTCGCGATTTTGCTATGGTGAGTCCCGGATTTCCGGATGTGCGCACGGTCCGGGAGATGGCTGAGCCGCTGGTGTATCTGATGCGGGAACGGGATTTCCGCAACATGATGCGCATGAGCGACCCCGACTCCATCCGGCGGGAAATTGACCGTTTTTGGCTGCGCGATATGAATCCGCGGCAGGCCCGGGAACAAATTGAGCGGTTCTACACCCGTGTTGAGGAGGCCAACCGGCTTTTCTCGACCTTTAAGGAAGGCTGGAAAACCGATATGGGCTTGGTGTACATTCTGCTGGGTCCGCCGGTGTATGTAGAGTCGAGCATTGACGCCATGATCTGGCACTATAGCCATAACCGCATGGATCCGCGCACCGTCATCATTTTTGAGCGGGCCCGCGTGACGAGCAATTCGTGGCCGTTCCAGCACTACATCCTGTCGCGCAACCGCTTCTATCAGTCGATCGAGCTGGAAGCCATCGGGAACTGGACAAGTGGCCGGATGCCGATGCTCAACTGAGATCAGGCGGCGTATTCGGACCAACCGGGTTTTTGATTCACGATTTTAAAGCTGCTGCGTGCTCCCCAAAAAGCAACGCCCCCATCTTAGGTTTGGGGTGCCTAAACTACCCGCCAAGCTCCTGATGCTCACTGAGTTTTCCCCAAAAAATAAAAAGTAACGGCCATTTGTGAAGCTCATGTTAGGTTGATGGCGGTCGTTTTGGGATGCGTCGTCTCTGCGATGCGGTACTTTGTCTAAAAGCAAAAAGCCCCGGACACATGGTGCACGGGGCTTTTTTAGTTTCAGTGCTTTGGTAATGGATGACGATGGTCACCGGTCTGCACTATAGCTTTTTTCGTGTTGGGTCTCAGACCACTTCTACGAGCTCAATTTCGAAGGTGAGATCGCGACCCGCGAGGGGATGGTTGGCATCGATGGTGATGTGTGTTTCGTTTACATCGGAAATGACAACGGGCATGGCCTGACCATTTTGCTGCTGTACCTGAAGCTGCATACCCACTTTAGGGTCGATATCAGCCGGGAGCTTGTCGCGCTCTACGCTGATGATCATATCTTCGCGAACTTCACCGTATGCTTCACCTGAAGGAATGTCAACTTTGGTACTTTCGCCCACACTTAATCCCAAAACGGCATTTTCGAAGCCCGGAATGAGTGAGCCGGAACCGATTTCGAACTGAAGGGGTTCGCGCTCACGGGAGGAATCAAAAACGGATCCGTCCTGAAGGGTGCCGGTGTAATGAACTTTAACGGTGTCGCCTTGTTTGATTTCTGACAAAATACTTTCCTTTTGATTTGTTTCGGTTTACGCAATGAAAGCCGCCGGAACTAAAATAGTAAGGATGGCGGACTCCCATTTTGATTCTGATGATTAAGGCTAAATAATTCAATTATTTGCCCGATTATTTGTTTGCAAGATAAAATTTATTGGAGCCAATATCAGGCCAAAATCGAATTCCTTACTTAATTTTTCGATTTTCAGCCGCGGTTTAAGACTGCAAATGTGTACCTTTTATTCAAATCTGTTTTATGAGTCGCTTCTGGTGTTGTGCTTGCCGCCGAAACTTTGCAGACAGTGATTAGTATCTGTTTTATTTTAATTTAGAGATGAAAGAATCCCCCTACAAAACAAATTATGAAGGTGCGCCGCGGCGCATGGGTGTCGAACTTGAGTTTTCCGGACTGAACCTTCAGGAAATTTCCGAAACCATCACCGGACTTTATGGCGGTGAGATTGAGTATCTCGGCAAATATGTCAGCAAAGTGCATACGGACACCTTTGAGGAGGCCGGGCCTTTTGAGGTAGAGCTGGACGCTTCCCTGCTTAAAGACGGCAAAATGCGCGGCTACCTGGATAAGATTTCAATGGGTCAGGAGAAGCTGGCCGAAAAGGTTGAGGAGCTGATTGCTGACTCGGCCATGGAGTTTGTGCCAATGGAAATCGTGAGTCCGCCGATTCTGACTACTGAGCTGCCGGAACTGGAGCGGCTGCGTGATGCGCTTCAAAAACAAGCAGTTGAGGGCACGCGCTCGTCGGTGTTCAATGCGTTCGGACTGCACCTGAATCCGGAGCTGCCGTCTTTTGAGCCTGACGAAATCCGGGATTTCCTGCGGGCGTTCATTCTGATGTACGACTGGCTCGAAGAACGGCACGATGTGGATACGACCCGGCATATCACGCCCTACATTGATCCCTTCCCCAAAAAATACGCGCGGGTAATCATGCAGCCCGATTATGCGCCTGACCTGAGCACGCTGATTGACGACTACCTCACGCACAACCCCACGCGCAACCGTCCGCTCGATATGCTGCCGCTGTTCACACACCTCGACGAAAAACGCGTAACAGATGTGGTGGATGACGGCCTGACTTCAAGCCGCCCGACTTTTCATTACCGGCTGCCGAACTGCGACATCTCCAATCCGGACTGGCGCTTCAAGGATGAGTGGAACAAATGGGTGGTTGTGGAGCGGGTTGCTTCGAACAAGGAGAAGCTGGCGCGCCTCACGGAAAGCTATTTTGAGTATCTCGAGAAACCCGGCAAGCGGTTTTTGGACGTGATTTCGAAACAGCTCACCAATTTATTTAGCTGATGGGGCGTCGCAAAAGATCACGACCACTCATTGGCGTAACCGGGCCGGATAAGGGCGGACTCGTTGCCTGGGTTTTCACAGCTATCGCGGTGTGGCGGGCGGGCGGCTGGCCGAAGCGCATCCATCCGGGTATGCGGGGCGGTTTGCCGGAGATTGAGGGCCTGGTGATTGGCGGCGGGGCGGATGTGAGTCCGGAGCTGTACGGGGCAGAGGAGCTTCAAAACCTAAAGGACCTCTCCGAGGAGAAAACCAAACGCTGGACGCGCTTCCTGTTTTTCTTTGTGAGCTTCGGGATTACGCTGGTGCGCAAGCTCTTCAGTTTGGGGCATACCGCGGGCCCGGACCCTGCCCGTGACGCGCTCGAAAACAAGCTGCTCACCGAAGCGCTCGTGTCAGACCGCCCCGTGCTTGGCATCTGTCGCGGGGCGCAGTTCATTAACGTGCACCTTGGCGGCACCCTGTATCAGGACATCAGCGATTTTTACAACGAGACCCCGAAAGCCGATACCATCTACCCGCGTAAAACGGTGGAAATCACGAAGGGAAGCAGGCTGCACCGGATTATCGGGAGCACGCAGGCGCGGGTCAACAGTCTGCACAATCAGGCCGTGGACAAACCGGGGGAAGGCGTTGAGCTCACCGCCCGCGAACCCAACGGCGTAGTTCAGGGCATTGAGGTGCCCGACCGGCGCTTTGTGATCGGCATACAGTGGCACCCGGAGTATCTGCCGCAGATTGCCTCGCAGCAAAGGTTGTTTGGGAAGCTGGTGGAGGAGGCAGGTGATGTTTCGGAATCCTAAAAGGCATACTGCCGGGCAATGGTTTCAAAGTTCTTAACGCGATTGACTTCGGCAGGCTGAAAAAGAAAAGGGGCAACATCTGATGCCATTTCAGTCATGCTTATTTCCGAACACCGTGAAAGCAGAGCTTCTTTCAAGCTTTCAGGGTTGGTTATGGAAAGCTTGGCATCAAGGTAGGCATAATCGGGTTTTACATTCATACCCATCATAAAAACAAGGTCATAAAAATCTCTGCCTTTGTTTCGCTTCCTGTTGATGATAGCGTAGCACTTCTGCGCCATTAACACGGGCAAAGGCGTTGTAAGTACGGTTGCAAACACATCAAAGCGATTTAGAATGTACGCTTCGGGTTCAAAAGAATAATGCTGCGGCTCGGTATCAAGTTGTATCAGGATTTTCTCATTTCGATGACCGGAGAGACCTTCTTCATACAACAAGCCTGGAAACCTGATATAGCAATGCCAGGCTCCTTTCATGACCATTTTTAATTCGGTCTCATAGCCGCTATTGGTGAGATTGTCTTCAATTTCCGTCGCAAGGCTTTCAAATTGCTCATGCGTCATGTTCAGATTATCAAAGTCCAAATCCTCAGAAAACCTGCGGTTTTGATGCACAATCCGAAGGCAGGTCCCTCCGATAAAACAGAGCGATTTGGGATACATGCTGTTATAGATTACTTCCAGCACTTTATGCTGTAAATACTCCCTGAGGATAAACCGCGGAAACCGGTGCAGATTTTCCGGATAATTCTTTTTGATTTGGTCAAGTGTGAGCATTCAGGTAAGCCCTCAATAGGTCAAGCCGCCTTGAGAGCGCGGCTGAGTTGATGTAGGTTTCAAAAACGCGGAGCCGGTTGAAATTTATGGTTGCGTTGATTTCAGTTGCATGCCAGCGCAGCGCGGTGAAATCGTCGGTATGCTTAATTTGGGGATGCAGGTACAGATAATCAATCAGCGTTTTTTCGGGTTCGGCAAACCTGATTACCGTGTTTCTGAAAGGATGGAGATTGTAGCCCAAAAACAGGGACGGCTTGATATGCCGGTATCTGAAGTTCCCGAGCGGCGTATCGAACTGATTGGTTTTGAGCGTCGAGCACGACGTTACCTGAAAGACGCCCTCCGGGATAAAGCCGTAATAGGATAGTGCGGACTCAAGGGAAATGTAAGAGTACGGGTAAATCCGGTTAGCGGCATACCAGCTTAGCTGCTCATCAACCGGCTCATCCGCAAAGGTGTACCAGCCGTTGCGGATTTTCGTGATATACCCCTTCGCCTGCCATTCTACAAGCCGCCGCGTATCAAAGTTCGGCACCCGCTTCCGGATTTCCACGAGCGGAAAAACCGGAAAGACCTTCAATGCGGCATAAAACTGCTGATAGCTGTTCATCTTGTTTTGTTTCTGTTTTTTGTGGAAAATAACAAAAAAGAGAAACAGAAATCATCAGATTACATCCAGCATTTTGTCACAGTCTTTTTTGTTGCCGAGCAGGATAATTTTGTCCCCTGCCTGCAATCGCGTGCTGCCGTCAGGGATGCCGATAGAGTAATATTTTTTGCTTTCCTCGGTGGTCTCATTCTCCCCGGAATCATCCGTGCGCTTGATCGTCAGGATGTTGATACCATACCGCTTTCGGAGGGCAAGTTCGTCGAGGGTCTTGTTCAGCATGGATATTGGCGTATCCACCTCAAACACCGATAAGCCGTCCCCGATATCCAGCAAATCTTCAATCCCCTGCCGGTGAAGGGTGATGCCCATCCGTTCAGCAACCTGCCGCTCAGGATGTATGATTTCAAACACTCCGATTTTTTTGAGAATCTGCTCCTGCGTCACTGAATTTGCGCGGGCATACACTTTAACACCCGCCTGAATAAGCTGCATCGCAATCAGTACCACCGGCTCAAAATGCTCCCCAATGGCAATCACGGCAATATCAGCATCCATAATACCATGCGACTTAAGCTGTGCCGGATCGGTAGCATCGAAGCATACCGCATTGGTCGTTATGTTTTGTACCTCTTCAAGGTGGTCCATATTGTTATCCACCGCAATTACGCGACTACTTTCTTTGGCAAGACTTTTAACCAGCGCTGTGCCAAAAACGCCAAGGCCTATGACAGCGATTTCTTTGTTTTTTTTGCTCATGCTCGTACAGATAAATTAATGGGGTTTAAAACAGCACTTAAGCGACCATTACAGCCTCTTCCGGATACTTATAATTGCGGCGGCCCGCTCTGGCAGCAAAGGCAACCGCTACCGTGAGCATACCAACACGACCTGCAAACATGGAAAAAATGATGATGGTTTTTCCCGCATCCGACAAACTATCGGTGATGCCCCGGGAAAGCCCTACGGTCATGAAAGCCGAAACCTGCTCGAACAGGATGTCCAAAAAGGGAAAATCCTCCACAATGGTAAGCAAAACCAGACCGATCGTCATAAAACCAAAGGCAAGGAAAACGGCCGTAATGGCACGCAACACTACCGCATTCGGAACGGTACGGTTCGCAATTTCCACGCGGTCGGCACCGGTTACATTGGCGAGCATAGATTTGTACAACACATAAACCGTAGTCGTTTTCAGGCCGCCTGCCGTGGAAGAAGGCGAAGCACCAATCGCCATCAGAATGATGACAATAAGCGTTGCCCCCGCACTTAAAGCACCCGTATCCAGTGTGTTAAAGCCCGCCGTTCGAGAAGTCACGCTCTGAAAAACAGAAAGCAGCAACTTGTCGCCAAAGCTATACTCCTGCAGTACACCATTCCACTCCAGCAAAAGCACCAGCAAAGCTCCCGCCACGATCAGGAAAGCGGTCATGCGAAAAACAATCTGACTATGAATCGAAAACTGTTTGCGCTCACTCTTGCCGCGCATTCTGCTGATCGACTCCCAGACCGTTGTGAATCCCAACCCGCCGATAATAATCAGCACCATCGTAGTCAGGTTGATGGGCAGGCTTGTGGCATTGACCGAATCTGCCAGACTTTCGGAAAACACCGAAAAGCCCGCGTTACAAAAAGCCGACACCGTATGAAAAAGCGCGAACCAGAAACGCTCCCCCCGGTCGGGGAACAGCTCTGTCCAGCTCAGATAGTAGGAAACCAATCCCACAAACTCCACGCTGAAGGTTAGCAGCACGATGCGTTTCATGGTTTTGGCAACCGTGTTTACTTCCTCCCCTGAAATGGTTTCCTTCAGGATTTTCCGTTCCGCCAGGCCAATACTGCCGGTAATGGACATGGTGAGGAAAGTCGTGAAAGTCACCACGCCTATACCGCCGAGCTGAATCAGCACCAGGATGATACCCTGACCAAAGCGCGTCAGGTGCGTTGCCGTATCCACCACGATCAGGCCGGTAACGCATACGGCGCTCGTGGACATAAACAGGGCGTCAACAAAGCCAAGACCTTCCCCGTCAACAGTTGCAGCCGGAAGCATCAGAAACAGCGTGCCCGCTACAATGACCGACAAAAAGCTAAAGAGCACCAGCCGTGCGGCATTCACATTCCGCGCCAGAACCTTCGGAACAGCCTGAACCACCCGCACCACGACCAGCAGCACCAGATATATTTTAATAACAAGCAACAGCACCTGATCCGCGGCCCCTACGCCAAGCCGGGTAAGCAGGCCCGTGAAAGCTTCTTCCCCAAAAAACATCAAACAGGTGCCAAAAAGGAGCGCGAGCGTAGCTACCGCGCCCTCAGGCCATCGGGACCGCACATAATCGTTTCTGTCCGGGCTCAGGAAAAGCCTCACATAGAAAAAAACACCAAAGCTGATAAGCAGCACCCGGTCAATATAACCGGAAAGGACCGTATCGTACTGTTCGCCCGGAATCAAAAAAGGGATGAGCAGCGAAACAAATACAGCAACCCCCAGAAACACCGAAAAGTAATGCAGCCATCGGTCGGCCTTTCGGTTAAACTCATACAAATCATCTTTGTAGTACCTGAATTTGTCCGAAAACTTCCCGTATACCCAACGGGCTGAAAGGGTGAGTTTAAGCAGCCTGCGTCTCCACCCGTAGGGTAATATCCGCCTCATGCAATAGGATTAAGTCTGATTGAAAAAAAACTGCGACTCAATGTACCGAAATCGCAGGCCACTTTCCTCAACTGATTTCAATTCGCCGATATCCTCAGGCCCAAACGCCGGGGTATCTCCGGTCATTGGTTTTTTGGGGAAACCCCGTGCACATCACTGGCAGCAGTGCCAAACCGAACAACCCCAAACCTACGGCCTGCTCCTTGCTTTTGGGGGTTGGGGTGCCTTACCGCATAAGCTGATTACACTCATTTGATAGCTTCTTCACATACACAATTCAAAAAAGGAGCCTGCTCCGAAAAGTCAATTTCAGCAAAAAAAGTGGCCTCTATTGCAAATAAAGAGGGGTTAAAACCCTCAAAATGGACTTTTCGGAGCAAGCTCAAAAAGACAATCACAAGCTCAGTGAATGAATTAAAAATACCCGATCTCACACAAGCCCAAGCAGCCACTGAAACACGTTCAGGTGCTTGATGCCATTGCGGCTTTGCGGGAAGCTGTCGGTCGTGAGCAGGTATTTGGGGTAATGATCTTTGATCTTTTCAAGGGCACCAAACTCCCGGTTCAGGGTGCTTTCCTGTGAGATTTCCCAGGCAACCTGATAGTACTTGAGATCACCGGTTTTGGTTTTGCAGACAAAATCCACCTCGCTGTTACGGCCTGCGCCTGTCCATATTTTGTACCCGCGACGGAGCAGCTCGAGATAAACGACGTTTTCGAGGATGTGCCCCCGATCCCGGAAGCGGTCTTTTCCGATCAGATACCCGGCAAGACCCGGATCAACGAGGTAATATTTTTCCTGCGTTACAAGTTGTTTCCGGCCTTTGAGGTCAAAGCGACTGACTTTATAAAAAACAAAGCTTGCAACGAGATATGCCAGATAGTTTTCAACCGTATCACGATGCACGTTTTGCCCGTCCTGTTTGAGCATGTTTGAAATCTTGTTGGGCGAGACCGCACTTCCGGTATTTGATGCTACAAATCTGATGATATTCTCAAAAGCCCGCTTGTCCTTAATCTGATGGCGCTGGGTGATGTCTTTCTCAACAATCGTCAAATAAATGGCTTCGAGATATTCATAGATTTTGTCATAGCCCTCTTCCCGAAGCTCAACCCCTTTGGGCAGGGACGTTTCATTGACGTACTCAAAAAACAACAGTTCAAAGTTGAGGTATGCATTTGTTGTGTCAATTTCCCGGGCAATCAGATACTCCTGAAAAGAGTAGGGTAAAATTGAAATTTCGATATAGCGTCCGCTTAACAGGGTTGCGAGTTCACTGCTCAGCAAAAAGGCATTGGATCCCGTGACGTACACATCCACATTTTCAGAGGCAAAAAGGCCGTCAACCAGTCTTTCAAATTCCGTGATATTTTGCACCTCATCCAAAAAGACGTAGTTCGGCCTGTCCTTATGAAGCTTGCTTTTGATCCCGAAATAAAGGTCATCCCACTTTTTCCCCACGAAATTTTCGGGCAATTCGAAATTATAAAACTGTATCTGCGACGCGGCTACCCCTTCCTGCTTCAGCTGCTCACGAAACAACTGCAGCAATGTCGATTTACCCGAGCGGCGCAATCCCGTAACAACCTTGATGAGGTCCTTGTCTTTATATGCTTGCAGCTTTTCTGCGTATATGGTGCGGGGAATGTATTTTTTCATCGGCTTTCCATCTCCAATTAGCGAAACATGTACTTTTTGCAAGTTTTGCTAATATACCGCTTCGAACTTTCTCTTTTCGGCTTTTGTAACAGTTTGCGGCTGCGCCTTCACTATTATATAGCAGCAATGCCACTGAAGCTTAGGATGAACTTTTCCCGAACAAAGATTCATCAAGATCCGGCATACCCGAATGGCACTTTTAACTAACCCAATCTTTCGCGCAGCGCCTCCACATCCAGGTTGCCGGTACCTCCCCTGTGTGATTTGGCCTGAAGCGCAGCCTGCAGGTCCGGGACTTCAAGGGAGTCAAGCTTCGATTTGATTTCAAAGTACGCTTCCCGAAAACTCATGCCGCGGCGCACGAGCTCGTTGGCGTGATCGGCGGCGAACAGTTCGGGTCCGCAGGCGGCGGCCATGTTGTCGGCCTTGAAATGCAGGCCTTCGGCGATGAGATGCGCGACTTCCAGCAGCTGCGAGGTGAGCCGCAGTGCCTGCATCGCGTATTTCTTGGTGAGCTGCATATCCCGGTGATAACCGCTGCCCAGGTTCCGGCTCACGGCCCGGAGACTCGCGCCAAGTCCGGTCAGCTCCCCCGCGCTCGCCCGCAGCAGCTCGGCACTGTCCGGATTTTTCTTCTGCGGCATGATGGAGGAGCCGGTGCAGAGGGCATCATCGAGGGCGAAAAAGCCGAAGCTGTTGCTCGCGTAGGTCACGCAGTCGGTCGCGAACTGCCCGAGCGTGCCGGCAAGCGATTCCAGCGCATTGACCAGGGCGATTTCCATCTTTGCCCGCGAATTCTGCGCGGCAATCGGGTTGATGAGCAGCTGCCCGAAACCGGCTTCCTGTGCCACAAAATCCCGCTGCAGCGGCAGGTTCACCCCGTAACCCGCTGCGGTACCAAGCGGGGAGTGATCCAGAAGCCTTTCAACGGTTTCGAGCTGAATCAGGTCGAAGTACAGCAACTCCGCAAAAGCTGCGGCCCACATCCCCGCCGAGGAGAGCATGGCCGGCTGCGTATGCGTGTAGCCCGGCATCGGGAGGTTTTCCCCGCGCGCCGCCAGCACCAGAAACTGCCCGCCCAGCTTTTGCGCATTGTTCCGGATTTCCGCCAGTGCGTGCAGCTCAAACAGCCGCATCGCCGCCAGCACCTGATCATTGCGCGAGCGCCCGGTGTGAATTTTCTTACCGGTCTCGCCCAGCATCTCGCTCAGCTTAGCCTCAATCGCGGTGTGACAATCCTCCTGATCCGGCAAAACCGTAAACTTACCCGCCTGACAAAGGCTCAGGATTTCGGTCAAACCTTCAAGCAGCGCATCGCCTTCCTCCGCAGAAAGCAGCCCCGCCTTCACCAAACCCTTCGCGTGCGCCATCGAAGCCCGTACATCCCACGGCAGCAGTTCGCGGTCGAGCAGATAATCTTCCCCGGCCGTAAATGCATGAATTTTATCCCGAACCGAATCCGGTGTTTGAGATGAAGAGGGTTTCCAAAGCGACATTTGGTTGACGATAATTGTAAATGGAATTTTTGGGATGTTGAATATACAAACCCGGTTGCAAGGTAATCCGGTAAATCCGGGAAAACGCGCATAACACACGTAAAACGGGTAACGCGCGTAACACGTAGAGAAAGGGCATGCCCTTTCTCCACGGAACCCGGAAATCAAATCGGAATCCGGATGCGAAATCGAAAACGGAACCCGGATTATAAATCCGGAAACCAAAGGCCAAATCGCGTCCGCCACACCGGACTCATGATTTACGGTGCCGACACCCCCGCAAGCTTCCCGCGCTTGACCTGATGCGCGGTTTTCTGCGGGAGATTCCACAATTCGATAAATCCGGCGGAGGCATTTTGGTTGAAATCGGCGGATTTGTTGAAGGTCGCCAGGTGCTCGTCAAACAGCGAATAGGGCGAATCGAGGGCAACAACCTCGCAGTTGCCTTTGTAGAGGCGCAGGGTGACCTTCCCGCTGACCTTCTCGTTTTGTTTGTCCTGAAAGGCGCGGATGTTGTCCATCACCGGCTCAAAATATTTGGCGCCGTAGCAGAGGTAGGCCCATTTGGTGTCGAGGAAGGTTTTGAGCTCGTTTTCTTCACGGGTTGAGACGAGCTGCTCCAGGTTTTTGTGCGCCTGGATGAGCAGGTGCGCTGCCGGATTTTCGTACACGCCCCGCACCTTCAGCCCGACAATCCGGTCTTCAATCAGGTGAAAGTACCCGACTGCATTTTTGCCGCCTATCGCATTCAGGGCCTGAATGATTTCCGCAGGAGGCAGCGTCTGATAGTTTAACGCGACCGGCTTGCCTTCCTCAAATTCGAGCACGACCAGCTCTTCCTCATCCGGGGCATTCTTGGGGGTGTTGCACCATTTCAGGATGTTCTCCAGCGGCGGAATCAGCCGCGGATCTTCAATCTCGCCGCCCTCGCCCGTGTTGGCCCACATGTTCTCGTCGTAGGAATACGGTGCTTTTTGGGTTTGCTCCACGGGGATGCCGTGCTTCAGGGCGTATTCGATTTCCTCATCGCGGCCCATCGCCCACTCGCGGACCGGTGCGATGATTTTGACCTGCGGATTCAGGGTCGTGATGTAGCCCTCAAACCGCACCTGATCGTTGCCCTTGCCGGTGCAGCCGTGTGCGATCACCTCACAACCGTACTCCGCGGCAATTTTGACTGCGATTTGGGAGATCATCACCCTCCCCAGCGGACAGCCGAGCGCGTAGCCGCCCTGATAGTCGGCATTGGCTTTCACCGCTTCCATGCACAGCTCCGCGAATTCCGCACGGGCGTCGTAAACAATGCAGTCCTTCGCGCCAAGCTTGAGCGCCTTCTCTCGGATGGCCTCCATGTTATCGGCACGCTGCCCCAGGTTCACGGTCAGGGCTACGACTTCGCAGCCGTACTCATCCTGAATCCATTTGAGCATGACCGAGGTGTCGAGCCCGCCGGAGTACAGCAGCAGGCATCTGTCGAAGGTTCCTTTTTGAGCCTCATGCGAGGCAACTTTCTGATAGGCAGTGGATTGATTCATGATACAGAAGAATTGAGTTGAGGGAAGGTTGGAAAAATCAGAGGGTTGGCAGGGCTGCTGCTGCCTGAACCGGGGCTTCGGTGCGGTACTCCGCGTTGCAGAGCACGGCGAAGACGCCCTTCGCGGTGACCATCCGGTTTTTGGCTTGCTGATACACCAGGGAATTGGAGTGATCCATGACCGCGTCGGTGACTTCAAGGCCGCGGTGTGCGGGCAGGCAGTGCATGAAGCGCGCATGGGATGGCGCCTTGCTGAACAGCGCCTCGTTAACCTGATAGCCCGCGAAATGCCGCAGCTTTTCGGCATACTGATGTTCCTGTCCCATCGAGACAAAGGAATCGGTGTACACCACATCCGATTGCCGCACAAGGGGCAGCGGATCTGAACCGTGGGTGAAGCTGCCGCCGTAGCGGGACCCGAGCGCGGCAAAATGTGCCAGCTGATCGCGGTTCCAGTAGCAGGGCATCGGACCGGCAAACTGCATCTTGTGCCCGAAGAGCAGCCCGATTTCGATCAGCGAAAACGCCACGTTATTTGCATCGCCCACGAAGGTGATGGTCAGCGGCTTGTCGCTGCGAAACGACTCATGAATGGTGTACAAATCGGCAATCGCCTGCATCGGGTGATGGTCGTTGCAAAGTCCGCTGATGACCGGAATATCGCTCCACTGCGCCAGCTTTTGCAGGGTTTCGTGCTTGTACACCCGCGCGAAAATCCCGTCGCACCACTGCGATACATTTTTGACGGTGTCCTGCAGCGCCTCGCGTTCTTCCGGCAGACCGGGAACTTCGGCATCCTGCGGGGCATGCAGGATTTTGCCGCCCAGAAATTCCTCCGGCGTGATGTGAATAACCGAGCCGCCCAGCTGATTCACGGCAACCTCGGTTGCCAGCTTGGTACGCAGGGAAGGCTTTTCGAAACAGAACAGAATCGAGGCCCCGTCCAGCGGCTTCAGCTTCCGCTGTTTGTCGAGGTAGGCGCTCAGGTCGAGCACGTGCTGATAAAAATCCGGCGTGTAGGCACTAATGGTGAGGAGGTTTTGCATGGCAGCGTAGGGTTGATTGATTAGGCTTGTTTTGTTTTGATTTGTTTTGTTTTGATTTGACTTGATTTGGGAGGATCAATACAGGAGCATGGATGGCTTGAGGCCAAAAAAAAGCCCCGGCTAAAGTGAATTAACCGGGGCGGGGAAAAGAGGGTACCAACGTACCGACGCATACCTCACCCTGTACGACAGCGGCGGCGCAATACAACAGAACTAGCAACGATCGCCAGAGGCGAAGCCGATACAGTGATAAGTTGTATGTGAGGTTGTGTGTGCATAAAAATGTGTGTTGTGATTTGACTTTCTGTAACCTAAATGCGCAATCCGCTAAAAGCAAGCTGAAATTTCAGAAAAACTAACCTTTGGGTATTACCCCTATAAGAAATACTTCACACCAATCAAAAAAGCGCTTTCAAAGATTAGAAACTGTGGATGATTTTATGTGTTCAGCTTCAGCCGTTTACAACAGGTTGTCTTAATCAAAGATTAACAATTGCTTTGATTAACGAAATCGTTTGTAAGGGTATTGACAATATCCTTATGATATTGAATAGCCGATTACTTAACTTTGTGGTCAATCCTTCCGGTATTGCAGTTAAACTGCCTGCCGTATATCATCAAAAATTTCAGAACAGCAACAGAAGCGGCTAAGGTGTCAAAAAAACCATCATCTCTCGCTGAATACGTACCGCACGTCTTGCGCAATTCAGGTACCTACAGCGTTCTGGCAACCGATATGCAGGGTAACATTATGTATGTCAACCCTTGCTACAACAACCGTTTTGCACGTGTGCGGGATATGCGCGGGGGGTTGAATTTTAGCGATACCATCCACCCGGAAGACAGTGCGATGACCCTTGAGGCTGCAGTAAGCTGCATGGCGCATCCGGATCAACCGGTAACCCTCATGCTTCGCAAACCGGGCCCGGACACGGACAGCTGGATACTTACCCGCTGGGAATTCAGCCTCATACAAGACGCGGAACAGAATCCGCTTGGCATCCTTGCCGTTGGGCATGATGCTACCAAAGAAGAAGAAAACCGCAAAGAAACAGAAGATACCAAGGTAAGGCTGGAAGCCATTCTGAACAGCACAAGCGACGGTCATATACTCGTTGGCCGGGATTTCAAACTACAATCTTTCAATAAAGCTGCTGCGCTGGCAGCCCAGCAGGTGTTTGGAAAGCCTCTGTATAACGGCTGTAACATTTATGACTTTGTGCTACCCGAAAATCTCCAGGAATTTAAACAGGACGCTGCAAAAGCTCTGGCTGGCAAAACCATAAAAAAAGACAAAAACATCAACGGCTTTTGGTTTCAGTTCCGGTACTATCCCGTTTATGGCGCCCGGAAAGAGGTCGTAGGCTTCACCCTGAATACCACCAATATTGATGAACGAAAAAAGGCAGAAGAATACCGCCGCGCCCTCCTTACCAATCTGCCCGATGACCTGTACGTTGTGCGCAGCGACGGCAGTATCACCGATATTCAGCTTCAGGGAAAAAAAGACACAGCCGGACTTACCACGCAGTTTCTGCATCATATTTTCACAAAAGAAACCGCTGCCATGCTGCTGCTTCAGATAAAGGCTGCGATTAATGAGAAAAAAAACGGGCAAGTCTCCTTCTCAGTCGAAGATGGTCAGCAAACCAACTATTTCGACGCCAGCATTTCCCCCTTACAAAGCGACACTGCACTAATGCTTGTGCGCGATGTCAGCTTACGGGTTCGGGCAACACAGGAGCGTCAGAAATTTGCCAAATACCAGGAACAGGTAAGCCGGAATGTACCCGGTGTTATTTATCAGTTCCGCATGCTCCCGGATCGCAGCATGCATTTCACTTTTGCCAGTGAGGGCCTCACAAAACTCTTTGATGTCATCCCTGAGCAAATCCAGTCCAACGCATCCGCAGCCTTTAGCAACATCCACGCAGACGATCAAAAACGGATCTTCACCTCGATTCTCGACTCTGCCAAAACCCTCACTAACTGGGAACAAACCTTCCGGATCAAAAATAAATCCGGGCAGATAGTATGGATCGAAGCCAAATCCACACCTTACCGGGATAACGACGGCAGCACTGTCTGGAACGGCTACCTGCACGATGTAAGCGAACGCGTTCAGAATGAGCAGCAGCTGCAGAACTCCCGCAACCTCCTTGAAGAAAGCGAACACAAACTGCAGCAGACCATTGAAGCTATTCCCGACCCCATGCTCATCTTTTGTGAAGATTTCCGCATTCAGTTTGTAAACAATAAATTCGAAAAGGTGTACGGCTACACCGAAGAAGAAGTGCTCAACCGCCGCATGGAATTCCTGATTCCGAAAGAGCTCCGGAAAAATCACAGGGCAAAGCAGCAAACGTACCTCCGGGCCGGCGGCAAAAACACCCGCATGGAATCTTTCCTGCCTACCCTGAACAAAGCAGGTCAGCTCATTGTGGTCAACGCAAGCCTGAACACTTTCACCGCGGGCGGCCAAAAATTCATCATTGTGATCATGCAGGATGTCACCGAGCTCAAAAAGCGGCAGGATATTATCCTCAAACAAAATGAGACCTTTCGCCAGATCGCGTGGCAGCAATCCCATGAGCTGCGCCGCCCTGTGGCCAACATCCTGGGCATTTGTAATTATTTTGACGATGTAAGTCCGAAATCACATGCGGAGCTAAACGACATTATCGGGTATTTAAGGAGCGAAATTAAGGAGCTTGATGCCATCATCCGCGAAACCGTGAAACAGGCCAACGAAAGCGAAACCCGGCTCAACCTCCCCCCGCCAGCACACCGCAGCGAATAACTCCAAAAACGCCGGCAAGTCCCCGCAGAACTAAACCCGCTTTCCGGGCCGAAGCCCAAAGCACCGGGTTGGGGGCACATTTTTATTTTTGGGGGGAAACACCGAGAGCATCACTCATATGTTAATTTTGATTCAAATTGGCGTCTAATCGGGCAAGTGTTAGATTAGAAACCAAACAACCGAAATAGGAGCAAGTCTGGCACCCTCGGAGCATCACAATCACCGGTTTAACCGGATGAACCACGCCAGGCATAACCAGACTTGTATCCTGGCGTTGAAAGACAACAGTACCTAGAGCTTAGACCCGTTTCTAAAGCTACCATTCATGAGTGAAATTCATGCGACAGGATCCTGCTTCGGATGCAAATAACACACCACTAAACTATTGATTAGTCATGTTTTATTCCATTGGCATAGATATCTCAAAAGACGACTTCAAGGCCTGCATCCTCGAGTATAACCCTGTTGAACAGACCGAGCGTGTACGCTCCTCCAGAAAGTTTAACAACACCCAGGCAGAGCTGCCCAAGTTTGTCAGCTGGGTCACCAAATGGGAGTCCAAACAGCCTGCACCGGTGCGCATCACCATGGAAGCCACCGGTGTGTATTACGAGCGGGTTGCCCTGCACCTGTTTGATAACCACCCCGAATGGGCATTAAGCGTGGTTTTACCCAGTCAGGCGCGTAGATTCAATGAGTCTGAGGGATTCAAGAACAAAACCGACCGTATTGATGCCCGCGGGCTAGCCCTGATGGGTGCGCGCAAGAAGCTGCAGCTATGGCGGGGCATTAAACCCTATTGGAGCGAGCTGCGTCAGCTCACGCGTACCCGTGGCGCGTTGGTAGAACAGCGGACCCAGCTCAAAAACCAGCTTCACGCTCTCAATTACAGCGCTTACGCTATCAAAGATACGCGCAAGATTGTCCAGCAAACCATCGCTGCCTTGGATAAACAGATCACCAAGCTTGAAAAGCTGATCACCAGGCATCTGGATTCGGATCCGGAGATCGAAGAAAAGGTGGATAAGCTGAAGTCGATTCCGTCGATAGGTTTGATTACAATCTCCACGGTGCTGGCAGAGACGCTGGGCTTTGAATACTTTACGTCAAGAAGCCAGCTGATCAGCTATGCGGGTTACGATATAGTGGTTAAGGAGTCAGGCAAACACAAAGGCAAGAGAAAAATGTCGAAACAGGGCAATGCGCGCATCAGGGCAGCGATGTATATGCCGGTGGGCAATATTTTGTCGCACAAGCGGCAGCCCTATTACAACTCAACTTTCGCACTTCAAATTTAGCTTAAAAATCGGTTCAAATTGGGCCATAATCTCGGATTTGAAGTTTTCAAACATCTGAAGAAACTCAACCAGTACATTGCTTACAAGCTGGGCCTGTTTAGATTCGGCGAACTCTTTAAATTTCACTCGCAGTATTTCGATACAGGCTTCTATGGTTGCTGCCTGCAGCTGCTGAACACAGGCATAAAACATCCCTGGTAACGTCCTGTCATCGATGCAGCCGCGATGATAATAGGCCAGCATAAGATATCTGATGATAACAACGCTGCAGCAACCGATCAGACCGCTATAGTCGCGCATCTGCATGCAGTACAGTCCCAAGTGCTGTTTAATGGCTTTAAAGCACACCTCGATGTCCCATCTGCGGGCGTAAATGCAGCAGATTTCATCGGCGCTTAGCTGCGTATCAGTGGAAATAAAGACAATCTTCTTGTCGGGGTCATGTCTGTTGGTAACCACTACCACACGGACTTTCAGATTCGTATTTAGCAACTCAACGACTGCACTGCCGATAATGTCAGGATTTTTGAAGGTCTGTCCGCCTTTCTTGAATATTAAAGGCAGGCTTTCAACACTGTATATTTTTTGCTGGTGCTTGAATTTCAATGCCGCTGTGTTCTTGCCCCGGCAGATTACAGGTGTATGTTTGGCCACTTCCTTGATCACTTGGGGAAATGCGAACCAACTGTCAAAAAGCACATAATCCATCTTAAACTTATGATTATATGCGCTTTGGGCCATGGTGATGGTCAGATCGGTGGCCTTTTGCGTGGCCGCGATCACGCGTTTGCCGCCATTGGTGCGCTTGTCAACTTTAGGATCCGGACCGATACGTTTGTCGGCGTCCTCATTGGTAAGCAGTTCGAAACCCAAGGGCAGGCAGCTATGTCCGTCGCTCCAGACCGCGGTGAGCATCCTAAAGCCGCGGAAATACCTGCCATGGCTGTGATCATGTTGACGACCCAGATATTCAACACATTTACTGCGATCGCGCTTGTAGCCGGTATCGTCGAAAATAAGATAGCGGGGCTGATCATCATCAGTGAGGGTATCAAAATGACGGGTCATCTTCAGGGCAATAGATAACAATAGCATGCGCCAGTCATAGCTGGTGTTGCTTAACAAGCGGTAGAACGCATCACGACCGGCCACGGGCAGGGAGTCACCACTGAAAGTATAAACCTTTAGGTGGGTCATGGGTAGTACGACCAAAAGGTGGAGCAACTGAGCAATCCCCATGCCGGCACGCTTGTAGAACCCTGCTTGCTTGAGTTGTTTGCTGTCACAAAACTTTTTGAACCACGCAAGAACCCAAGGGGTGTTTATTACCGAAGAAAGTGTTAACTTATCAAGCATAGGACAGGTCTTTTAGATTGATTTTAATTGGTTTAGCGAAAAACACAATATAAGAAAAATCGAAGGCTTGTCCTATTTTTATGTGTATAATTAATAGCTACTTAGGCGCCGTTTTTGTCGAAGTGCGAAAGTTGAGTTACAACTATTATGACCGGTTATTCAGCCGGCACGGGATATCAATGAAGGCAAATGTGGCCTTGCAGAAGAAGTTATTGTGCCTGATGTACCATTTGTGGAAGAAAAACGAGGCCTTTGATGCCGCGCTGGCGCTCAGGCCGGCCGGCCTGAGCGCCAGCGCGGCATCGCCTAAGGGCGATACCGGTGTTGATACGACCATTCCGGAACTGGAGATGGCTTTTTTTTGAAGGCTAAAAACAAAAAAAATGACTTGACTTTTGACACAGTACCTGGCTGCAGTGCTGGTTCCACACCTCCCAAATCGGTCTCATAGCACCTTGCTTTTTTGCTCGTTTGACGAAAATAGAACGCGGATTTCAAGAATTTTGACGGATTAGAATGTAAGTGTTGTAGGGACGGACCTGCGTGTCTGCCCTTACAACATGGACAATAGTCCGTGCAAATCCGCCCAATCCCAAAAATCCGCGTTCCATCAGCGCGTGCCGGGCAAGTAAATCTCATACCCCGTGCGGTCTTTTTCCTGCCGCACCATCTCGCGGACATCCCGCAGCAGGGCGCGGGCATCGTAGATGATCCCGTCTTTGATGGTGTAGCGCACGCCTCCCGCGCGGACTGGCACGTTATCGGCGTTGAGGCGGAGCACGCCGGTACCGTAGAGCACCTTGAGGTCTTCGATCGGATTGCCGTCAACGAGCACGAGATCGGCGAGCTTGCCGGGCTCGACGGTTCCGATTTCGGCGGCCATGCCGAGGGCTTCCGCACCTTTCAGCGAGCCCGATTGCAGCACCTCCAGCGGATGAAAGCCCGCCTCCCGCAGCATCTCAAGCTCCCGGACAAATCCGAAGCCGTAAATCTGGAAAATGTAGCCGGAGTCGGAGCCCGCGGCTACGCGTCCGCCGCGGTTTTTGTAGTCGTTCACGAAAGCCATCCAGCGGCGGTAGTTGTCCTTCCAGAGCACCTCCTGCTCGATGCCCCAGCTGAACCAGTAGGAGCCGTGCGCTATGCGGCTCGGCTGGAAGAACTCCCAGAGCGAGGGCAGGGTATAGTCGCGGTGCCATTCGGCGGTGTAGGCGCGCATGAGGTCGCGATTGGCGTCGTAGATGTTGAAGGTCGGCACCATGGTGAAATCGCGCTCGAGCAGGGTCTGCATCACGTATTCGTAGCGGGGCGTACCGGGACCGGAGGCCTGCGCCCAAAGGCGACCGGCTTCTTCGAAGCGGTGCTGTTCATTCATGTAGTTGTAGTCGAGGCGGTAGTGCTGCACCGTGCGGTCCGAAAACAGGGCTTCGGGCAGGCCGTACCAGTGCTCCATGGTCGTGAGGCCCAGGGCGGAGGAGTCGAGCACGTTCATCCAGGCGACATTCAGCTGCGCGTGATGGGCCGCGGAGCCGAGTCCGTGCCGCGCAGCCTCGTTCAGAGCGGCCTCCATCAGATCCGGACGCAGCCCGAAAAACTTGATGCCGTCCCCGCCCTGTCGCGCGAGATCGCGCACCCAGTTACGCGCCTGCTCCGGCATCGTGATTGGCCCCTGATGCCCGCGCCCGAAGCTCAGGTACACGTGCAGCCGCGGCGCCACGATTTCGTTGCGGGCACTGCGCTCCTTATGCGACAGCGACCACTCGAGACCGTTATAGCTGCCCGGATCACGCACCGTCGTGATACCATGCGCCATCCACAGCTTGAACACATATTCCGCGGGCGTGCCCTGCGCGGCCCCGCCCATGTGACCATGCATATCCACGAAACCAGGCAGAATAAACAGCCCCTCAGCATCAAGCTCGCGGGTATTGTCATCGGCGGCAGGCCTGCGGTTTTCCTGAATGGGCACACCGGGAAAGCCCACATTCACAATATTGACGATACGGTTGCCCTCGATCACGATATCGACCGGCCCCGTCGGCGGTGCCCCGGTCCCGCTGATGAGCGTGCCTCCACGAATAATCAGCCGCGTGAACGGGCCTTCACCTTCTCCCTCGGCCCTATCCGGCGCGGGCGTCACCTGCGCCGCAGCTTCCGAAACCATTCCCGAATAGGTGGCCGACCCAAATGCCATCCCCCAAAACAACAAAACCAGCAAGCATTTTTTCATACCAAAAGCGTAGTTAGGATTTAAAAGAAAAACCTGAATATAGGACAAAGCAAAGCGCGTTGGAAAGCCGGATTTTCAGGGCAAGCGCTATCCGTACAACCCAAGCTTGTTTCCGTACCCGCAGCACAGGAACCCGGCTGTCCGGTTATGCCCGCTCTTTTTTTATTTGGGGGAAATTCCGAGAGCATCACGGTCAGCAGGTCCATGCTAGAATAATGCCACCCCTTCGGGGTTTTACGTTGGGGTGGTTGTCCGGTTTTCTACAATAATGCCATCTCTTCGGGATTTTGGGATGATGGTCGGTGCCTGGATGGCTAAAACAGTGCCATCCCTTCGGGATTTTGTGATAAGTAATTTTAAACCAGCAAAGTGCTCTTCGCATTTTGGCTCACCATCTCTGTAAAAATCTCACATACGACCGAATTGCGGCAAACCCAAACGCCAACCAATTAATCGCCCTGCAAAGGTTCACAGCCCAAACCAGCGCGTCGTAAGGCACTTTGCATTTTGAAAGCAAATTCCCCACAAAAACCCCGAAGGGGTGACATAATTGTAGCAAAAACAAACGCCGACCCGCTATAAACCCCGAAGGGGTGACATTATTGATGGGTTGAACACCTATCGGCTATTCGAGCCAATCAAATAAATATTTTTCGTTGTATTCAACCTCAAATTTTTTCAGAAGGCCGATATACTCTTCTCTGAATGTTCTCTTTCGATGGTGCTCTTCCTGCCTTGCGATGTACTCATACACATTTTTGATTTGAGACTGAGAATAAGAAAAAACCCCATACCCTTCCTGCCAGGAAAACTTTCTGCCGGTAAACTTCTGATCATTAATAAAGTTAGATGAATTGTTTTTTATATCACGAATGAGGTCCGATATACCCATTGATGGCTTTATGCCGGCGAAAACATGAACATGGTCAGATACCCCATTTACAATGATCGATTTTTGTTGCTTTGCAGTAATGATTCCGGAGATATATTTGAAAACATCCTCGCGCCATGGTTTAAGCAAAAGGTTTTCCCGGCCTTTGACCGCAAAGACGTATTGAAGATAAATTTGAGAATAGGTTCCGGGCATTATAATTAATATTTAATTTAATGTATCATAAAACAGACGCTACAATTGGTTTACCAAAAGTTAATATGTATTGATATTAGGGTCTATACCTAAACAAAAAATAATGTCATCCCTTCGGGATTCCCTATTAATTCGCGGTGTTCCATTTTCTACAATAATTCCATCCCTTCGGGATTTGGCGTTTGGGGGGGGGCGGTGTCTGGATGGATACAATAATATCACCCCTTTGGTATTTTTTCGGGATGGGGTCGGTGTCCGGTTTTCTACAATAATTCCATCCCTTCGGGATTTGGGATGGGGCCGTTGTCCGGTTTTCTACAATAATTTCATCCCTTCGGGATTTTGGGATGATGGTCGGTGTCTGAATGGCTACAACAATGCATCTATTCGGGATTGAAAATGGGATGCAGGGAAATGCATCCGGATTTTTAAATGTGGATTTGACGACTTGAGCCACTTAAAAACAGCCGGAACATTTGACCTTTGGTGCAGTTATCAAGTTGATTAACTTGCAAGCTGTTTCTTTCAAAACCTGATGCTCTTGCCTTATGCGAACCAAAACATTTTCCTTGATCCTGATGACCGCCGCGCTCCTGTGTACCGGAACCGGCTGCAACACCGTGGGCGCGGATTCCGATACGGTTACTGTATGGCTGAACCAGCTCCGCGTAACCATGGAGCTGAGCGAGCGGGCAGTTGCCCCGGGGGATGAACTCACGGTGACCATTCGTCTGCACAACCGCAGCAATCAGCCGCTTCAACTTGTGACTGCGAAGCCGGTAATTGCTGGTTATTATGTAAAGCAGGATGATGATATCATCCCTTTCGAGGGGACTTTACTGATGTTGCCAGGCCTCATTGGAAATTTCGAAATCGGGGGCAGTGAGACGCTCACCTTCACCCATCCCATCACCGCACGCCTTCAGCAAACGGATCCCGAAACCGGCGAACCCGTTCCGGCACAAGCCGGATGGTACACCCTTCTCGCTGTACCTACCATCATAAGCATCAACGGCGAACCGGGCCACCTCCCTGAACTTGCACAAACGTTCCGGGTCCGGTAAGACCACCGATAGTGATTTTTTAACCGGCTTTATCCGTAGGGAAGAGTGCTTGCCTTGCGTTAGCATGACCTTAAAACTCCGAACTAAATGCAGAGCAAGTTATTGAAATACATAAATTTAAGTGCCTTTTTCATTATAAACCTGCAACAAGAGTCAGATTTTTTTTGGGGTAGTCCCATTGATTTAAGAATTAATAATTCGATGCCATTTACAACTATAAGAGGCTGAAACAGCAGTTCTTTTCATAAAAGCTTCAGCCGGTCAAGAGGGTACCGCAAGCGTAACCATCCGCCCAATGAGATGTAATGATCAGAGGTGTGTTCATTTTAAAATATTGGCTGGTTCAATTCTCATAAGATATGCTTAAACTTAGCTTAATCTTCGCCCGGGTAATAGCGGGAGCTGAGATTTCTATTGGACCACACGCACACTATCCATGATTAAGCAGAATACTATTCTTCGTACAGCCTTACTTGCGCTTCTTGTTTTACTGTTTCAGGCCGGACTGAAGCCGGGCTTTGCACATACCCTGAATGACGATGACCCTGACCGCAAACCGGGTTACGCTTTGCTTGCACAAATGATGGACAATGAGCACCTATCTGTAATCGTGCATTTGGCCGCGCCTTTTCAGCGGGAAGGTATCATGCAGGAACATCAACGACAGGAACAGGCTGCGGCGATTGAACAGGCCCAAAACAGCTTATTTGAGCGACATGCCCAAGCCGTGCAGGAAGTACGTGCTGCATTTACGTTCATTCCCTACGTTGCCCTCACTACTGATGCAGAGGGCCTGCGCACACTGCTGGCTGATGACGAAGTGCTGGGCATTTATGAAGATTTAGCTGCGGAGCGTCAAATGGATGTCAGCAACGCCCTTATTGGCTCACCCCAAGTCTGGAATACCGGCTACACCGGAAGCGGCAGCGTAGTCGCCGTGCTGGATGACAGCTTTGACCGAAATCATCCGCATTTTAGTGGGCGGGTTGCCGGAGAAGCCTGTTTTTCAACCAACACGGGCGGTCGCAGCTCTCTGTGTCCGGATGGCGAGCCAATCGTTATCGACGAGGGCGCCGCAGGAGCATGTTCAGATTGTGATCACGGCATTCACGTTGCCGGTATCGTAACGGGCAGCGGCACAAACGAAGGGCGTACTATAGAGGGGGTCGCCAAAGAAGCGGAGGTGTTGGGCATTCAGGTTTTCAGTATTGATGAAAACAACAGGGTTACGGCTTCATTTTCTGATATCATGCTTGGATTGGAGTGGACCCTTTCGCAAAAGCTTGACGAAAATGTTAATGTAGTGGCAGCCAACATGAGTTTGGGCGGAGGCCGTTACTTCAGTATCTGCGATAACGTGCTACCGCCGCTCAAAGACATCTCCGACCTACTTACACAAGCCAATATAGCCGTCATTGCAGCATCCGGAAATAACGGCTACACTGATTCAATGTCCATTCCAGCCTGTATATCAAGCATCATTTCTGTTGGAAATACCGAAACCGGCAAAGGAGGTAATAGTATCGAAGACCGTGTGCGCTCCACTTCAAATACGGCCCCGTTTCTTGACATATTTGCGCCGGGACATGTAATCGAGTCGGCAGTGTTGAACAATGCCTATGGCAACAAAGGAGGTACCTCCATGGCTGCACCACATGTTGCAGGAGCCTGGGCACTGATCAGACAAAAATATCCTGATGCGCCAGTTGCCGTAGTACTCGAAATGCTTCAGGATACCGGCGTGCCAATCACTGATTCCCGCAACGGTATCAACCTGACCTTCCCCCGTATTCAGGTTGACGCAGCCATGCTGGGTGCCCCTGAAATTGCTGTAAACCCGTTCGGGAACAGTTTTAGGGCCACCCCAAACAGCACCTACAGCTTCAGTATTCACATTTCAAACAGCGGAGAACGCAGCCTTCGCGCCATGCTCTCCGATATTCCGGCCCCGACTCCGCTCCGTCCGCTGATCAGCAGCCCGGGCAGAAGTGCTGTAAATACTACCCAAACCCCTGCTCCGGCACCCCATGCGCATCCGGAAGTACAGTCCATGACAGGGCTTCAGGCGGGTCTTCCGCACGAGCCCTCTGCCTGTGGTGAAAGCGTAGAACCTGCTTTTTGGAGTGCGCGCTCGGGTATCACCTATTATACCTGGACCAATGGTGACGGAAATGTTTATGGTACCAACATAAGAGGAAATACAGCTTTCGGTCAGTATTTCAGCATTCCTGAGCCTGTCCTGATCAGGGGAATTGAAGTATTTATAGCCCAAAAGGCAGGATCAGCAGGGGAAGCCCTTTTTCAGGTGTTGGATTATGACACACGTACTGTAATCCAAACCGTACCCGTATCCTTCTCCGATATTCCGGACGGTTCCTCTATGCTTTTTATTCCCTTTGATGAACCTGTCACGGTTTCTGATGACATTCTGATTGCACTTGATGTTTCTGAACTTGATCAGCATAATCCCCCCGGCTATGAGCTTGGGCTGTTCTCCTCCGTCATTGGAGATATTGATGGGAATGAGGTTAAAACACGGATCAAATCCGGTTCAGGTTGGTCTGACGGTTTTGACCATGAACTTGCCTTTTTTCTCTGCACCGACAGTATGCCGGAATTCACCATCGCATACAGCAGCACATTGGCTGAAATAGCGCAAAATGATGAAACGGAAATAACCCTGACTCTAACCATAGCTGAAGGCACCTTACCCGGTACGTATGTGCGTATGCTGCAGGTTTACGCAAATGACCCGGAGCAACCCATCACGGAAATTCCAATAACCGTTGAGGTTGAAGAAGCCTTCTCCGCCATCTTTGAGGGTCCCGCTGAAGCATGGCGGTTTATGGGTTCACCGGCATCGGGTGCTACGTATGCCGAGTTGCTGTCACCGATATGGACACAAGGCTCTGAAAACGCAAACGCGCCATCAGGCGACCCCACTGTTTTGCTGTATGATGGAAGTAATTTTGTGCCGGTACATGATCTTTCTGCTGAGATACCCGCAGGATCCGGCATGGCAGTTTACCTGTTTGGTGCCGATAACATTTCTGAACCGGATGTAATCACATGGCCCAAAGTTCTGGTGCTCAGCGGTTTTGAACATTCAGGGGACATCGATGTGAGTCAGCGCTTAAATCAGGGTAATGAGGTCTTCAGCCTGCTCAGTAACCCCTTTAATGAAGCCATACTGTATGAGGGCTTCATTCCTGAAGCATTATCCGGCTCTTCCGGTGTTGGAAATGTGATTTATGTGTATGATCATGATTTCAATCCGGATCCTTTTGAGTCGCCTGACACCCCCTCCGGAGGGTCTGCCGGAGGCGGATACCGGGCCTGGAACGGTGTTGCCGGAAGCCTTCAAAACGGGGAGATCAAACCCTTTCAGTCTTTCTTTGTGTACAATACGGTTGAAAGCGGCGCATCCCTGACCATCCCGCAAACCGCACGCGCTTCGGCTGTTCCGGAGCGGCCCATTGCGACAAACCCAGTCTTACAACTGGCCGCTCGCGTTAACAACCGCGAAGCCGGTGATATGTGGCTGGGTTTCAGCGAAGACGGAAGTCCGGCTCGAACCGACAGAGATGCGCTTATGCTCTGGCCTTTAGACTACGCTCCTTTTTTGCTTATGTACACCCTGCCACAGTCAGGCGAGTCAGAAATGATGGATGCCCTAACCATTAAGAATCTGCCCGACTTCTTCACGGACGAGCTGTACGTGCCGGTAGGTATTCAGGCCTGGCAGCCCGGCACAAACGGATTCGAACCTATCAGTGGCTCAGCAGAAATGACGTGGCGCCATACAGAAAGTTTACCCGAATCCTGGCATATTTATCTGGAAGACCACCAAACAGGTCAGCTGATTAACCTGAGGGAAGAAAACGCTTACTTTTTTGATTTGGGAGAAAGCAATGAAGGGGCATCGTATCAGGTCCATCCGCCACGCCCGTCAGACCTGCATCAAATTAGCAGATTACAACTTCCGAATCGAAGCAATACGGCAGCTGCAACCCGTTTCGGCCTGCGTATTCAGGCAGATCCGGTCTCTGCGCCTTCCACGGATACGGATTTACCGCAGCAGCTTTCTCTCAGCCAAAACTATCCGAATCCTTTCAATCCGGTCACACAAATTACCTACGCCCTGCCTGAATCTTCAGATATCCGGATCGAGGTATTCAATGTACAGGGACAGCGCGTCGCAGTGCTTCATCAGGGCGCGCAGGCTGCGGGCAGGCATACCGTCACTTTCGATGCCTCAACCCTGAGCAGCGGACTCTATCTCTACCGCCTGCAAACAGCTTCGGAAAGCATCACCCGAAAAATGATGCTCATTAAATAATCCTCCGTTTTAGCGCCTGCTCGCAAAACAAAATCCATTTTCAGCACTTCCCCGGCGCGACGAGCCGCGCCGGGCGCCGGTATCAGCGCTGACATCCTGATCGCCGCTGGAGCAAAGATGAGACAGAACAGAAACAGGGATCAAAGGAACTCGTCTTTGGGTGTGGTATTTCCTTTGAAATCTAACCCGTGACTTGTATTTTATTCAAATGCCCGACTTTATAGTGTTTAAAAGCTTCTTTTGGGGAATCCTGCGGATTTTTACAATTGCCTGACAAACATGTATTCGGGCACCAATACCCCTATCCGAATACCTGAATAAACTATGTCTACATCATCTTACAGGGTACGTCAAAACGCTGTGGCGCTTGCATTTGCCCTATTCATTCTTCCGCTTTATCTCGTCCTTTTTTCGGCACCTGCGCTTCAGGCCCAAACCGTTTGGGTGGGGGATGGCAGTTACCGGCTTGACTTGCCCCCCGGCGAACAGGGACCGAGTATTCATAACGGACAGCCTGCTGTCCCGCTCATTTCGGAGCATTTCAATCAGCAGGTAACAACAAGCGATTTCTGGAGCAGCATGCTCTTCCCGTTTTTTGGTGACCCGCATTCATCTATCCTCTATGCTCATCCGCTGGCCATGAAAGCGGCCCCCGACGGCCTTCAGATGGGATACACCTCGCAGCCGGTTGTCGCTGACCGGGAGTACGTGTTCCCCTACAACCATCATTTTACGGTTGGTGTACAAGGGCTTAACGCACCGGATACCAAGACCCTGCACTACGGCGACTGGACCGTTACCGGCGAGTGGCAAAGTCATAACCGGGAAATGCTTGCTACCCTCGGACACGGTCTGCCCTTTGTCTACTTTGACATGAGCGGTGGTCCGGCGCAGATTACGCCTGCAGCAGCCATGAACGTGTGGCACAATGAAGGAGAAGTCCTCGGCATCACCATAGGCGGCGAGCACTACGGCATTTTTGCGCCAAGCGGATCTTCCTGGCAGGTCAGCGGTCAGCTGGTTAGCTCCCTCAACAATCAGGGATTTCTTTCGGTCGCGGTACTGCCCAATAACAGCCCGGAAACGCTGGCCTTTTTCCATGCGCGCGCCTACGCTTTCGTAACCGATACGCAGGTGGACTGGCACTATGACGAAAACAATTCGACGGTCACCAACACCTACACCATCGAAACCGAGCTTCGCGATACGGCTGAAGGCAACCTAAACGAAACCATTACGGCCCTTTACCGCCATCAGTGGCTGAGCACGGATGCACCCCTCACATCCTACCACTATAACTCGCCCCGGGGCGAAATGAAAGTCATGGCGGGCAACAGTTTTCAGACAACGCGTCATTTCGCAGGCGTACTTCCTTCCATGCCCGATGCCGGCGCTTACAACCGGGCACAGCTCCTGCAACAGGTGCAGCAGGTTGCACAGCAAAACCTCGGCCCGGGACCGACCTATCATAATGGCAAGGAAATGGCACGCGTAGCCCATCTCATACACATTGCCGATCAGCTGGGTGAGCCGGCGGCCGCAGCCAAAAATCAGCTTATGGACAAGCTCAAAAACCGCCTTCAAAACTGGCTGAGCGTGGGCGGTGGTCAGCAGTATGTGTACAATGAAGAATGGTACGTGCTTACCGGCTATCCTTCCGATCACGGTGCGAACACGCAAATTAATGACCATCACTTTCATCATGCGTATGCCATCATGAGTGCGGCTACCATTGCCCGCTTCGATCCGGAATGGGCGGAGCAGGAAAACTGGGGCGGTATGATCAATATGCTGGTACGCGATGCCAACAACTGGCGCCGTGATGATGAGCTCTTTCCTTTCCTCAGATCATTTGATGTGTATGCAGGCCATTCCTGGGCGGCGGGTCACGGCGCTTTCGGCGACGGCAACAATCAGGAAAGCAGCTCGGAAGCCATGAACTTTGCCTCGGCTGTCATCTTGTGGGGAGAGCTGACGGATCAGCCCGAAATCCGCGATCTCGGCATTTACCTGTACACAACCGAATCCGCAGCTATCCATCAGTACTGGTTTGATGTGGATGAAGAGGTATTCCCCGACGGCTATCCGTTCAATGCGCTGGGTATTGTGTGGGGCAACAAAGGCAATCACACGACTTGGTTCGGCCTTCAGCCTGAGTTCATTCACGGCATTAACATCCTCCCCGTTCACGCAGGATCTTTCTACCTTGGGGAGCACCCTGAGTACGTCTTGCTTAATTACAACGCCGCCTCCAATGCTGCTGGCGGACAGCTCACGCTCTGGAAAGACATTTTCTGGAAATACCTCGCCCTGGCTGACGCCGACCTTGCCCTGAGCAAACTACAGGCCGATCCAAACTACGAAGTCTTCGACGGCAATACCCGCGCGCACACCCTGCACTGGATTCACAACCTCAAAACGATGGGACGCCCCGACTTTACGGTCTCCGCGGACATCCCAACCTATGGTGTGTTCACCAATGAAGCGGGAGAGCGCAGCTATGTCGCCTATAATGCGGGCAACAGTCCGCGGCTCGTCAGCTTCTCAGACGGATTTTCGATGGAAGTCCCGGCCCGCGAACTTCGGGCCGAAATAGCCGGGGAAATCCCCGACACGGAAGTACGCCTGCCCATTCGTTTCGACAACGAAACCATCGACTGGGACAATCACTTTGTGAACTTCGACGGCGGTGTGAGCACCGTCATTGAAAATCACGATCCCAGCGGTATCAACACTACGGCACGGGTTGGACAGATGGTCAAAAACGACGGCGCACCCTGGGGCGGCTCCCTGATTCCGCTTGATGAACCCCTCGATATCGAGCGGGAAGTCACCATTCAGGTATGGGCACCGCGCGACAATACGACGCTCCTTTTTAAAATTGAAAACGCCGCGGACCCATCACTCGCATTTGAAGTCAATCAAACCATACCCTTATCGGGTGAGTGGACCGAGCTGACCTTCAACCTGAGCGAAGCCGACCCGGTTGTGGTGTACGACAACATCGTCCTTATTTTTGATCTCGGCACCCCCGGCGACGGTAGCACGGATTTCACCTGGTTCTTCGACAATATCGCCTACTTCAGCCCGACGCACACAGAGCCCGAGACGGATGTACCGGCACGCATGGCGCTGTATCAGAATTATCCCAATCCGTTTAATCCGTCAACCAACTTCCGTTACGAATTGCCGGAAGCCGCAGAAGTACGCCTGAACGTGTACGACCTCACCGGCCGGCTCGTCGCAACGCTGGTTGACGGGCAACAGGCCGCCGGCACGCATGAAGTCCGCTTCGACGCTTCACACCTCTCGAGCGGCATTTACCTTTACCGCCTGCAAAGCGGCAGCCAAACCCTGAGCCGGACCTTCACCCTTCTGAAGTAATAAGCCGGAAGCGGAATCTTCCCTTACAAAAAACCCGCAGCGACAGACCCAAGCGTCCGTTACTGCGGGTTTCTTTTTTGGTGTGAGCCGGAAACGGACACACTTATTAGGCCGCATTATTCACGATGAAAGGGTTTGATGACCTAACCCGCATTATTCACAATTAAACAGAATTAATTTGCTAAATGCAAGTTTAATGTCGACTTAGTGAAAAACAGCGGTAGCCCAAATTTGGGTGTGGTTTAAAGACTGCGAAATTTCCTCGCTGGCTGCGTTGAAGCTGAAAACTCATGCTCAGGGTACTTGGGTACCCTTCCGCTGAGTTTTCAGCTTCGCCTTGCCAGCAAGAAAATTTCTTGGTGAATAATGCGGGCTAAATGTTAGTTTAAATTTAGCTTAGTAAAAAGCTGCGCTTACTCAAATTTGGGAAACGCTTCAAGAAAATCGCAACTCTGTAGCCTTTCTTTGACAGGGCATTTCCAAAAAAAATCCCCGGAGATGCTCGGTGTCCGGGGATTTTTGTAATGATGAAAGTAAGTCTAAAGCTCAGGCACAGCCTGAAAAAACAGTGCTTAGAATACGCCGCGGCAGTTTTCGGCAAGGGTTACGGTAATGCTGTCAAGCTCGGTAGCGCCTGCAGGGAGTTCTTCCTCTGTGAGACCGGGGAAGAACAGGTTTGCCTTCCACTCTTCGATGGTTGCTGAGAAAAAGGCAGAAGCTTCTGCGTCGGCTTCGAAAACGATCACGTCGTAGGCTTCATCGAGTGAACCGCCGTATCGGGTGATAACCTGCCATTCGCCGTTGCGCTTGAAGGAAGTGTTGGTGTGATCCGACTGCGGGTAGAGCATGTTATCTGACGGCCGCAGCAACACCCAGATATCTTTGTCGTGTCCTTCCGGATAAACCCCCATAGTCAGAACGCGGCAAGGCACGGCTTCGCCTTCAAGCGGGGATGTGATCTGAACGCGCTGCACCGGAAAATCTACCTGCAGCTGTCCGGCTGTTGCAACCCGCTCCATCTGTCCCTGCTGGGTTACGATACCGTATGAAAATCCGCCGTAGAGCATAAGCCCGACGCCCAAAATTCCGAGAACAATCATCAGTGTTGGGCTAAACGGCCCGCTGCTACCTTCACCCCCGCTTCTTACAGCCCCAAAAATAGCGGGAAGCACAAGAACAACTCCGACAATTACAATAATGATTTCAAAGGTCATAACATTTGCGTCTTAGTATGAATAAATGTGATAATTTCAAGATAGCAAAGCGCTTCGCTCTTTCATAGAAAAAACTACGCTAACTTTAAGTATTGCAAGTATTTACCGTCTGAATTTGTGCAATTTTTTTGCATGAAATCGTATTACACTATCGCTCAGACGCTGTTGGGATTCAATCAAAATTTTCAGCCCTTCCGGCAGGATGTTGTATTACATTGACTTAACAAAACCCGCATAAGTCGCCATACCGGCATTCCGAAATGCAGGCAGTCCTGATTTTCGAACTCCGCTGCAGCCTTGTTATCTTGGCATTCAACTTTCATACATACAAACGATTTAATCCCCATTATTCACAATTAAACAGGATTTATTTGCTAAGCGTCTGTTTAATTTTGTCTTAGCGAAAACACCGGTAGCCCTAATCTGGGTGTGGTGTAAAGACTGCGCACTGAACGAAGCGATTCCCGCGCAGCGCACCGAGCGTAGCGATTCCCACGAAGTGCACCGAGCGTAGCGATTCCCACGAAGTGAAATATCCCCGCTGGCTACGTTGAAGCTAAAAACGCATGCTCAGGGTGCTTAGGTATCGCCGGAGAAAACCGGGCACGGTCCATCCTGAAAAACAATATCCGGGAGCTTATTGAAGTCAATCAGGGACGCATGCTGCCCGATATCCGCTACAAGATTTCGGAATCCTACCGGCAGTTCAAAGCCGAAGAAGCGCGGCAGGTCAGTCAGGTTTTCGCCCGTATCAACCAGCCTTGCGACAAAAAAACGAAAGCGCGCAGGAAATAGCCGCTTCACTTGATCAGATGCTAACGGCCCTGCAACAGCTTGATGACCTTTTGGAGAACGGAGCTGAACGGAGCTGAACAGAGCTGATGACAGCACACCGTCCGCCCGTATTTGAGCATTGCGCTCCCTTGCATCCCTCAGACTGTCTTCACGTCATTTTACACCGGTTTCCTTTCCGTATCTGATCGGGTTTGCAGATATTACAGCTTCAATATTGCCGTTTGCGGTATCCTTTCTTTCAATGAATTGATGTTAACCCTGAACCCAAAGCTTTCATCATGAAACGATATAGCCCTTTTCTGTTCCGGTTTTTGCCGGCACTTTTATTCATCGGCCTGCTGAGCACAGCCGTATCACATCCATCTGCGACGCTGCAGCTGCAGGCCCAACATGCCGGACTTTCCGCAGAAGACGTCGTTGCCGTACGCACCGTTTCTGCAGCGGTAATGAGTCCCGACGGAAGGCATGTTGCCTACACCGTTACGCGTCCGCCGCTTGAAGACGCCGACCGTGCCCGTTCTACCGTTGAGCTGTTCATCGTAGCTGCCGGGGGCGGCGATCCGGTTCCGGTCATCACCCATCCGCAGAGCGCCTCAGCCCCGCAGTGGCTGCCCGATGGCCGACTTGCCTTTACCGCACGCCTCACCGATCACAGCAATCAGGTGCAGGTCTATGCTGTTAACGCAGCGGCTGAGAACCTTGAGAAGCTCACCAACGCAGAAACCGGCGTCATGCAGTTTGCCGTCTCTGCCGACGGCTCAACCCTCATCTATCGCTCCCGCGACGCAGAAACAGAAGAACAGCGGCAGCGCAGGTCGCTGGGCTACGACATGATGGTCTTCAGTGACGCCCCCCGTGCCATCCGCCTCTTTGCGCAGCCCCTCGACACCCCGGAATCCCGCGCCCTCACCCCTGACGGCTGGCTCGTGCAGGATTTCGCTGTGTCCCCGAACGGTGACGAAGCCATCGTACGTAAAACAACCAACCCGCTGGCCGATTACGACCTCATGTTCAGCGAGCTGCACCGCGTGAATCTGAACACCGGTGCGCACAGCCTGCTCACCGAAACGGCCGGAAAACTCGGCGCCATCCGTTACAGTCCGGACGGCGCGCAGATCGCCTTTCTCGGCGCTAAGGTGTTCAGCGATCCGCTGCCGCAGCGCATTTTCGTGCTGAACCGCGATGGCAGCAACGTCCGCGACATCACCCCCGACGACTATCACGGCACCATTGAGTGGATTGGCTGGAAAGACAACCGCAATATCTGGTTCACTGCCGTGGAAAGCACCCGCACTACGCTCAACGAAATTGCCGCAACCGGCGGACGTATCAGCCGCATTGCCGGCGGTGAGCTGGAGATTTTCAGCGGCATAAGCCCCGACGCACGGGGCCGCACCTTTGCCGCGGCGGTCAATCAGCGCACCCATCCCGGTGAAGCTTTTGTGGGCAGCTTCCGCAACGGCACCTTCACCCGCCTCACCCATCACAACAGCTGGCTGAGTGAGCGCAGCCTGGGGCGTCAGGAAACCGTTCGCTGGTATGCCTCCGACGGACACTGGATGGAAGGCGTGCTCGTGTATCCCGTAGGCTATGAAGAAGGCGAACGCTATCCGCTGGCCGTACTGCCGCATGGCGGTCCCGAAGGCGTTGACCTTGACGGCTGGAATACCCGCGCCCTGTATCCCGTGCATTTTCTGGCCGCCAACGGCTACGTTGTGTTCATGCCCAACTACCGCGGCAGCGCGGGCCGGGGCTCCTGGTTCACCATGGCCAATCACCGCGATCTGGGCGGACGCGAATTCGAAGACGTCCTTCTCGGAATAGACTTCCTCGAAGATAAAGGCCTGATTGATCCGGACCGTGTCGGGATGTCCGGCACCTCTTACGGCGGCTACTTCTCTGCCTGGGCAGGCACCCGGCACAGCTACCGCTTTGCAGCCGCGATCACCTTCGCAGGCCTCTCCAACTGGATTTCCTTCACCGGCACAACCGATATCCCCGTCGAAATGATGCACACACACTGGGATCTCTCCATTTTCGACAACATGGGTCAGTACTGGGACCGCTCGCCGGTAGCCCATCTCGAAAACGCCCGCACGCCTATTCTCGTCGCTACCGGTCTGGCCGATGAGCGCGTACATCCGGAACAAGCCATTCAGCTTTACAACTTCCTGCGCCTGCGCGAAGTCCCGACCGACCTCATCCTGTATCCGCGTCAGCCGCACGGCTTGCTCGAACGTGCCCATCAGCTCGACTTCATGGCACGCGTTCTCGATTGGTTCGATACCTACCTGAAAGACTAAAAGCATCCCAACATCCCATCAAAAAAGGGCAGGATGTTCCGAGGACTTCCTGCCCTTTTTTCATTTCAAACGCCCCATTCAGCCCTCCATCATTTTATGAAACCCAAAAAAATCCTCAAAAAACTTCGGGAAAAATCCTTCCGCGGGAGTGTCACCATCGTAGGTGCCGGCGCTGCGGGTTTGTACGCCGGATGGCTCCTGAGACAGCTCAATATCCCCTTCCAAATTCTGGAAGCAAGTGCGGTATACGGCGGACGTCTCGCCAAACTCGAAGGTTTCGCTGACTACCCCATCGACCTGGGCGCACAGTGGCTGCACGGCAAAAAAAGCATTGCCGGAAAATGGGTAAAAGAACAGGGCGCCAAAATCAAAGCCGACCGCAGCAAAGAACAGTTCTGGATGAACGGCAGCCTGAGCAAAAAACCGCCCTTTGATTTCGGGCTGTTTGAAGAAGACGACCTCCCCGACATCAGCTTCACGCAGCACGCCCGCGAACAGGGGCTCGGGCCCGAATACGACGGCATACTCACCGCACTTGCCGGCGACCTCGGGGCCTCTCCGGACAAGCTCTCGGCCTACTACAACGTGCTCGAATTCGAAGACTGGCGCTCCGGCGACACCGATTACAAATTCCGCGACACCTTCTTCGACCTCGTCGACCGGCAGCTCTTCGCAGAAGTCAGGGATTTCATCCGCTACAACAGCCCGGTCACGCACATTTCCTACGGGGATGAAGGCGTCGTACTCACCGACAGCTCAGGCTTCACCTATCAGACCGACACGGTCATCCTCACCGTACCCGTCACCATCCTGCAATCCGGCGATATACGCTTCAGTCCGGAGCTGCCCTTCAGCAAAACGCAGGCCTTTTCGAAGCTCGGCATGGAACCGGCCATCAAAGTTTTCCTCAAATTCCGGGAGCGGTTCTATGCAGCCAACACCTTCGGCGGCAGCACCTGCGCGGCCTACATCGACGAGCAATACGGCAAACAAGGCAGCACCCCCGTTTTACTCGCCTACCTCATGGGCGATCAGGCCGAAAATATCGCCGCCCTTGACAGCGACGAAGCCATGATCAGCGCCCTCCTCACCGAACTCGACACAATGTACGACGGCAAAGCTACCCCGCTTTTCGAAGACGCGCACATCCAAAACTGGACCGCGCACCCATGGATTCGCGGCGGCTACTCCTACAGCACCTGCGGCATGGCCAACGCCCGCTTCATCGCCGCCCGTCCCCTCGCAAACCGGCTCTACTTCGCCGGCGAAGCCATGAACACCCGCGGTCACCATCAGTCCGTGCACGGCGCCCTCGAAAGCAGCCTCGAAGCAGTTCGGGCAATGATAAGACACGCAAGTACCAAAACGTAAAACTCCCCCCTACTACCGACTCCCTGCCAGGTCAGGCCTTTTTATTTTTTGGGGGAAACTCCGTGCACATCACTGTCAGCTGTGGCAGATTGTGAAACCCCAAATCGGCAGGGGCGCCTTGCTTTTTTGTTTGGCGCTTCGGGCTAATTCATCCACCATATCGTGCCATTCAGCACAGTGGCAAAACTCACCCACAGCAGGTAGGGCACGAACAGCCATCCTGCCGACCGCCTGATCTTGAAGAAGTAGGCCATCGTAAGGGCGATGAACAACCAAAGCAGCAGGATTTCCGCAAAAGCGAGTCCCGGCATACGCAGCCCGAAAAACAGAAACGACCACAGGGTGTTGAGCAGCAGCTGAATGCCGTACAGCCAAAGGGCTCTCCGGGCCAGGGGATGATCGCCCAGCGTTTTCCAGATTTGCCAGCTTGCAATGCCCATGAACAGGTACAGCAGCGGCCATACGATCGGAAACACAAAACCGGGCGGCGTGAAAGCCGGCTTGTTCAGCTCATCAACGTACCAGGTTGAGACGGAATCCGCTGTAGCGATCGCGCCCAGCAGACCCGCAAGCTGTGGCAGTGCAAGCGCGATGATAAGGGCAACTGCAGATTTGGTTTTGGGACTCATTCTTTTTGAAAGCAGTTAAATTCATGTAGGGAAATGTTTCACCCCATCCAACAAAAAAAGGAGACCTGCATTCCCAGCGGGATCAAGTCTCCTTTTTTTATTGCCTGTGATTAGTCAAGTACAAAGCGGAAGGTCACGGTACCGTGCTGCACCTCCTGCGGTACGCCGGACGGCAGCCGGTTAAACCGCCAGTTTCGAACCGTACGGATGACCTCATTTTCAAGCTGCGGATCGGTACGCCGCAGCGGCGTGACCGAAGCAACGGTACCATCCGGCCGAACGGCAAAACGCACCGTGATAACGCCTTCCACATCAACGGTGTATCTCGGCAGCGGATTCACCTGCGGCTGCCGGCTGATGTCACCCTCCCAGTCGAGAATGTAGGGAGCCGAACGGTCTGGGTCACGCGCGCTGCCCTCCTGCTGCGCGTCCTGCGTACGGTTGTCAGGCTGACCGCTAATCAGCGACCCTGCACGCGGACGGGGCTCCGGCGTCGGATCAGGCTCTGTTTCGGGTTCGGGCTCAGGTTCCGGTTCAGGCAGCGGTTCCGGTTCGGGCTCGGGTTCAGGCTCTGGCTCCGGTTCCGGAATAACCTCAGGCTCAATCTCCGTGACCGGCGGACTCACAATCACCTCTTCACTGACTACCGGTTCCGGCTGTTGCGGCAGCTCAACCGGCGTAGTAGCTTCTGCCGGGGGCACAGGTGTCGGCCGGGGCGGCGGGGGGGTAGGTTCCGGTCGCACAGGCTCAGGCTCGGGTTCAGGTGCGCGCGGTACCGGGGCGCCCTGCGCGAACTCACCAAGGGTGACCTCCATCAGCGCAATGCGGTCCTGTTCGGGTTCGGGGTTAAAAATCAGCCAGGCCAGCAAAATCAGCACAAGGTGCGCTGCAACGCTTACACCAAGCCCGAAACGCTCTTCCTGCGTGATTTCTCTATTAAACAGCTTTTCAAAAAAATCTTTCATAGGAGTCAAAATAAAGGGTGACTCAGCAAATGCTCCGGCTGTGCTGACCGAAGCCGATGACTCAGCGGAACGTCCGCTCGGTTGCCATCAGCACAGACATGCTCAGGCTTTGGGCGATATTCATCACATGCACGGCGTCATCAACCGTTGCGTCGCGGTCTGCTCTAATAACGAGTGAAGTAACCCCGCTTTGCTGCTGCAAGGCCCTGATTTGAACCGCAAGCTGCTCGCGGGCAACCCGCTCACCATCCAGAAAAAACTCTCCCTGCGGCGTGATTGCTACGTTCACAAACTGCTGCTGTACCTGTGCACTGCTTTCCGCGCGGGGCACATTCACCCGGATTCCAAAATTGGTAACAAAGGATGAAGTAAGCAGAAAGAAAATCAGCAACAAAAGTACTATATCCGTCAGCGAAGAAAGGGTAAAAACCGAGAGCGGCTTTTTGGCTTCATGTTCAGAACGGAAATTCATCGCGCTACAAAATCACGGGGTTTTTCGGCTGCTTTCTCTTTTTTGGCCGGTTTCTGAAGCAGCTCGATAAATTCAGTGGTCGCCATCTCAAGCTCGAAAACCATGCGGTTGATGCGGCTCAGCAGGTAGTTGTAGAAGAAATAGGCAAAGATACCGACCGCGAGTCCGGCAGCTGTTGTAACAAGGGCCTCCCAAATACCACCGGCAAGCACACTGGGATTAACATTACCCTGCAGCGACTGAATCTGCATAAAGGCCTGAATCATCCCCGTTACGGTACCCAAAAAACCGATGAGCGGCGCGACACCGGCAATGGTCGCCAGCCAGTCCATGCGCTTCTCCATCATAAAAATTTCCTTTTTACCGGCGTTTTTGATGCCTTCCTCAATATCAGCTATAGGACGACCCAGGCGTGAAATACCTTGTTTCAGAATACGACCAAGGGGCTTATCAACCTGTTCACAATGATTCAGGGCGGCCCGTGTTTCCCCGTTTCTAAGCATGTCTTCAACAGCTTTAAGAAAGGGGGCAGCCGGCATCACACATCCTTTCAGAAACTTCCAGCGCTCTGCAATTACATAAATAGCCACGAAGGACAGAATCGTAATGGGGATCATCACATACCCACCCTGCATCAGCAGCTGCAGCAGCGACATGCCGCCATCTTCGGAAAGTTGTGCAGGCAGGGTTACATCAGCATTTTCATCAGCGGATTGAAGCAGACTTATTGCAAAAAGGAAGGCCGGTGAGGCTGCATTAAGAATCATAAGGAACTAAAAAATGAGAAAGGTCTCTGAAATTTGATTGTAGCGTTTGTCCATGTACACAGAAGCCGCAAATATAAGGCAATTTACACTGAAATGATTGTGAGACCGGATTATTCAAAAACGCTGCAGAGGCGCCTGCATGAACCCACAACGAACAGTTGGTCTCAGGTGAAGCTGCCAAAGTTTTGCCGTAGTCAGGCATCTACAGTCACTCTTAACCCCATATCTGCTCACGGGCTAACGCACGGGCCTGACATAAGGTATGCACTTACTCTGCAGGCAGCCGTGAAATAAAATTATTGGATCGCCACGGCTCGTCAAGCAGCTGCGCGGCTTCGAGGGCATGTTCAATGGTTTCAAACTGACCAACCGAAACCCGCCACCTTGTGTCGCCACCAGAGTCTGTAATCGGGTAAATTACAGTGCGCAAGCCCTGAGCCTGAAAATTGGCTTTTTCTTCGAGCGCGAGCGCTTCAGATGCAAGTGAGTGCAGCACAATACCAAAAGGGCGTACATCAAACGATTGTATCTGCCCTGTCAGTCCGAAATCAGGCGCTGGATCAGCAGCGGCTATCTCGGGTTGCGGAGGTGGTTCTGGTACGAATATATCCTGTGCTTCAGGCAGGTCTTCGCCCCCTCCCTCAGGCAGAATTTCTGTGTCTGCAGCCGTTCCCTCCCGTGGATCAGGATCGGGTGTAGTTGTGCTTGCCGTTTGGTCCGCTTCCGCGGTGCCCTGCGGCTGTGCTGTCCCGGTCTGCCGGATTTCCTGCCGTGAGCGTTCAATTTCCCGTTCCAGAGCGCTGTTTGATCCTGAACGCAGCATGGGTGCCTCAACATCAGCAAAGGGCTGCGTACGCACGGTTCTGCTGTCTGACCCAAAACTAAGGACGTCATAAATATTGAGCAGATAGACCACAATCACCAGGAGAATAAGAACTGAGGTAGCAGCCGCAACCTTATTAAACAGGGTGAGGGACTGTTCTCTTCGCTTCGGCTCAGGGAAATCTTCCTCAAAAAAGATCAGGTCTTCGGCAGGCTTTGGTGTTTTCTTTTTCCGCCGCCTGTCTCTGTTTCCCGGCCCGTCACCCGGCGGAACAGGGGAAGCCATGGGTTTTGAAATTGGCGCAGATGGTTCATTATCATCACCGCCCTTGGTTTGAGTTTCGCTCACATGGGCTGCAGCTTCTTCATTAGCTGCTGCTTTGGGGTCTTTCGGATCGGGCGCTGCTGCCTCAGAGGCCTTACCCTGTGCCGTATCTTCAGTTTTTGGATCTTTCTTAGCTTTTACAGGCACCGGACGATCGGTAACATTGGCGAACCCCGCCAGCATCTGTTCAGGCGTAGCTGTTTTGGGCATAAAATATGACGGACGCCCTTCTTTCATGCGCACCGCAAGCTGACCTGCAAACTCATAGTTTACCTCTCGTGCAAGGGTATCGTCGGGTATAAAAGAAACTTCCCCGTTTTTATGAAGAAAAACGCCTAAACCCGCAGCCTGCACATATTCTCCGGGCTGTAAGTGCTCAACTTGTGCAAAAAATTCTTTTAACACCTGCGCCGTAAACGGCCGGCTCGCCTTTGCCTCCCCGGCTACCCGGTCGGCCTGCGATTCAAAAAAAACAATATCATCTATTTCAGATGTATAGGAGAACTTAAGCCGGTTTACAGGGGGCAGAATGACAACCTCCCCGTCTTTAACCTCTTCCTTTGCCTGCTTACGTTCCAGTTCGAACAGCCCCAGCCCGGCAACCGAAGCCCTGTTTTCTCTTAAGACTTTGTTTCTGATCTCAGCAGCTAAGGATCTGTATATTCTTTCTTTTAGCATAAATGGTAAGGCGTAAGCTGTAATTAAGCTTGATGCAAACGGACATATTTTGATAGCACGCTAAGTTAATGAAGATAAACCTTTGACGGCACTATTTTCAAAATTTAATGAGTAAATTTGCTTTAACTTATCTGCCGGCACACAGCTGATTTTCCGGACAGCTGATTTCAATTTAAGCGGGGGCCTATTATATTATTTGGAGGCCGTTAGGCGCCGCATCTACAGCCCCGTGCGTTAAGCAAAGGGCTAAGTCGGTTTAAATGATCGCTTTGTCAATAAATAAGTTTCCTGACGAATCGTAGGCACTAAAGCCTGACCGACAGTCCGCCAAATACCTGAATCCCCCGCTCCTGATAACCATCCCATATCTCGTAACTTTGATTCAGCATGTTAAGGGTTTTCAGGTAAAAGCCAATCCTTCCGTCTATGCGGTATTCAGCCCGTGCATTGAGCAGAAATACACTGCCGGTATTTCGGTAAAAGAAACCGTCACCAGCGGTTTCAGCAACAAGGGCTTTTCGCGTGCCAATCAGATCGGCCCAAAGACTGATGTTTGCATGCTCAAAAGGTGTTGAGCGTACCCCGGCGGTGATTCTGTAGTTTTCAAGTCCGGCAAATGTATCGGTATCAGCTGCCGTTGGGATTGCCGCTTTGCTCATTTCCGTGATGTTGTAGTGCGCGTCGGCATAAAGCGTGAGCAGGCGCGGCCTCAGGTTTAAAGCGGCCCCGACGGAGGGACGTATCAGGAATAAGTCTTCCGGCTGAACCCAGCTCGTGCTTCCGTCAAACTGCGCATTAGGGGCGTACATAACCGGACGCAGGGTGTAGGCCGCGTGCAAACCGGCCGTAGCGGTTATTAGGGCATCAAAACGGTAGCTTGCCTGAAAATTCCCATAAAAGGTGCGCT
This sequence comes from Cyclonatronum proteinivorum, assembly GCF_003353065.1. Taxonomy (GTDB): domain Bacteria; phylum Bacteroidota; class Rhodothermia; order Balneolales; family Cyclonatronaceae; genus Cyclonatronum; species Cyclonatronum proteinivorum. The sequence goes on along the minus strand of NZ_CP027806.1, from coordinate 1,692,270 downwards.
CGTTTTGCAGGCTGTTAGGCACCGCAAGCGTCCGGTTACCTTTTACAAGCGGCTCAAGACCACTATTCCGCATGTATCCGGACACCTCCGCTTCCATCTCAAGTGACCCGGTTCGCCGGTACTGCCAGTTCACATAGGGATACACCATGAAGGTCGCTTCCTGCACCGGATCATGCCCTGAGAAAAAGCGAACCCCGGCTTTCAGGCGGTCGCCGGTGAAGAGCTCGTTTTGCCAGTAGGCGGCAGCACCGGCAACAAACCAGTCCCGCTCCAGTTTATCGGCAAGCGGGACGTCGGTGAACCAACCCGCCTTTGTTTCATATAAAGCAGCGTCGAATTCGGCTTCAACAAGGAACACATGACCAATTTGTCTGCCCGCCCATGAAAAGGCGCTTTGTGCCCCAAAGCGGTGTTCGTCCGCTTCGGCCCTGTAGCCCGTTCGCGGCCTGAAACGCTCGCGTTCTGCGGAACTTTCGAATGTACTTCGGTCGTAGTGAACGAAGGCCTCAAACCGGTCGTGAACACTCCGCTGACTCACCCAACCCAGACTCGCGCCCAGCTTATCGAATGAACTTCTCCCGTCAATTACATACAAATCGATGGGCACCGTATTAAACAGGCGGTCCTGCAGATCAGCAAAATCAGACCTGCCGCGGACCGATGCCAGCAGGTTTCCGTTGGTCGTGAGGCGGGTGCTTAATGTTGCTTCCCCCTGCGCCCGGCGAAAGGCACCGGCAACGCTTCCTTCCTCTAAATGCCCTTCGGAGGACAGCCAGTCCAAATTGCCGCTCAGGCGCATGCGATCGCTAAGCGGCAGGCTGAAGTACGCTTTTGCTTCAGGACTCACATAATTTCCGAAGCCAGCCGTAGCATACAGCAAGGATTGCTGCGGTATTTCCGTAAGTTGGCGCTCCGGTCCAAGATTGGGTTCCAGCTGCGAAAGCGGGAAAGATGCCATCACTTCTTCCGGCGTCTCCATAAACGGCAGCCGGTTGGGATCAATCCGAAACACCCGCGGCGTAGGGCTGAACCCCAAAATAGGCTGACGCGAAATGCCCGGAAAACGCGCCCGGAAATCCCCGCGAATTTCGATATCCTGTGCGTCAATGTCGGGCAGCAAAGCCGCGCGATCGTCACGGGTATCCTGTGTTTGCCCAAAAACCTCAGGGGCAAAGAAAAGCGTGCAAACAAACAGCAGCAGAAGCGGGAAATGGAGTCTCATAAAAATCAAAAAAAAGTCTGATAGAACGGAAAAGGGATTTGAGTCGGTCAGCGGTCAGCGGTCAGCGGTCAGCGGTCAGCGGTCAGCGGTCAGCGGTCAGCGGTCAGCGGTCAGCGGTCAGCGGTCAAAAATACAGAATAATTCGGGCTTGCGTGCGGTTTTGCCGGTTTTTGAAAAGCTTTTTCAAGCGGTGTTATTTGAATCCGATTTTCGCAGCAGGGTAAAAAACCAGGCCGCGGGCGTTACGAGCATTACAACCGCAAACATTCCGATATGCGTAATAAAAGCAAATGCGACGCCCGTAACCGCCGGCACTGCGTAGAGCACATATAGGCTCTGACTCACAAACCAGTGATAGGTACCAATCCCCCCCGGCGAGGGCAGCACTACGCCAATGGTCGAAATCACCATCACACTAAACGCCTCACGCAGGCCAAGCCCGAACTGTTCGGCCATGCCAAAAGCGTAAAAAGGGATGTAGGTCAGCAGTCCGTAGCTGATCCAGATGCCTGCTGTGTAAGCCAGAAAAAGGGGCCAGCGCCGCAGTTTGCGAACCGATGTGATGCCGTCCGTAAAGGTGTACACAATTTTGCGCAGCCCCGCACTTTCGAGACCGGCATCGAGATCACGCCTGCGTTTGTCGAGGATGTAGCGGACAGCCTGCCACAGTAAAAAGAGGGACGCAAGCCCGGCAAGCAGGATGCCGGTGAATATGAGCGGACTCCGCAGTTCATCCAATAACAGGTACAGCTGCGGACCAAAGAGCGCGTCCATCGTTGCGCGGTCACTCACCACAAAAAAGATGATGAGGATCAGCATAAGCAGCATAGCGAGCAGGTCGATGATGCGCTCCAGCACGACCGTACCCAAGACGGCCGAGCTGCTCATGTTTTCTTTTTTGGCCAGAAAAATGGTGCGGCTAAGCTCACCGGCACGGGGGATGGCATAGTTCACCGCATAGCCCAGCAGTACGCCCGTAAACAGATTGGCCTTACGAAGGCCGGGCCGGTCGGCTTCCATCAGCAGCTTCCAGCGCTCCGAACGGAACCAGAAGCTGAGCACCGCGACTAAAAAATAGGGCGCAATCCAGCCATAGTTCATTTGCCGGATATACGCCCAAACTTCATTAATATCGAGATTGCGAAGCGCCAGCCAGAGGAAGAGGCCTCCGACCAGCACGCTTAGAACCATATTAAGAATGTTCCGCTTCAAGCCGCTGCTTTACTCCCTGAGATCAATAATTTCAGCCGCCTCAGGCCAGGTAAAGCGGAAGGTATCCTCCGCTGCTTCGGTCAGCGCGCCGTCTTCAAAAGTGATAAAGAACTGATTTTCATTCAGGTCTTCGGCATACATTTCGTGCGGCAGCAGGCTGTTGGTATCCAGGGTGATACGCGCCAGGGTGATCAGCTCAAAGGGATCCGTTGCCACCAGGGTAACAACGGTAAACCGGCCCTCCTCCTCTACCCGGCTGACCGTGAAGCGATCCTGATAGGAACCCAAAAAACGGGAGGGGGCAAAGTCGTCCTCTTCGGGAGTGTACTGACTGATGATGAGCTGATTTGGCTGAATATTGAGCACGGTTGAGACCCGCCCTTCCACGCTGATCAGCTGCGTGTCGGTTGCAATTTTGTAGCTGTCCGCCCCGACCCACACCTGCCCTTCACTGCTTACTTCCTCCTGCGTGAAGCCGTCGAGGAAGCGGTGCTGCATGCGCGCCGTGAAGACCTCACCCGCCTGAATCCGTTCGCCCAGACGGGCAAGGACCATAGGGGTATCGGCGGCTTCGGACGCAGGAATGACGACCGCTGTCGCCTCCGTCGCAAACGGCGCAGCAGGCCCGAACAGCGCGGGCAGATAGGTTTCCCCGTACCAGAACAGGGGCCAGATCATCCAAATAAAGGCGGTAAATATGTGCATTTTTTTTCTCCAGGGTGATGGGTTTCCGGGTAGCTCGGGTGCTTGAGGCTAACTGTCGAGATCCTGCAGGTGCTGCTCGAGGGTGACCTCGTCGGGGATGAGTACGTCCCGGGCCGTGCTGCCCTGATAAGGCCCCACAATGCCAGCAGCATACAGCTGATCGATCAGGCGTCCGGCGCGGTTGTAGCCGAGTTTGAGGCGCCGCTGCAGCAGAGAAACCGAACCCTGCTGATGCATCACAACCACACGGGCTGCGTCCTCAAACAGCTCATCCCGCTCGCTTTTCTCGGGCAGGCCGCCGCCGTTATCCTCATCGTCATCCATGCGCGGCAGGAAAAACGGACCGCCGAATCCCTGCTGCGCACCGATGAACGCATTGATACGCTCCACCTCCTCCGTAGCCACAAATGCGTTCTGAACCCGCACCATGCCGGCACCACCGGTGTAGAGCATATCGCCCTTGCCAACGAGCTGATCCGCGCCCATGGTATCCAGAATGGTGCGCGAATCTACCTTCGAAGCCACCCGATAGGCAATGCGGGACGGGAAATTCGCCTTGATGGTTCCCGTAATGACATTCACCGAGGGCCGCTGCGTTGCCACAACCAAATGAATCCCGACCGCCCGGGCCAGCTGTGCAAGACGCGCAATCGGCTCTTCAATGCCTTTTCCGGCCGTAATCATCAGGTCTGCCAGCTCATCAATCACGACTACGATGTAGGGCAAATGCCGGTGACCCAGATCTTCTTCGAGCGCCCCGTCCGCGAACTTCTGATTGTAGGCCTTGATATCGCGCACAATGGCCATCTTCAGCAGCTCGTAGCGCTCATCCATCTCTTTGCACACGCTGTTGAGTACCAGCTGTACCTGCGAGGTGTCGGTGATGATGGGCTCATCGGCATCAGGCAGGGTTGCGAGGTAGTGATTCTGAATGTTGCGGTAAAGCGCAAGCTCGATTTTCTTGGGATCAATGAGCACGAATTTCAGATTCTCCGGATGCACCTTGAACAGCAGACAGGTGATGATGGTGTTGATCCCGACCGATTTCCCTGAGCCTGTAGCACCGGCCATCAGCAGATGCGGCAGCTTGGTGAGATCGAGCATAAACACTTCGTTTTCGATGGTTTTCCCGAAGGCCACCGGCAGCGTCATCTTGGTTTCGCTGAACTTTTTGGTGTAGATCAGATCCTTGATGTGCACGGTTTCGCGGTTGCGGTTGGGCACCTCAATGCCGACCGCGCTTTTGCCCGGAATGGGCGCAATGATGCGCAGCCCGTGTGTTGCCATCGCCATTTTGAGGTCGTTGGCGTAGCTTTCAATCTTGCTGATTTTGACATCCGGGGCGGGATAAAGCTCATACAGCGTAACCGTCGGACCGATGATGGCTTCAATTTTGAGAATGCTGATGCCGTGCAGCTGCAGCTTTTCTGTGATGATCTGCTTGTTCTGATTGACCTCCTCATCAGTCACCTGCATGTTGCGGGGCGGGGCGTCGTCGAGCAGGCTATGATCCGGATAGCGGTACCGTATGCGCGGCCGCGACGCTTCTTCCCGTGCCTTGCGCAGCTCGTGATCTGAAGCTTTTTCCTCTTCTGCCCCGCGAATGATGGTGAACTCGGCCTCGTCCTGATCCCCGGCAGCCGACACTTTCCCTTCCTTTCCGTGCTGCGGGTCTTTTTCAATAATGGCTCGCGGTGGTCGGCTGATCAGCTCCTGACGCTCCTCTTCCGCTATACGACGACGGCGTTGCTCGGGCGTCTCACCTGTTTCGGCCGAATCGAACCATTCGTCCTGCTCACCGGAAAGCGACTCATGCTCACCTTCACGCGCAAGTTCATCCTCATCCTTAAAGGTCGGCCATTGGGTTTCACTTCCTGCCCTGCCGGTTGCCCCGTTATTACGGTTCGCATTTTCAGCAGCACCATGTTTTTTTTCGGGGGATGGGCTTCCGGACAGCTCCTCAGCTTCGGTTTCGAAATCATCTTCCTCGTATTCCTCTTCTGCTTCAGCTTCCGCTTCGGCTTTCGCAGCTTTGCGTGCAGCCGCCGCTTCCGCCCGTGCCGCCTTCCAATCCGCCAAACGGTGCCTTAGACGCTCCCCCGCCTGACGCATCCGGTCGATGGTAACCTGTATGTCACCATCCAGAATGAGCAGCAGTACGGCAATCAGCGCTGTAAACAAAATGATACCTGAGCCCCAGTTTGCAGTGAGGGCGATCAGAAAACCAGAAAAATTAATACCAAGTACGCCGGCGAACGCATGGGAAGGGGTACCCGTGAGCTCATTAAACCACCCAAAAAGGGCCGATATGGTAAGCATCACCAGAAAAAGATAAAACGCGCGCTTATGAAATTGGGCCAGCGGCTGCTGCCGGAAAATCAGCCAGCCGTACTTGAGCAGCAGGCCGGGCAGCACGATGGTCGTATAGCCGAAGAGAGAATACACCAGGAAATTTGAAATGACCGCGCCAACCGGGCCCAGCCAGTTGGTGATTTGCGTAGCCGGCGTTTGGCTGAGGTTCAGCAGCTCGGTAAAACTGTAATTTTGCAGCACGCTGTCATCAGCCATGTTGTAGCTGAAAATGCTCAGGCCCAGCAGCAGGGCTACGGACATCATCAGTACACCCAGGATTTCTTTTTTTCGCTTCACACCGGCCCCGTTCTTCCCCGGCGATTTCGACGGCGATGACTTCCTTCCGTTGGTTGCACGTTTGCTTGCCATTAACTCTTTGATTTTATTAGATCAGCTTTGTGTTTTCCCGGGCGGCTCACCCTCTTTTTCTGCACAGCTTCAAATATACGAATGATCAGTGCCAAAAACTGAAGCATGTCCGAACCGGAAGCACATCCCCCTACAAAAGAAAAAAATGCCGGCCGTCCGCTTTTGGCAGACGACCGGCACTTCAGGTAAAAAAAGCGGCAGATTCAGCCTTAAGAGGCCGGGACAAAAAGCCCGTCCATCAGGACAGGCACAACATTGGACTTGTCAATGGTGCAGCAGTACGGGATATCGGCTTCAAAACCCAGTCCCGCGAGACGCTTACCGTGATTGCTCCGCTCAACCGAAGCCACAAGGTTGCCGCCGTACTGTTTGTACAAGGCATCCGCAAGCTGCGCGCCGTCGGGAGCGTCATCCGGCAAATCTGCACCAATGAAGGTATGCAGCAGATAGCCGGCGCAGAGCATATCTTCAAAAGAGAGCCGCGATTTCCAGCCGGAACAGACAATCAGGATTTCCCGTGTCGTCTCCCGCAGGCGCTCAACTACGGCGCCGGCATTCAGAAAAGACCCGATGATCACTTCCTTCGCCCCACTGCAGCGCACAAGCGTAGGGGTGCCGTTGGTAGAATTAAAAATAAGCGTGCGCCCCTTTACCACATCCGCTTCATACTCAAAGGGGGAATTGCCGAGATGGAAGCCCTCAATTTTTACACCGCCCTGTTCGCCGCACAGCAAATAGCTGCTTGAATCCAGGTTTTGGGCAATACGGGTTGCATCACCCATATCTTCAACAGCAATAACGCCTCTTGCGCCATTATGAAGGGCCGTTACAATGGTCGAGCTTGCGCGGAGCACATCAATCACAACTACGGTTTTGCCTTTCACTTCATCTTCGCTAAAGGCACGCCCGGTTGCAAAAACATCGGGGGTATTTCGCATTAATGAGATAGTCTGATAAATCTTTAGTTCATGGGGATGACCCGAAAAAAGTCAGGCTGACCTTTTTCACAGCATGAAAGTACCGCAACATTTGCGGGGCGGAATTTACGAATTATCCGCCCCGCTCCGGCAAAAAAATCAGGCTTTCTTCACGAAAGGCGACTTGGAGACGGTAGCCGGAACAGCTTTCCCCCTGATTTCAATAAAGATGGGCGTATCGTTGGCCGCAAAATCTGTCTTCACATAGCCCATGCCGATACCTTTTACTTCGGTAACGGACTGCGTGCCGCTCGTCACAAAGCCGATTTCCGCGCCTTCTGCATCCAGGATCCGGTAGCCGTTACGCGGGATGTCCCGCTTGTTTTCGGTGATGAAGCCCACCAAACGACGGCTAATGCCTGCTTCTTTGGCATCAAGCAGGGCAGCCTTCCCGACAAAATCCCCCTTCGCAAATTTGGTAATCCAGCCCAAACCTGCTTCAAGCGGATGGGTGTCCTGCGTGATGTCGTTGCCGTAGAGGGCATAGCCCATCTCGAGACGGAGCGTATCGCGCGCGCCGAGTCCGGCAGGCAGCAGTTCAACCCCGGCAGCTTCCGCGGATTTCAGAATCGCGTGCCAAACCTGCGCAGGATCGGCTTTCTTCCGGTCGAAGTAAATTTCAAAGCCCTTTTCGCCCGTGTAGCCCGTTGCGGAAAGAATGATGTCCTCAAAACCGGCAAAACGCCCCTGCGTGAAGGTGTAGAATTTGATTGCGCTCAAATCCACATCTGTGAGCGACTGCAGCGCCTCAACTGACTTCGGTCCCTGCACTGCAAGCAGACAGGTATCGTCGGAAGCATCCGCGATCTCCGCCCCGTGCGGATTATTGGCAAGCATCCATGCGAGGTCTTTGTCTTTGTTGGAGGCATTCACAACCAGCATATAGCGGTCGGTATCGAGCATATAAACGAGCAGATCATCAACGATACCGCCGTTCTCGTAACACATGGCTGAATACTGCGCCTTGCCCGGCACAAGCTTGGAAGCATCATTCACGGTAATATGCTGTACTGCCGCGAGCGCGTTGGGTCCGGTGAAAAAAATCTCACCCATGTGCGACACATCGAACATCCCACAACTGCTGCGCACGGCCTCGTGCTCCTTCTTTATACCCGAATACTGCACCGGCATCATAAAACCGCCGAAATCAATCAGCTTCGCACCAGCCTGCTCGTGAATGTCGTAAAATGGCGTTTTTTGGGGATCTGACATAAAAAGAATACCTCGAAATAGATTTAAGTAAGTTGTGTGCGTAAGGACGGCAAACCGTGGACGCTTGGCGCGGGTGACCTTCCTCAGCATTAAAAAAAGGGTGTTGAATCAAATATTGAGCGGGGACAAAAGGGGTTATCGCGATAAACCCGGTAGCATGCCCCGAAATTCACGCCCTGAAAATACGGAATTAAAGGTGAACCGCAGGAAGATGAACCGGATTAATTGCGCCCGGCTTAGGCATGTGGGAAACGCGGTTATTTAGGATTTGGATAGATTTTCAAGGAGAAGCCTACACCGCCCCGCTGCGTTTGAACAGGATTTTTAGGATTACAGGATGAACAGGATGATGAGAATAAATTGCCAAGTTTTTTAAAGCTTATGAAGCTGTTATTATTTAGGATGTGCAAATTCCCCTCTTGAGAGGGGTGGCCCCTGGAAAGCATTCACCAGCGGCAAGCAGACACAAACTCCCCCTGCAGTAGTAAAAGCCCCGATGCAGGCGGGACGGGGTGTGACGGGCACGTAGTCTATCCTGCCACGAAAGACTGATTGCTCCCGATATTGGCCGCACAGTTTTTGCTGCTCATTAAAATTTTTACTTCACTGCGTTTTGAACAGGATTTTTAGGATTACAGGATGAACAAGATGATGAGAAAACACCCATCTAAAACAACCCAAACCCGAACCAGTCATCCCGAACAGTTATCATTTGGCAGGAGGAAAATCGAAGCCGCCGATAATTGCTTAGCCGCGGTATTAATGAAGGATTCATGTGAGGGATCTCCTTCGCTGGGACAGGACACGGCATCATGTCAGTCCCATCAGCCCTCATCACCAGGTCCTTCGACCCCGCCTACGCTGCGGTCCGGCTCCGCTCAGGATGACAGGGACATTTTCCCCAAACCCCGGCGCGGCTTGCCGCGCCGTTTGAACAGGATTTTTAGGATTACAGGATGAACAGGATGATGAGAAAACACCCATCTAAAACAACCCAAGCCCGAACCGGTCATCCCGAACAGTTATTATTTGGTAGGAAGTAAATCGAAGTCGCTGACAGTTGTTAAGCCGCGGTATTCGAAAAGGATTCATGTGAGGGATCTCCTTTGCTGGAATAGGCCTCGTTAATACTGGTCCGCAGCAGCCCTCATCACCAGATCCTTCGACTCCGCCTCCGCTACGCTCCGTCTCCGCTCAGGATGACAGGGACATTTTCCCCAAACCCCGGCGCGGCATGCCGCGCCGTTTGAACAGGATTTTTATGATTACAGGATGATGCCAATTCATCACCCCAAATCCCAACCCCGTCTTCCCGGAAATGCTGCGTTTCGGCATTTATTTGCCTTCCCGAAATGACATGCAGCATTATCCGGGATCTGCCAAGCCGGAACTGTCGCAATGTGATAGCAGGGCTTTGAAACCTGCTAATGACACTGACAAAGGTCAAATTTGACAGAAACAAATCAAAAACCGGAAATCTCAAACTCCCAAACCTTTAGCTTGCATTGACGCCCATCCTGCCTTATTTTTGGAAGCTAATTACTTAGAAAACACAATGTTCAATTTCCCGGGCCCATAGCTCAGTGGTTAGAGCAGTCGACTCATAATCGATTGGTCGGGGGTTCAAATCCCTCTGGGCCCACAAGCCTCATTTCTAAAGCCTTGTAAGTATTAAACTTGCAAGGCTTTTTTTATACCTGTTACCAACTGTGTTACCAACATTTTGTCGCTTTTCTTTTGGAGGATTAGGGAGCAGGTTTCAGCGAAAATAGCCCTCGGAAATGATTCTGCAGCCGTTCTTATTCGTGCTTTCTCAAAAAACTTTTCCAAAAGGACGGCATGTTACGGCGCTTTGTGCTGCCTTTTGATGCTTTATTAAGAGTACAACTTACTTTTGTTTGGCATAGCAAAACTTAGCTGACTAAGATCCGCGAGAGGGAGCAACTAACACAACAACCAGCCTCTCAATCCTGATTCGAGCATCTGAATGGAACCCTATAGCAGGACTACATTAAAAAATTGTTTATAAGACATATTCACATCGTCACATCGTCACATCGTCACACATTCGGGCCCAATACCAATCTTGGTTAAGATTAATTACCTGGCAGAAGTTCTTGTTTTTTTTCTTCTGATGTTAGTGTGAGTATCACATATCACAAAAACGGCTCTGTATGTTCAGTCAGACAGCAATAGCAGCACCTGGCAGAATTATAGGCCCATTAAAAGGTTTAATAGGCACACAGCCCGTTGTTGTTGGCAGGGGGAGTATGGTGTAGCTCTAAGTTATTACTCCTACCACCGCTGCCAAGGTGCTCTTCGTACAGAACATAAACTTTTTTTCCGCTTTTTGTGACCCTATATCCCGTTCTGCTGCCATAGTAAGCATTGTATCTACAAAGCTGATTAAGGGTAAAGCCGTTTCTCCTCATTAGCCCCGCAAACTCAAATTCACAGCTAACCGTATCACAATGAGGCCTTATTGAAACTATTTCCGGACCGAACTTTGAAAGATTGGCTGAACTCATAAAAATACTCCACTCTACAGGTTCAAGTCTGTTTCTCAGATTCTGTAGCTCTGTATCGCCCAGTGCTACGCGCACTGTTCCGCGTCTGCATGATTCCTTACTGCCGCAATCAGGTCTGCTTACAACCCCATAGGATGTCCATTTAATTTGAGGCGTATCTTCACCTGCCCCCATAATCCACGATCTAAGCCCGTTCGGTTCCAGCATAAACGCTTCAATAAACTCACTTAGCTGAATAACTTCCGGGTCTGCTTCATCAATCGGTATTTCAACTTCAGCGATGTCATCTGAAATGCTTAGTTCCGGATCTTCATCCGAAGGTATTACGAGGAAAGCCATACCAAATGCCAAAAACAATGCAATAACTATATTCTTAAAAGAGAAATAATGTAAGGCTGCATCAGGTTTTTTATCAGCCCCCGCACCATAGACCGATTTATATTGAGCTGTTCGTTTTCTGGATTCAGCTTTTATCTGCTCTTTCAGGTACCTCTCAGTGTTATGATTGTAGCAGCTTAGGATGATTTCGTAAGCTGTATCTATCTCTTTCCTTTTCTTTTCGGCTTTAACTTTCGGGCTTTCATTATCCTGAAAACGGTCCGATTGCCAAACCAAAGACAGTTCCCTTCGGGCATCTTCAACTTGCCCAATTGGCGCGAAAGGCTCGAGCTCAAGAATTCTGAAGCTTTCAAAAAGCTCTCCATGTGAGTACCTTTTCATATCAACTGTACCTGATACTAAATTTCAGCTATTAAATTAAAGCGATTTCATGATTCCGATTAATGACAGGAATATGCTGGTCCAAACAGTGATTACGCAAAGGTTAGCCCAGAACTTTGCGACATCCGGATCAATTAGCCCATCTCTTCTTTGCAATGAACTCACGACCCGGCGAAAATACCACGCGAGTATAGCAGAAATAATAATTAGCCATCTCAGAAGGGTTAGATCAGTTTCCCAAAGTAAAAAGACCGCAGCTATGGCAAGTAAAACAGCAATTAAATCCATTTATCCGGGATGGTTTGAATGTCAATGTATAAAGTGAGACAGTATCCTAACTAGTGAAATGGGTAAGCAAAGTTTTGGTAATTACCACAAAGCCAGAAACACTATGGCAATCATCAAATTAGAGATCGAAGACCTGATTCATAATCACGTAGCGAACAAAGAAAGCGGGCTCAACGACATCATGGAATTCTCCTTGAATACGCTGATAATGCCGAACGTAAGTACGAGAAGCCCCCGCTAACCTTTGTACAATTCAGCCACTCAGTATTATATAACTCAACTTTCGCACTTCGACAAAAACGGCGCCTAAGTAGCTATTAATTATACACATAAAAATAGGACAAGCCTTCGATTTTTCTTATATTGTGTTTTTCGCTAAACCAATTAAAATCAATCTAAAAGACCTGTCCTATGCTTGATAAGTTAACACTTTCTTCGGTAATAAACACCCCTTGGGTTCTTGCGTGGTTCAAAAAGTTTTGTGACAGCAAACAACTCAAGCAAGCAGGGTTCTACAAGCGTGCCGGCATGGGGATTGCTCAGTTGCTCCACCTTTTGGTCGTACTACCCATGACCCACCTAAAGGTTTATACTTTCAGTGGTGACTCCCTGCCCGTGGCCGGTCGTGATGCGTTCTACCGCTTGTTAAGCAACACCAGCTATGACTGGCGCATGCTATTGTTATCTATTGCCCTGAAGATGACCCGTCATTTTGATACCCTCACTGATGATGATCAGCCCCGCTATCTTATTTTCGACGATACCGGCTACAAGCGCGATCGCAGTAAATGTGTTGAATATCTGGGTCGTCAACATGATCACAGCCATGGCAGGTATTTCCGCGGCTTTAGGATGCTCACCGCGGTCTGGAGCGACGGACATAGCTGCCTGCCCTTGGGTTTCGAACTGCTTACCAATGAGGACGCCGACAAACGTATCGGTCCGGATCCTAAAGTTGACAAGCGCACCAATGGCGGCAAACGCGTGATCGCGGCCACGCAAAAGGCCACCGATCTGACCATCACCATGGCCCAAAGCGCATATAATCATAAGTTTAAGATGGATTATGTGCTTTTTGACAGTTGGTTCGCATTTCCCCAAGTGATCAAGGAAGTGGCCAAACATACACCTGTAATCTGCCGGGGCAAGAACACAGCGGCATTGAAATTCAAGCACCAGCAAAAAATATACAGTGTTGAAAGCCTGCCTTTAATATTCAAGAAAGGCGGACAGACCTTCAAAAATCCTGACATTATCGGCAGTGCAGTCGTTGAGTTGCTAAATACGAATCTGAAAGTCCGTGTGGTAGTGGTTACCAACAGACATGACCCCGACAAGAAGATTGTCTTTATTTCCACTGATACGCAGCTAAGCGCCGATGAAATCTGCTGCATTTACGCCCGCAGATGGGACATCGAGGTGTGCTTTAAAGCCATTAAACAGCACTTGGGACTGTACTGCATGCAGATGCGCGACTATAGCGGTCTGATCGGTTGCTGCAGCGTTGTTATCATCAGATATCTTATGCTGGCCTATTATCATCGCGGCTGCATCGATGACAGGACGTTACCAGGGATGTTTTATGCCTGTGTTCAGCAGCTGCAGGCAGCAACCATAGAAGCCTGTATCGAAATACTGCGAGTGAAATTTAAAGAGTTCGCCGAATCTAAACAGGCCCAGCTTGTAAGCAATGTACTGGTTGAGTTTCTTCAGATGTTTGAAAACTTCAAATCCGAGATTATGGCCCAATTTGAACCGATTTTTAAGCTAAATTTGAAGTGCGAAAGTTGAGAAAATAATCTGATCGAAAAAAGCTTCCTCTCTGATCTGTATTGATTTTACGGATGAGCTGTATTTACTGTTGCCAATAACGGAATGCAACGTCAGGTGCTCATCATAGCTACCTATGCTTAGCTGCACATTTAACACAAAAGGGTTGTTTTCCGGCACTTTGTAATTAAACTTGTTTAGCAATTGCTCTGCCGAAATAGTGCCTGCAATCTCAATGATCCCCTTGCATGTCAGCCTACCCTTATCATTGATAATGAGATTTCTGTGGATGGTTAGAAAATCGTCAGATATCGTACGCTTTTCGTTCGTAGCCGCAACTACACCCAACAGCTTTGAAATAAGTCTGTCAATTTCTTCGTACGGCGCCGTTATCGGCAGCTCGGTCAACCACTTGCTGTGATTCGACCGCCATTCAGCTAAAATTGCCTTAGTGGTTTGATCGGAAGCTTTTCGCTTAATGTTGAAAAGTACCTCAACGACCTGTGCAAGCAATGCATAAATTTCCTTTTTTCGATAAGTATGTGGCAGAAAATATTGAAGCTCTTCCGCCCAAGTTTCAAGTCTTGACGACGAAACCTCCGCACCCTCTGCATGTTTAACCAGCCTTTCCAGCACCCGGTAGATATTTCCTTCCTGTGAGGTCAAAAAATGAATGGGTAAGCCACCCTGTATTGCAATTGCGCCCAAAAACCTCTTTCCGGAAGTGTCTGCTATTTTTAGGTTCCATCTGCTCAACCCCCTGCTTACACACACGCTGCGCTTTTGGGGTGTAATTTCATCTTCTTCAATACCCAAATCATCAATAATATGCTTCCAGGTCCAGTGACCTCCGGAATATTTTCTCTTCCACCATTCAGCAGCATATAAAACAAACAGTTTATTGAATAGCGGACAGGTATCGATGATTGTATTGACAGACATAAAGGGCGTTCTTTCTGCAACAAACGCCCTCAGAACAGATGTTAAAGCTTCAAATTCTTTCTTGGTTGGCCTAAGCTTGTATAGAGGAACACATTCGTCAGGTTTAAAATCTCTTTGCTGATAAAATTCCTGATGCCAGCTTATTAGTTTATCCATAGGTTAAATGATTACTTGCACATACAATACAATTTTGCTTCCTAAGCTGAAATAATTTAGAAATAAAAGGTTTTATACTTTAATATATTAACAATTTCTTAATCAAACCTAATTACTTCAAAATCTGCCAACATTTATTTCAATACAGCATTAACAGAATATTTTTTACACAAATAGCGGCAAGACATTAGAGTGTTGGGTAGTTAGATATTCACGAGTTTACTGTAGCCTTTAGGTGTCTTTAAATAGAGTAGTTCAGTCAGTCATACCCATAGGTAGGCCTATTCTTCGGCAATTAACTTAATCACATTTCAAAGATTCACCCTCATGGTCCAAATTGTATGAGGCGAAGCGTTCTGCTTATCTAAGGCCATGTATCATCTATAACTTAAGCAAAGTGACGGATGGGTTTCATTGTTGTGTTTTAGCGCTGTGTTAGAATATCATGTTGAACAGCTCGTGGATTGTAGCATACAAATCGTTATCCTTAAGCAGTTTATGTGCAGGCAAGAAGAGCTTTACCCAATGCAAGATACTATTCCCATGTCTTTTCGCTAAGCTTTCGGGCAAGCTCGTTAGCAGTATCAAAGGCACCCACAATATTTTTGAGGTTTGTTAAACGTGCGCCCTGAATGCCCCCTGAGGATACCTTCACGTAATTTGTGGGGACAGCTTCCTTTCCACAGAAAAAGCGATACCCGCGCTGCACATCATAGCCGCACATTTTTTTGGCCTCTGCAATCACTTCAATGATTTTATCGTCATAAGCATCGGTTACTGTTCCCTGCACATGCGTCTTTTCAATCGTTGTGCCGTCATACGTAATATCAAAAACAGCATCAATTTCCCAAAGACACTGTACTGTCTTCTGCGCGTAAATCCCGATATAGGAGTGCTTGGTGTATCCACGGTCAGCCGGCTGGAAGTAAATCCCATACTTTTTATTCAGATCAAGACTGTTGCCACAGGGCACAATCCGCATCAGATAAGATGACTGATCGAAAAGGCCGGTATCGTTGCAGTATTCCACGTAGTCATCAACCAAATCATTCATTTCATTCTCGTGCGGCTGAAACAGGTCTTGTACAGCATTGCAGATCTTCTCGTAGGTAACATTCCTGAAGATCACATCCTTGGCCTTATTTTTGATACTGTTAGCGATTTCATCCATGGTGCTTTTGCCAAGTTCCTGCACGGTGAGCAGCAGCAGTATTTTTTGTTCTTCATTGCCAAAGCCCTCGGCATGCCGGAGCAGCTGATGTACATCGGCAGGAGCAGTCACCTTCGATTCAAGGATAATTTTAAAGCTGCGCTGCATAATGGTGCCATCCGGCACAGACTTATTCGCCTGCCTTTGCTGCGTAATTTCTAAGCCGATATCAACAGATTCATCGGTAATATCGGACAAAAGCTTTGAAGCCAGCACCGGGGAATAGCTATAAATACGGGCAAGCAGCTGAAGGGTGTTGTTCGTTACGGTGTTTTCAAGCGTAGAGTACCGCTGGAAGTAATGAATTTTAGACATTTTTTTGATTGATTTATTTACCTGTAGCTTCTCTAAAACAGGTACATTGGCATTACCTTTTTCATGATAATTTTGAATACGATGCTAAAATTGGCTGCGTATTCAAAATACCGTTTTGGTAAGCTTAAAGTGATGGGATAGGATTTTTGAATGCAAGCGTCAAGTTGTGCGATAAAATAGCAGATTGACGATTATTCGGCAGAGCGGCCATATAAAAATAAGCAACAAAAGCTTACCCGACCGCACGAAATGGGTTATTAGTTTCCTGCTTTAAAAAATTGGCGCTGTGATAAGCTAAGTACTTTTTACGCTTATCTGTGGAAGCTGTTGATATATCTTCAGACTTCGAAAACGATTTTAGATTCAGACGTATCCCATTGATTTCAAGACTGATGAAACTCTGCTCATACCCCGCCCTATCAGATTAATCCGCATTTCATCATTTGCGGATCAATCATCCAAAAAATCAAAAAAACGGTTCATCTCGAACAGCAGGCCATGGCAACACTGCAATCAAAGCCCACGCAATACAACCTGCACCGGCATCACATCGAAGCATCATGTGAGAGATCGCCAGCGGCTGTTCGGCCCCGATATGGATCAACGCTACCGTGCCCTCCACCAAGAGATCCTTCGACTCCGCTACGCTCCGCATAGGATGAAAGGTGCCGCCTCGCGTCAAACGGCCCGGCATGCCGGGCCGGGGTGGTGGAGAGGCAGGTGCTACCATGCTACTAAGCTGTCGCTCCCACCGGAGCTGGTTCGAAATCAGAAACAAAAAACGGGTTATATCGAACAACAGAACATGGCAACGCAGCACTCAAAGCCGCAACAATACGGCCTGCACCAGCACCCCATCGAAGCATCACGTGAGAGAAGTCCTGCGGTTGTTGGGCCCCGATATAGATCAACGCTACCGTGCCCTTCACCACCAGATCATTCGACTCCGCTGCGCTTCGCCCAGGATGACACCCCCCACGCGTCAAACGGCGCGACACACCGCGCCGGGGTTTTAGTAAATGCCCCTGTCATCCTGAGCGGAGCCGGAGCGCAGCGGAGGTGGAGTCGAAGGATCTCGTAATAAGGGCTGCTATGACCGAAATGATTCCGTGTTCTATCCAAACGGAAGGAGATCCCTCACATGAATTCTTCATCAACACCGCGACTTAACAACTATCAGCGGCTTCGATTTACCTCCTGCCAAACGATAACTGTTCGGGATGACCCGCCGGGCTTGGGTTGTTTTTGGTGGCTGTTTTCACATCATCCTGTCCATCCTGTAATCCTAAAATCCTGTTCAAAAAACTACGGGGCGAAAACTCCGGTCTGCGCCCAAACAGCACGAATGACATCGCGAGCAATCTGTCTTTCGTGGCACTATAACCTCCGTGCCCGTCACACCCCGTCCCGCCGGCTTCGGGGCGTTTGCCACTTCGGGGGCCCTTTTTGTAGCTTCTTGCCGCTGAGGAAGTCTTTCCCGGGGCCACCCCTCTCGAGAGGGGAATTTTATACCCCAAATAATAACAGCTTGATAAGCTTTATTTAAACCCCACCAAGTTATCCCACAGTCCTATAATTCCTGTTCAAAAAAAGCGAACTAAAGTTTGACCGTTAAAATTTTAGCTTATCAGGATCTTGCCTGTTATCGTAAATTCTAAGGAGATCAATCGAATTCTTGTCTTCGCGATAGTACAAGGTATTGTGTTTGGTCAACACACACTTTCTTACTTTTTTTCCTTATGTATGAGCGGGTATTGGCCGGGGCTATTGGTTATCTGTGATAAAGCCGAGGATGTGATTTCAATAAAGTGCTCTACGACCTTGAAGTCCCAGTTTTCCATAAGGTAATCGAGGATGGCTGAAAAGTCCAGCTCCGCTGAGGGTGACCAAATGACTGGTTTAGACATTCAGGTATTTCTCTCGAATATTTGCCATAACTTTTTCGCCGGGAATCCCAGCTCCCGCCTCTATTTCTGCTATCGCATCTAAGATGCCTTTCCTTTGTGCATCGGTCAGCGCTTCCCAATGCTCCGTATCAACATCATTCTGCGCATGCACATGCGCATGCTCACGTTCATAAGCCTGAAGCATGTCATGCAGCTTTTCCAATTGATTCTTATCCAGCGCGTCAACCTGCCGGAAAATTTTGAGTTTCAGTTCAGATACGGTCATCATGCTAACTACTTATTTTCAAGAGTGTTAATAGTATTCACTGCGCCTCACAAGATTGTTGAACCCGATTGTTGAGGGAGCAATAAGAAAAGTTTCAGGAGTGCAAGGGTTAGGTTTAGCTTACCTGCAAGAGGCTAAGATTGAAGGAATATAGCTGACCTTGCCAAAGAAGCAAAACTAAATCATAATTAGCCGCTATGGTTTAAACATAAAACATGCGAAAAGTATATCCAATTGTCATCAGGGCCGCATTTACAATTGTCCCTCATGATGGGTTTGGGCTACATATCACCGTCGATTTCGAAAAGTCTCTGAAGCTCACGAATAGTGTCAGACATAAAGTCTGAATATCCCCACCCTATGTTCTGAGATTCTATGTATAGCTTCTTTAACCGGTCCCTAAATACCGCATAAAGCTGCGGATGTTCCCGAATATATTTACAAAATGCAATGAACATGGACTCAACGGAATCATAAAAACGTTCATCAATGTCCCCAAACTCTTTGGTGACTTCATTCCCAACTTCCACATAGTAAAGCTTCAGATCTGCAATGTACCTTGGGTATTTTTTGAGCATCTTGCTGTAATCGCTGACTTCCTTTCGTGCACTTTTAAGATCAAGCTTAAGATCAAATTCGGATTTTCCGTAAAAATGCAACCGGATTTTATTCTTAGCCTCATCAACAACCGTTTTAGAATAAGCTTCATCGGAGCGCTGCACAAATAATTTGATGAACTGTTCATTTTTCTTTGAATAATTACTCAGCGCTATGATGACTTCCCGAAGGGCTTCGGGTTCAAGATCGCTAATCAGCGTTCTGACAGAGATTTGGCGTTTCATAGGATAATATTGATGAATTTTAGTAAAGCTGACGTACGAGTATTTTAAGGCTACTTTACTGAATACAAAATATACCTCAGCTACAATTTCCGCGTGGTCCACCCACTATAATCGTAACAAGCAACCTGCACGGACCCGTCTGCCGGATTGCGGCTCAACGGCTGAAGATGCTCGCCGCAATAAGGGCAGTGGGAAATTTCTGCAACGGTAGTCCATATAAGATCTCCCACATCATCGAGGTATTCGTTCTCTTCGAGATCATCTTCCGTAGCTTCCCGGAAAATTTCAAGCACCCAGCCCGTATCAGGACCGAAATATGAGCTGCCTTTTGAAATGAGAATGTTGATCGGGAGATTCGGACAAGCGTGATTCATCAGCGGGTGATTAGGATGATTTGATTCATAAAAAAGGTCTTGCATGAAGATACGCTTACTATCTAAAAAAATAACCATCGTGCTACCAAGATGTCGCTGCTGCCGAGGTTGTTTCGATATCAAAAAATATAAACGAGTCATCTCGAACAGTGGAATATGGCAGGGCTGCATTCGAAGTCTTAACTATCTGATCTGCATGTGCTGCCGATCAAAGTATCATGTGAGAGATCTCCTGCGTCAGACCTGCCCCGAGGTACACGAATACACCGGTTTATCCATCAAGGCCTATTCCAGCAAAGGAGATCCCTCACATAAATCCTTTTCGAATACCGCGATTTAACAACTTACGGCGGCTTCGATTTACCTCCTGCCAAACGATAACTGTTCGGGATGACAACGGCGGGATTGGGTTGTTTTTGGTGGCTGGTTTCACAACATCGTCCTTCCCCCGCCGGTCTGTGCGTTCAATCGGGATATACAATAGCAGTAGCTGCGATGAATCTGATGTTGTTAATTTTTGTATATAAGTAAATCAGTACGCTTATAAAAGCCAAAAACACCCCGTTTTTGGCGCGTTCAGGGCGCTTGTATGCTATCTTGTTTACAATGATTGCTCCGGGAATGCTCCGGCATTGCTCCCGGAATAGTCCGGAAGATATCCCTGCATTTTACAATTACGTCTCAACGGGCTCTAAAATTGGTCGAAGGTGCTGCGCGCAAAACCTTTCTCGTACCCTACCCTTTGGAAGCGAGCAGACCTTAAGGGGATTTTTAACGGCACCATCTCACGTGTAAGGTGCCATATAGCGTCCCCACATGCGCTGCATTCAGCTGTACCGTCCACCCCAAATGCAAAAAAGGCAGCCACACCTTTTTCGGTATGACTGCCTTCTTTATACATCTTAGGGCTGAATCAGTTAGCGGTTATTTTTCGCTTTGATTCTCACTTTTGTTTCCGCTTTCGCTTTCTGTTTCGCCTTCACTTGCGAGGGAGAGGAAGCGGGTCATGCGGTTGATGAATTCGGTTGGGGAGTCGAGTTGTCCCTGCAGGAGCAGGGCGCCTTCGTAGAGTTGTTCGGCGAAGAGTTTCACCCGCTCGGACTGCCCTTTTTCGGTAAGGGCTGACATGTTTTTGATGAGCTGATGCGAGGGGTTGATCTCGAAAATCCGCTTGGAAGGCGGCATTTCCTGATTCATCATTTTCATCATGTATTCCATCTGTGTGTCCATGCCTTCTTTGCCGACCGTGAGTGTGGCTGCGGATTCAACAAGACGCTTCGAGGCGGTTACATCTTCGACCTTGTCGCCGATGGCTTCTTTGATGACGGCAATCAGCTTGTCAAGCGGTTCGCCGCTGAGGGCGTCCTGCGCGGATTCATCGTCTTTGCCGAGGTCGATGTCGGATTTTTCGATGCTTGCGAACTCTTTTTCCATGAAGTTCATCAGGCCGGGCACTACAAAGGTATCCGCAGGATCGTGCAGCAGCAGCACTTCTACATCCTTCTTTTTGAAGTACTCGAGGCGCGGGTCGTTGCGAAGCTCTTTCAGGCTCTGACCGCTGAGGTAGTAAATCTGCTTCTGAAAATCAGGCATATGCTCCACATACTGCTTGAGCGAAACGAGCTCGTCGTCGCCGGATTTAGTGGTCTGAAAACGGAGCAGGTTGATCAGCCGCTCGCGGTTGGTGAAGTCGCTGTTGATGCCGCTTTTGAACAGCGGACCAAACTCGGTGAGGAAGGTCTTGAATTTGTCAGTTTCGCTTTCCGCCCAGTATTCGATCATGCCGAGGATTTTGCCCACGAGCACATCCTTAATTTTATTCATGATGGGCGAATACTGCGTCACTTCGCGGCTCACGTTCAGCGGCAGGTCTTCGCTGTCCACAAGGCCTTCCATGAAGCGGAGGTATTCAGGCAGCAGGGGCTCGCAGTCTTCCTGCACAAATACGCGGTTGGAGTACAGCTGAATGGATTTGAGCTCTTCGTTCTGAAAGAAGTTGGGCTTGCGCTTTTTGGGCACAAACAGCAGCGCCTTGAAGTTCATCCGGCCTTCCATGGCGAGATGCAGGTGATCAAGCGGCTCATTGAAATCGTTGGACACGAATTTGTAGAACTCGTTGAGCTCTTCATCGGTGATGTCGTTTTTGCTTTTCTGCCAAAGCGCTCCTTTTTTGTTGACTTCTTCTTCCCCTACCACAATCGGGTAGTCCACGAAGTTGGAGTACTTTTTGATGATGCTTTTCACGCGCCAGTTTTCGGCGAATTCTTTGTGCTCTTCTTTCAGCTTGAAGGAAATTTTGGTTCCGCGCTGCGTCCTGTCGGATTCTTCAATGGTGAAGGTACCCTTGCCGTCTGAAACCCATTTCATGGCCGGCATTTCGGGATTGGCGTGCTTGGTTTCTACGGTGATTTCATCAGTCACCATGAAAGCGGAATAAAAGCCGACGCCAAACTGCCCGATCATATTGCCATCGAGCTTGCCCTTGTTTTCCTGCATTTGCTTGATGAACTCCAGGGTGCCGGAACTTGCAATGGTACCGAGCCGTTCTACGAGCTCTTGTTCCGTCATGCCGACGCCGGTGTCTTCGATGGAGA
The DNA here is from genome assembly GCF_003353065.1 of Cyclonatronum proteinivorum. GTDB lineage: Bacteria > Bacteroidota > Rhodothermia > Balneolales > Cyclonatronaceae > Cyclonatronum > Cyclonatronum proteinivorum. The sequence goes on along the minus strand of NZ_CP027806.1, from coordinate 1,670,310 downwards.
AGGTTTGTTCTTTTTCGTCGAGCGTAATTTTGATCTGCAGCGGATCATCGGCACTTTGTACCGTTTCGTTGGTGAGCTGCATGAAACGCACCTTGTTCAGGGCGTCAGAGGAGTTGGAAATGAGCTCGCGTAAGAATACTTCCGGATTGGTATAGAGCGAATTTATGATAAGGTGAAGCAATTGCTTCATCTCTGCCTTAAATTCAAACTGCTGACGGGTTTGTTCTGACATAATGTTGTATCTGTTGGTCTTTGGGTGAAGATGTGTGTTATATTTTTACCTGCACCCATCTAAGCAAAGTCAGTGCCAAAGCCCTTTTAACAGTCCAATTCCGACAATTCCCCTTTCCTGATTTTAAAAATGCCGCACATTTCTCAGTCTTTCCGTCAGCTATTAGCAGGCGCAAAAAAAAAAGCCGGCCCACTCAAGGTGCCGGCTTTTTTGGACTGTAGAATAGGTGTGTAAACAGCATTGCTACGTGAGCACTGACTTACACACCTTATAGAGCCCTAAATGCGGGAAACCTTACAGTACTATCTCAACTTTTTTTATTTTTTCTCACGCAATAATAACAGCGACTTACGAAACACATTCATGAAAATTCCCTTTTCCATCGAAAAAAAAACGCTGATCAGCCGCGAATCGGGCGGCACGTTGAGCCTGCACGGCGATGACCTTGTTTTTCGGTTTTCGGATGAAAACCTTCCATCGCCCTGGCACATCCCCCTGCCGCAAATCAAGTACATCAGCCTTGACATGCAGCTGACCGGGGGCAAAGTGACCCTTCATACGCTGAGCCGTGAGCTTGCGGCTCCGTTTACCGATGGCGAGGACGTTTCGTTTACCCTGAACATAAAAAAGGCGCATGCTTCCGAAGCGAAATCTTTCATTCGCTTCGTGAAGCTGCGCCTTGCTGAAACCATTGTCCGCGGCCTTTCAGAAAATCCCTACACGCAACAGTAGGGTACTGCGGGGCCCGGTTTACCTGAGCAGGCTTTCGAGGGTTGTTGCGGCATCGGTTTTATCATCGCGGTATTTGATGATGATGGGGCATTGCACGGCAAGTCCGTTTTCGGCGGCCCAGCTGTTGCCGCTGATGGCGCGTGTGCCGGGAATCACAACCGCGTCTTCGGGAATCTCGAGGGTTTTGCCGGCTTCCGCACGGATGATACGCTTTTGCACGAGGTCGTACACAGGGGTCGAGCGGGTGAGGACAACGCCCGCACCGATCACCGCGCCTTTGCGCACGATGGTGCCTTCGTAAATGCCGGTGTTGCCGCCAATCATACAGTCGTCTTCCACAATGACGGGTACGGCCCCGATGGGCTCAAGCACCCCGCCAATCTGTGCGGCTGCGCTCAGGTGCACGCGCTTGCCGATCTGCGCACAGCTGCCAACGAGGGCGTGACTATCAACCATGGTCCCTTCATCTACATAGGCGCCGCAGTTGACGTACATGGGCGGCATCATGGTGACCTTGTTGCCGATAAAGGAGCCCCGGCGTATGGTCGAGCCGCCCGGCACAACGCGGATGGTCCGCGCGGGTCCGTCAACATACTGCGTCGGATAGGTGTCTTTGTCGAAAAATTTGAAGCTTGAGTCCGTGCCCATGGGCACGACTTTTCCGTATTTGAAGCCCAGTAGTATGCCTTGCTTCACCCAGCCGTTTACGGCCCAGCTGCCATCCGCCTGCGGACTTGCAGCGCGGATTTCACCGGATTCAAGTGCCTGAAGGAAGCTTTCAAAGCTTTCAAAAAAGCCTTCGGGAGCAGTTGAAGCGGCGGCTTCAGCGGTTTTAGTAACAAATGCTTCGAGTTGTGTAACAGTCATGGAATTGCGTGGTTTTGGTGTCTTTTTTTGTAGGGTGATGGGTCCGGAAGCCTGAACCGGCCTGCCTTAGTTCCGGCTGCGGATGCGTTTTTTGGCAACCAGCATTTCGGCGTTGAGCACCGCTCCGCCGGCAGCCCCGCGAATGGTGTTGTGCCCCAGGGCAGTGTAGGCAAAATCGAAGAGTCCGGCTTTGCGTAGGCGGCCCATGGTGACCTGCATGCCGTTTTCGTTGGGGGCGTGTAGCTTGGGCTGCGGGAAGCGGGGTTCGTCGTAAAGCAGCACCGGCTGTTCGGGTGCCGAAGGAAGGTCAAGCCCTGCCAGCGGACTCTGCCAGTCGGCGTAGGCTTGTTGTGCGTCCTGTTCGGACACGCCCGGGGTCGCGAGTTTTACAAGCACGGAAAGCAGGTGCCCTTCCACGACCGGCACGCGGTAGGCCGAGGCGTGTATGCCGATGGTGCTGTTCTGCACGGTGCCGTCGGCCTGCAGTTCGCCCATCAGTTTGAGGGGCTCCCACATGATTTTTTCTTCTTCCCCGCCGATATAGGGCACAACGTTGCCTAAAATATCGAGACTCGGCACGCCGGGATAGCCTGCACCTGAGACGGCCTGCATGCTCGTAACTACAACGGAATCAATGCCGAAGGCGTCCGCGAGGGGTTTGAGGCTGAGTACGAGGGGCACGCACACGCAGTTTGGATTGGTGACGATAAATCCGCGCCCGCTCGGGTCGAAGGTCTGATGCGCGATCTGCGCGATATGATCGGGGTTGACTTCCGGCACGAGCAGGGGCACGTGTGCTTCGCGGCGGTAGTTGCGGGCGTTGGTAACGACGGGGATACCGGCTTCCGCAAAGCGGCGCTCAATGTCACCGGCAACGGCAGCGTCCATGCCAGAGAAGACGAAATCGACTTCGGGCAGGGCTTCGGGCTCGCAGGCGCGCACGGTCATGCCAGCGACGGCTTCGGGTACGGGGATGGGCTCGATCCAGTGTGCGGCTTCGGCATAGGGCTTGCCGGCTGAGCGGGAGGAGGCTGCAACCGCAGCAATTTCAAACCAGGGATGATCCGCAAGCAAGCGGATAAATTTCTGACCAACGGCACCGGTAGCACCCAGTACCCCAACTTTTAATCTGTTCATAGCTTTGGTTTTTCTGAGCATTCAGGGGATGACCTTGTGCCGCTGTTGAAGGGCTGTGAAGGTCATCTGTTTAGGTTTATGCGTGAAAAGGGGGGAATCTTATGTCGCGCCAAATATACGGAATCAGCGGCACACCCAAACCGGGCTTCCGAGAGGGGCGTGCGAATGCCGCGGGGTAATGTGCATGGGTGTGCTGCAGGTCTTCCTGAAAAACGGTGTTCACAAAAAAAGGCTCCGGAGAGCCTTGTGTTACAGTCGTTTATGGCAGGGGTTGATGCCTTGTTTCAGGGACCAACTTCCCAAAAAAAGCAACGCATTCATCTTAGGTTTGGGGTTTCGCAATCTATCACGGACCCCCTGATGTTCTGGAAGTTTCCCCCAAAAATAAAAAAATGAGGGCGCTACCCCGGCAGCGGGGGTTCAGACACCCGTGCTGACACCGCGTTCTTCGAGACGTTCTTCGATTTGGCGGAGGAGGCCTTCGTAGAAGCGGGCGTCCCGCATGCGGCGCTGTGTGTTGGCGGTGTTGATGCTGCCGTACTGCGCGGGCGAAGGCGGGAAGATTTCCACGAGGTTGAGGATGACGCGGGTGCCGCCGTCAACAGTTGGGTTTAGGGTGAGCTCGGCACGGACGTGCTCGGAGAGGCTGGAGCTGTATCCGAAAAAGCGTTCTTCGCTGCCGGTTGAGCCGGGATTAATGAAGTCGGCCTGAATGAGGCCATCGGCGGAGTTGGAGCGGCGTACGACGAAACCGTTTTGGTTGAGGGCACTGAGGGTGGCCTGAAATACGTCGTAGGTGTCGCTTTCGAAGGTTGCATTGTTGACTTCGCTGAGATCAACCCGCGATGCATTTGTGGCTGAGCATGCAGACAGGGCAACTATCGTCAGCATGAGGATCGCTGAGAGGATGAATAGTCTTGATGAAGCAGATGACATGGATGTGTTGATTTGTTTTGAAATGGCCTGCAATAATAAGGATAAGTCTGTTTTGTCAAGCGCTGATTTACAATTTGAAACTGCGGGTAACAAGCTATATTGGCTGCCTTAAAGCCTTGGCTTCAGAAAAGCGGTTCTAAGCAAATTTTAGGCTTATTGGAAAAATACCCTAACATTTTCAGGCTGTAGCCCCGCTTGCTACCGTATGATGCGAGGAAACAGCCTGCGGGCGTTTTCGGTGGTGATGCGGATGATATCGGCTTCGCTGCGGTCGAGGAGCGCGGCGAGACGAGTTGCGACGAGTGCGGTGTAGGCAGGTTCGTTGCGTTTGCCGCGGTAGGGCGCGGGCGCGAGATAGGGAGAATCCGTTTCGAGGATGAAGCGTTCGGACGGCAGCTCCGGCAGGATCTTGTCGAGTCCGCCGTTTTTGAAGGTTGCGACCCCGCCTATGCCGAGGTACAGCCCGAGGTCGATGGCGCGCCGGCCTTCTTCGATGGTGCCGGTAAAACAGTGCCATACGCCGGTGAGACGGCCGTCTTGCTGTTCTTCGATGAGGTCGAGGAGGTCGGCTGTTGCTTCGCGGTTGTGCAGTACGATGGGCTTTTGCAGGGTCTTGGCGACTTTGCAGTGCCGGCGCAGGCTGATTTTTTGCTCTTCGACAAATTCGGTGCTCCAGTAGTAATCGAGACCGGTTTCGCCCACCGCGACGATGTCGTTCGCGGCGCAGGCGGCGAGTAAGGAGGCTTCGAGGTTGCAGCGGCTGTTGTTGATTTCGCAGGGGTGAACGCCCATCATTTTGTGAAGCCTGATGCGCGCATGCGAGAGCCGGTCCATCTGCGGAAGCGAATCGAAGTCAATGGCCGGCATGAGGATGTCGGTAAGTCCGGCTTCAGCGGCACGGTCGAGGGTTTCGGTGAGGTCGTCTTTGAAATGCGGCAGGTAGATGTGCGCGTGCGTATCGATCAAAACGGGAAATTCCTGATGAATGTGTCTTAATGAACGGTTTGTATGTGCGCCCCAAGATACGGAGGATGCGGGAGTGGATTGGGGCGTATTTTGGGGATGGGCAGGGAGGCAAAGCGATGCCGGTAGAGACGCAAGGTTTTGCGTCTCTGAACCATTTTTAGGGTGAGAGATGAAATAACGGCGTCATCCCGGAAATGCTGCAAATCGGTGTTATTTTTACCTTCTCGAAAAGACGTGCAGCATTATCCGGGATCTACCAAGCGGGAGCTATCGCTATGTAATAGCGGGCTTGGGATGCCTGTGCTAAAATGTCTTGGACAATATTTCGATGCCCGCTACTGGCAGTGACACAAATGAAAGCTGGTAGATCCCGGATAACGCCACTGGACTATGTTTATAGTTATCAAGTACCTGAGTGGGCGTTTCCGGGATGACGCTGTAAGGCTTTGATGGGCTTTGGGGGCAGAGCGTATAGTTGGGGCTTTGATTGCGGTGTGGCTATGCTCCGGTGTTGGGATCACGCGTTTTTATTCTGGGTTATAAAACATCGCAAAGACGCAAGGTTTTGAGTCTCTAAGATGTATTTTTGTAAAAATATGCCATAACGGCGTCATCCCGGAAATGCTGCAAATCGGCGTTATTTTTACCTTCTCGAAAAGACGTGCAGCATTATCCGGGATCTACCAAGCGGGAGCTATCGCGATGTGATAGCAGGTTTGGGGTGCCTGTGCTAAAATGTCTTGGACAACATTTGGATGCCTGCTACAAGCAATGACATAGGTCAAAGCTGGTAGATCCCGGATAACGCCGGTGGACTATGTTTATAGTTATCAAGTACCTGAGTGGGCGTTTCCGGGATGACGCTGTAAGGCTTTGATGGGCTTTGGGGGCAGAGCGTATAGTTGGGGCTTTGATTGCGGTGTGGCTATGCTCCGGTGTTGGGATCACGCTTTTTTTTCTGGGTTATAATACATCGCAAAGACGCAAGGCTTTGCGTCTCTAAGATGTGTTTTTGTAAAAATATGCCATAACGGCGTCATCCCGGAAATGCTGCAAATCGGCGTTATTTTTACCTTCTCGAAAAGACGTGCAGCATTATCCGGGATCTACCAAGCGGGAGCTATCGCGATGTGATAGCAGGTTTGGGATGCCTGTGCTAAAATGTCTTGGACAACATTTGGATGCCTGCTACAAGCAATGACATAGGTCAAAGCTGGTAGATCCCGGATAACGCTGATGGACTATGTTTATAGTTATCAAGTACCTGAGTGGGCGTTTCCGGGATGACGCCGTAAGGCTTCAATGGGCTTTGGAGGCAGAAGGTATAGGTGGGGCTTTGATTGCGGTATTGCTATGCCCCGGTGTTCTGGATGATGCTTTTTTATTTTGGATTACAATACATCGCGGAGAGGCGATTCATCGCGTTTCTGCAACACCCGCGCCCCACGTACGGGATAACCTTTCGGGGATTGGGTGCATATAAAGGGTCAGGGTCAGCTTGGTTAGTTCATTTCGCAAAATCCTGTTTATCCTGTAATCCTAAAAATCCTGTTCAAAACGCGAAGAGGCGGGGAAAGGCAATCTGTGTAAATCTTGTCTCCCACTTTCCGACATACAAACCACGGTCCGCGGTCTGCGGTCCCATTCCTCGCGTACCTACCCAACACCGCGAGCCATGGCCTTTCGGGGCATGCCGGGGGTTCGTGCCCGTCACACCCCGCCCGTTCGCTGCGCTCACCCGGGCACCCCTCTCGAGAGGGGAATTTTGCGCGTTCTTCGTCATCCTAATTTATTTTGCCCCTTCCCTCCGTCCTCCGTCCAAACCCGCGGTCTGCGGTCCGCGGTCTGCCGTCTTAGGATGACAGCCTCAATGCGGGAAGCCCTGCGCAACCTGCTTTTTTCACAAATTATCAAGAAGCGATTGTGCTTCGGAAAGCTCTTCTTCTTCCATGGGGTTGCGGGCTTGCATGCCGAGGACTTCATTCAGGCAGCTGCGGGCAGTGCGGGTTTCGCCTTTGCGGATGAAGTGCTCACACAGCCCGAGGTGATACTGCACTTTTTGGGGGGAGAGTTCCATCGCGCGACGGATGTAGGTTTCGGCCGTTTCGTTGTCGGCCTCCGGAAGTCCGCGGGATATGACGCGGGCTGCGAAGCGTTCGGCCCGGCCTACGTTTGAGACTTCAGAATGCCAAACGCCCATCAGGAAAAACGGACCCGCTTCGTCGGGTAGTTTTTGGACCGCCCGCTCGCCGTGCTCACGGATTTCGTGCGCGGTTTCAATACGGCTTCGGGTTCCCATCAGGTCGGTGCTGCGGCCCAGGGCAACGGCTTTGGCATAGTGCGCGAAGCCGTCATCAGGGCGAAGTTCGAGTGCGTTAGCGGCAAGCGAAAGTCCCTTCTCATACAGCCGCTCTTTTTCGTCTTTATCATCGGACCTGCGTCCCTCGCGTAAAGCTATGATAGATGCATTCCAGAGGGCCGTGAAATTTTCCGGGTCTGTATCCAGCACCTGAAGGTATAATGCGAGCGCTTCAGCTTCTTCCCCCTCATCGAAAAGTGCTGTAGCGCGGGCAATTTTTTCGTCTGCTTCAGCTTCAGCCTCAGCTGACTGTGCCTGAACTACCGGCGCAACAAGAAGGATGACTGTGAGGAAGGTCAGAGTCAGTATTCCCGCAAATAATTGTGATGCATGTCGTGCTGCGGCTGCGGCTGCGGCTGCAGCTGCGCAGCGTTGGGTCAGGTGAAGTTTAAACATAGATAGCCGAATCTTTGAGCGTATTTGTTGGATGTATCCCCCCAAGGTAGCAAATTCGGGCTGCACGGGCAAAACGGGTGATAGCCTTGTGAAGGAGTTTTCACGATTTGTCGTACTGACGTGCTGCGGCGCATCAATAAGGCAGTAGCTGATGATTTAGCCCGCATTATTCACATTGAAAAGAGCTTGATCACCTAAAGTATAGTTTAAATTTAGCTTAGTTATGAGCTGCGGTTACTCAAATTTGGGTGCGATACAAATGCTGCGCACCGAGCGTAGCGATTCCCACGAAATGAAATTTCCCCGCTGGGTACGTTGAAGATGAAAACTCCTGCTCAGGGCAGACTACAGCCACCCTGTGCGTCCTGCTCTTCACAGCCCAGTACCTGATCTTGCTTGCACAGCCCGACAGTGCCATGGAGCGCTGTCCCAAGGTGGTCAAAAATCGCCTTCAGTAAGTGTTAGCTACCTTCTATCTTCTAAGGTGAGGAGTACAGAAACCTGCTCTTCCGGGTTGTGGATCACGCTTGCTTCCGCAGCTTCGTACAACATGGTCTCCGGCACAAAAATGGTCAGCTCAGGCGTTTCGGGTGCATCCGTACCAGCCAAAGTATAGGTTAGAAGTGCCTGCCCGGTGGCATTGGTGCTGTTTTGTACCAGCAGCACATCTTCCCATTGCAACAGTCCCTGCACTCCTCCCACCGGCACGCCCTCACTGTTCTGCAAGTTGAGCGCTATGGTAGCCACCTCCGGTTCCAGTTCGAGCATAATGGGCATGAACGGGTCAACAGATACAGTGAAACCCAGCTCCGTATAATGAAGCCCGTTAACGGTAACAAACACCGTCTGCAGCGCCTCGGCGTCCTGACCTTCCAGCACCAGGAAGACCACTCCGTTTTCATCGCTACTGCCTTCCCCGAGCAGGATCCCGCCCTCCGAATTGAATACCTGAAACAAGGCGTCTGCAACCGGAAGTCCGTTGATCCCGCTTACCTGAAACTGAAGGCTGACCGTCTTTGGGGTTAGCAGCAGTGTGCCAAGATCCAGCGCGCCAGCCGAATGGGAGAAGCCGAAGTTGCCGGACTGCACCTGTGTGGTTTGCTCGGTTTGCAGCCGCAGCATCTGCGTCTCAGGTAAGCCGCTACCGGCAAGGGTGTAGGTCAGCGACAGTGCTCCGGTTCCCGTACTCACCCCCTCCGCAAAAGCCGGACCACCCGTTTGTCTGACTACCCTGGCAAAAACACCCCCAGCCGGCTGCAAAGGGTTGGTATTGGCCTGCAATACAGCGCTCAGCTCGGTCATCTCGGACGTCAGTTCAATGGTTTCACTAAGGGATGCATCGGCCTCATTCATGCTGAAGCCGGATAGCAGTTCATCCACCGGCATAACATGCGTCAGACTGGCCTGCAGCCGCACGCTCTCCAGGCCGGGCGGCAGGGTCAGCAGCGCGCTGAACTGACCCTCGCCGTCCGTAAATCCCTCGGCCAGCATCGTATCATCCTGCGGATCACGCAGCGTAACCGCCACATCGGGTGCAGCTTGTGGCGTAGCGGCATCGACGGCATCATCATAGAAAAAATCCAGCGTAACCAGCAGTCTCAGGCCCAGTTCAACTTCCGTAACACCTAAATCATGCGCCTGTCCGGCCGCGATCTCCTCTTCCAGCACGAGTTCGCGGATCTCGGTGCCATCCGGCTTGTACCACAAGCGCGCGGTGTACACATCCGGAGCCAGCCGCACGGCCTGCGCGAGTTCGGCGGTAAAGTCACCATTGACATCGAGCGTCAAAAGCGGTTCTTCTCCGGCTTCGTTGGGTTCTGTAACCTGCTGCATTCCGCCAGCCGATTCGGGCGCCTGATCCCACAGTTCCAGCGTGCCGCCCAGCGGCTGCCCCTGCGTGTCCTGAAGCCGGCCCTCCAGCGAAGTAATCAGCATCTTATCGTTCAGGGTGATGTCATAGGGGATCATAATCGGCCCATCGCCGTTTTCCGGATGGGTGATGACGCCCTCGAAACCCTCATGCAGCGCTGATTCGGGCACTTCGATACGGAAAAGCACGTCCCCGCCCCTTGCACCGCCGGCCACCTCGCCCTGCTCGTTCACGCTTGTTTTCGCCTGAAAAGCCGACAGGCGGATATCGCCGCCTCCGCTGAGGGCCTGACCGCCTACAAAGGTGACCTTGCGGGTGTCCTGTCCGTCAGGACCACTCAGACGCAGCAAGTACACCCCGTCCGAAGCCGGCCGCGTAATGCGAAAAACCCCGCTGCCCGGCTGTAAGGTAAATTGCCGGCGCTGTACCCGCTGCCCGAGAAGATTATACACCTCCATGGTGTAGCGGGCATTGGCGGGCGTTTCAAAAGCTACATTTACGTCGCCCTGTGCCGGATTCGGCCAGACCGCGCTCAGTTCCACGGCTTGAGGCAGATCGACCTCATCCTGATCACCGGCACTAACTGTTGTTTGCGAAATCTGAAAAAAACCGGAGGCATCTGTGGTTGCAGATGCCAGCGAATCTTCCTCAGCCGAACGCAGAATGACGGGCTGAAACGCGGCGGGCGCCTCATCACCGCTGAAGGTTACATTGCCGGAAATCACATACTCCCGCTCCGAAAGCTGCAGCACAGCTGTGAGAAGGGCCGCAGCCCCAATCAGCACCGCGGCAGGTAGCAGTCGAAAGCGAAACAGATGGTTAAAGGAGCGAACAAAGGCAGGACAAGAAAAACGCATAATGATTGGGTTATGAGCAGCCTGACGGCAGACGGTACCACAAAAAAAACGAACCACACGCACCCGAAGGCGCATCAACAACAACACCAGACCGCAAAAATTTAACTTAATAACACAATAAATTAACAGGGCTAAACTACGAGACCGCATCCGTAAATGCAAGCTACACCTGTACTCAAACCAGACCGGATTAGATAAGTGGAAGTATAGACCCTATGACACTATTAATCAGTGTGATACAGCACAATATTTATTCGACAGCAAACTATAAAAACAGCATTGCCCGGCAACCTTTGACATGCCATTTGCACCCCTCATTTTGAGCCTGGACTATTTTTCCCAAACAAAAAATTAAATGTTTATTTACACCGCACAATCCGCTTTTTCTGTGTAGCACGCGCAGTAAAGCTGCTATCGGTCCGCCGCAGGCTGCTAAGGTTCCCCCTCCTCCGCGTGATATGCCAAGACTTCAGCCTGCATTTCGATGAGGGTGGTTACAAAGAGCTCCGGGCTTGCGAAGAAAGGCGTATGCGCCTGCGGGAATATTATGTAGCGTTTGAGGGGTGCTTCAAGCTGTTCATAGAATTCACGGACGAGCGCCGCCGGGGTGTTGAAGTCATTGCGCCCGTTCAGAAACCATGCCGGAATGTCGAGCGAAGCGATCTGTTCGGTGAGGTTGTACGGCTTGATGATGCCCTGTGCGTGCATGGGCTTGCCGCCGCGGTTCATACCGGTGAGCAGCTGCAGGTTGTCGCGCATGCTGTACTCGGGAGCGCGTAGGGCAATCCGGATCAGTTCGGAAACCGGCAGATCGGTGCCCCCGCCGCGCCGCTCTACAATTTTGGCGAGGCGCCGGTAGTCGTCGTGCTGCATGGCCGGGATTTTGATTTCTCCCAGGGTCCAGCGTTCTTCGAGGCTGATGCGCCGCTCCAGCCAATCGCGCGCCATCACGGTTGCGCGTCCGTGATCTACGACCTGCGACACGCCTATCCAGGCATAAAACAGCTCGGGATGTTCGGCCGCGAGCGCGATGCCGACGCGGGTACCCCAGGAATGACCGAGCAGGAATATGCGGTCCTGACCAAAACGCTCGCGCAGCCAGTGTACCAGTTCGAGCGCGTCAGCAGTTTGCTGTTCAAAGGTGAGGGAGGCTTCATCAAAATCGGCGGTGTTGGACTTTCCGGCTCCGCGCTGATCCCAGTGCACGACGATGAAATGTTCTTCGAGTTCTCGGCCAAAGGCGTGTGCGAATGGCATTTGCGGGGTTCCGGGACCGCCGTGCAGCCAGAGGAGCACGGGCTTTGTATCGTCATGACCGCGCAGCAGCAAATGCTGTTCAAAGCCACCGAGGGTCACCGTTGTCAGTTCCGCGACTGGCTGCCGGCCCTCCTCCGGTTCAATCGCGTCCGTATGCGGGAAGAAACTTCCGCGGGTGAAGATGAGCAGAAACAAGCTTCCGCTGATGAAGATGATTGCAATAAGAATTCCGAAAAACTTGAGCAGCCAGTGCATGATTCAGGTTGGGTTCAGGATGAGCTTTGGAAAATGATCCGCAAGGTACAACCTGCGGTAAACCGCCTAAAATACTACGCTCAGGTTAAAATAATTTGTGTTTATCCCCCGCTTTGTTCAGCTAATAATTTACCTGCTGACAACAGGAAGACCGTCTCCTGCTTCAGAAAGCTTCGCCGAGGGTGATGTAGAGTCCGCTGCCATGCGGCCCAAAGCCGTAATCGATGCGGACATTGAGGGAATCCCGGGGATTGAGATCGAAACGGAAGCCCGCCCCGCCGGCATATTTGGGATTGCTGAGGGAGAAGTCTGTGAAACGGTTCCAGACTTCTCCTGTTGAGGCAAATGCTACGGCGCCGAAGCGCCACCAAATCGGCTGCCGCAGCTCGAGCTGCAGCTGTGCCACATTGTGATCGTTGAAGCGACCGAGATAGTAGCCCCGGTTGATGCTCTCCCCGCCAAATGGCGGCATTGCCTGAAAAGGCACGTCACCTGCCGTGAACATGCCGGAGAACTGCGCAGCAACGAGGGTACCGGGCAGAGCCGCGGGCTTCCAGTAGCGCCGGGCGTCGAGATAAAGCGAGCCAAAGCCCTTACTGCCCGCAATGGCGGGATGCAGCACTGCCGTCAGTTCAAGGTAATGTCCCTGCAGCGGAGTCATGATGCTGTTCCGGGTGTCCTTGCGGAGGGCCCAGCCGAGTCCGGCTACGGTGTTGTTTTCGGGATTGCCGCGTGACCACAGCGGCTGAGGTTCGCCCTCGTCGGTTTCCGTGACGCGCACCGACTGCAGCCGTTCAAAATTGACCGCGGGACCGGTAAACCAGCCGTTTCCGATATTCCGCACAAAGTCGCCTCTGAAAAAGAGGCGACGGTATTCTACCGTCCGCTCATCCGCCTCAGGGGCATCGAAACCGGGCGGGAAGTACTGTGCCGGGAAAAAATTATAGCCCCCGTACACATCGTGAATCCAGCGTTCGCCGGGCAGGATAAATGTCGTGCCGGCTTCCAGTATGAGCTGCCGGTTGAGGGTGTAAATACCGGTTCCGAAAAACTGCGAGGCCCGTGTTTCGGGTCCTGCAGCCGCTGGCTTAAACTGCCGGAAGGCTACGATACCGAGCATCAGGCTGGTTTCCGGGGTGTAGGCAATGGCAGGCACCGGCACAAGACTGTTGCGATAGGCTTCGTCTTCATCAGAAGCATTCTCCAAAAAGGGATCGCTGAGAACTGCGTTTGAGGACTGCAGCGAATCGGGGGGGGTGTCCGCTGCAAGCGGGCCTTGTTGCGCTTGTACTTGCGCATGGGCTGGAGATTTCACCACTACAGGGGAAAAGCAGACGAACAGAATAGCGAGAAGAATAAAGGATACGGAGCGCATACGTTGCATCAGAAAGAGATAAAGGTTGGGCTTTAGCGGGTGGTACAAACCCGCAGCATACGAATCATATAATGCCAAAGATACCGGATTCACAAACTAACCCGCATTATTCACCAAGAAATTTTCTTGATGACAAGGCGAAGCCAGCGGGGAAATTTCGCTTTGCGGGAATCGCTTCGCTCGGTGCGCAGTTTTTACATCACACTCAAACTTGGTCTACCGATGTTTTTTCACTAAGCCTAATTTAAACTTACATTGAGCAAATAAATCCTGTTGAATTGTGAATAATGCGGGCTAAAGACAGCATCTGAGTTTATTGAATCCGCGATCAGGCATTAGCCCGCCCTGATCATCATTAAAAAAGCCGGCTCCTTGCGGAACCGGCTTTGGTACGTTGCATTTTTTGAAGTTCACCTTCTAAACATCATCACAGATGTTTTCGGGTATATCAAAGATTTCTTCTACGGTTGTTGTTGAACCCGGCTGTGCGCCGGTAAGGTCAATATCGTACTGATAAAAACGCCCGTCATAGGTTGTGCCTATCGTGTAGGTATCAGGTTCAGGAAGCGTAATATTGAGAACACCATTGGTGATATTTCCGGCAGGTCGCCAGAAGCTGCGGCTTGATCTGATCTGAGCGGGAATACTTGCGTATACAAGCTCATCCCGGCCTTCACAGCGCCCTTCGGCAATGAATTCGAGATCAAACTCCGGACTGTTTACCGGCACAGTAAGCTCAGTCTGCGCACACAAATCAGAAACTTCAAAGGAGTCAATTAGCGTAAAGTTCATGTTACGGACCTCAACCCTAACCGGTACATTACGCGGTACGGTTCTGAAACGCGTTTCTGTTACCTTTTCATCCCCTACTGTGCGCCTTACAGCGTTATAGTACCCAACAAAGCGATCATTGTCGCTTCTGAAAAGCCCGCCTTCGAGCCGGAGTTTGGTACCGTCAAAGCGTATGGTTTTTCCGGACAAACAGGCTGGGATGCCGTTACCAATCATGGTCATAAGCGGCAGTTCCGTCAACGTCATTGTAGACTGATTGAAGTTTCTGCCAAAGGAATCTTCGAGCTCTGTAATCTCTACCATTTGGCTGAAATTCCAGGTATCGGGCCGGGGCTGCAAACCTGTCCAGCTCTCAAACTGATCCGGATCGAAAGGGCTTGAAGGATAGGTCATGGTTACTTCGATGGCAGGATTAAAAAGCAGGGCGATACGTCCGTTTTCATCCTGTATGGTAGCCTGCACGACCCCACGGTATTCGAACAGAGAATCATCGGTGTCTCCGCCTCGGTTTGCCTTTCCGAAACGCGGGAAAAAGAGGCTATTGGGTCCGTAGTATACAAAGGTCGCGTTTAGGTTTCCCTGAAGCGGGTTCCCGTTTTCGTCTTTTATTTCCGTGCCAGCAGCAATGAAAAAGCGGACACTGGGTGATAAGATAGAGATGGGCGGATCAGGCGGCAGGTTATCGCTTGCAGTTCCGGCGCCGGCACTGCCCCGAAAGAAGCGATCTAAGTCATCATCATCGCCGGAACTAAAAACAATGGGCTCTGTGGTAAGACCCTGCGGATCCGTTGCACCGATAGGCACATTCTCCCGAATAACAACACCTTCCGGCGGGGACGCTACGCGGATCATCTCTACATCCACGACGTTTTCACCGCTTCCGTCAATTACTACGAGCTGCGATTCCGTAAGGTAGCCGGTCGCTTCAATGTTCATCCGGAATACAATCGGGGCCTGCGGACCCGGTTCAATTTCATCCCGAATGGCAAAATTAAACAGGCCGTTTTCAAGACCAGCAAGGCGGGTTACTTCCTCATTGATCATGTTGATAATTACAAGCCCGTCGTCCCCCGAAAAGGTAACGTCGAGCGTAACGCTTTCATCCTCGAAACCAATCAGGTCGCCGGTTTCAGCATCGCGTACAACTACGGATACCGTTGTGTTGCGTTCTTTGAGGTTCAGCATGAGCTTGATGCCCTCCACCGGGTTGGTAATGTCGCAGGCCGTGAACATAAAAGCCGGCGTTAGGACCAGCATCGCGACCAGCACTCTTTTGAATATTTTATGCAAATTCATGAGATTTTTGTGTATTAAGGGTCAGTTGATGCGGTAGTAAAGCGAGAGGGTCAGCACCGGATAGGCCGTAAACCACGACAGGTTTTCTTCAAACTGTGGTCCCTGACTTGCGGAGGGCGCAAGCAGCCCGTCAGCGGACATGTTCACACGCGGCGAGCCCTGAAACATGGCACCGAGTTCAACATTCATTCCAAATGAACTTCCGCGAAAAGCGTTGCCGAATCCCAAACCCAAATATGGGGTAATAGGGCTGAACGTTACCTCCGCTTCGAGATTTCCAAGTTCTTCGGGCGCGTAAATATCCCCGCCAATTTCATAGGACTGCTTGGGCTGCATTTCAGCCGTTACCGTATTTCCGTTGTAAATAATGCCACCGGATAGCCGGAAACGATTTCCAAACGGATGCCAGTCAACCATAGCCGAGTAGTTTGACAGGCTGAGGCCTGCATCCAGATCGAAGTCGTCGTCGGGCTCGGTCTCGTAGAAGTAAGAGAATGAAAAGAAGTTGGCACCAGCCCTCACATTAATCTTTTCATGGAGAGATACCGCAAGTTCTCCGCCAATGCCTTTGGTGCCGGCATTGGCCTTCACAGCAAAAGACTGTGCCACAGCGTGCCCGGTACCACACAGCAGCAGCATAAACATGAGCACCGTCAGTACGGTGGGAATTATCAGCATTCGGTTTTTCATATAAATCACCAGTTTTGAAATTGTGGTTCAGTGCCGCAGTGCCCCTGCACGATGGCGGCTGACTGAAGCCGGATTATTTTACAAGTAGCATTTTGCGGCTTAGGACCATCCCTGACGTCTGAAGCCGGTACAGATACACCCCGCTTGAAAGCGCGGAGGCGTCAAAGCTTACGGTGTGCACCCCGGCATCAACTGTACCGCTGACCAGTGTTGCGACGCGCTGCCCCAACAGGTTGTACACTTCGAGACGCACATCAGCTGCTTCGGGCAGGCTGTAGCGGATGGTCGTAGCCGGGTTGAAAGGGTTGGGATAATTCTGTTCCAGCGCCACTGCTTCGGGCAGTTCGGTTTGCTCATTCGGATCCAGTCCGCTGCCGGGGCGTACAAGCAGCTCATAGCGCGCGGCCATAGGGGCATCCCGTTCTGCGGGCACGCTTGCGATTGCAGTTGCTTCTGCAAGGGTGCGCGGTGCTGTACGGGCCTGCTGTGATACAGCCGTTTGCAGGGTGATGGCTGATTTTTCCCTGAGGTTAGTAACTTCTCCGGTTTGGGTATCCACAAGGCCTATTCCCCAGTCGGCGGGGAAGCGGTCGAGGCCTTCCCAGCGTAAGCTTACTTCCGCGGCAACGGCCTGCCAGCTGTCGCCGGCTTCGGTCACTTCATAGCGGATCACGCTGAGCGGCACGCGGACTTCCTCCTGCGTTGCCGGCACGGCCCCAACATCCAGAATATCCCACAGACGTCCGTCTGATTCGAGCGAAACTTCGAGATGAGCACGAACATCCATCGGCTGCAGCTGACGCGCACTCTGCGGCTGCGCCCTGCCACTGAAGGTTAGCCAGGCGGTCCCCTCACTCAGGTTGAGACCGTCACTTTCTGCGATCAGGCGCAGCGCAGGTTTGTCGCTGCTGTTCCGTTCAGCATCGGGATCCAGGATCAGGGCATCAGCCGGAATCTCCAGGGAAGCATCCGTTTCAAGCGTCTCCACAAAAAAGGCGGTAAACGGTTCAATAACACCATTTTCAAGTTCCCCGGCAAGACCATTCCAGCTGCGGTAACCCGGAATGGTGTTATCATACACGTACACGGCTTCACTGAGTCCGCTTCGGTTGAGGGCGTCGGTATCCATGGGCCAGAGGTTGTTGTTGGCCATGAGCGTCCATACACCGCCCTCGGGTGCACCATCATCAGGCAGCTGATTGACCGTAAAGCCTTTTACCGGCGTAAGCTGTTCCTGAGCCGGCTTCCGGTACTGCGAAACGATGGCATGTACATCAATTTCTGAGCTCAGCGGCGGCGCAAACACATACATCGCGAAGGCGAAGTCCTGCGGTGTACCTGCTCCTGACGGACTGATGTTACTAAGCGGGCGCCAGCGGTTGTTGGTGGCATAGTAGTACATGTTGGAAATACCCGGCGGCACGTTCGAGCCCGGAAATCCCTGCGTTTGCAGGAAACGGGTAAACTCTGCGTAGCTTTGGTTTCCGGGGAAGGACATCCCGAAATAGCGCCAGCCTTCATCTCCTTCAATGCGGGGTCCCGCTGCGATTACCGTGCCGTAGGTTCCGGAACCTACATCGGTGTTTTCTCCTGTTTGTTTCAGCCAGGGGAAGGTTCTGCCTTCGATAATTTCCCAATTAGTCCCAAAGCCAAAGTTTTCAAAAGAAGCAGCCGACTGCATTTCTGCCGTCGTGAGAGGGCTTGCCAGAATGTCTGTATCCAGGGTACTGAGCTCGGTATCCCAGTAGGCGTCTTGTACAGAAGCGCCCAGGGAAGTGCCGATAAACCCTCCGATGGTACTGCTTCCGGATGCGCCCTGCGGGAAATGGACGGCGGCATAGGCCCGCAGAATTTCAGCATCCAAATCCGCAAGTCCTGCAAATCCACCGGCATGCTCAGCTGTTGCATTCTGAATACTTCCGTGTGCAAATGCATCCTGAATCAGTAGCCCGGCATGAAGACCAACAAAACCACCAACGTTTTCGATACCGCTTAGTCCGGCAGTTCCGGACGATGAACCCCGGCCTATCCGGTGAGCCGCAAAACTGTTTTCAATCAGGGTGTTGCCGCTTGTTTGGCCAACGAATCCGCCCACATTTACGCGACCGGAGACTTCCGCCGTTACACTGCTGTTGCGGATGATTGTGTCATGGGAATGGCCAACAAGTCCTCCCACATTCAGACCTTCACCCAAAATGGCAATTATCCGGGCATCAACAAGGTGCGTATTTTCGATCAGCGCACCATCGGTTTTGCCGAAAAACCCAACCTGCGCTCTTGGCCTGTTGCCGCAGCTAACCGTTGTAATGCACACATATGTGAAACCATGCACCGCAAAGTCGTTGCCCTGCCACACCCCCATAAACGGGTACTCATTTGTACCGAGAGGATTAAGGCGAACGCTTGGCGAAAAAAGCAGGTCTTGTGTTTGCGCGAAATGCGATTCAAAGAACCATCTCACCCGGTCAACTTCAAACAGGGTTGCAACTTCAAAAGGATGCGTTGCGGTACCCGCACCAGCCACGAATCCGGAAACACCCGTCCAGCTTGTAAAGCCTGCCGCGGGGCTGCTGAAGCTTCCCCCTAAAAACAACTCATCAGCGTACGGCTGTACGGCAAAAACGGGTCCGTCCGTACCGCTCGCAATATTTAGCCACTGCTGATCGACCCAGTTGCGGCGCACGATATGGGCTGAGCCTTCGGCACTGCCTGCGCCGGAGAAGTCGCCCGAGAGATACACATTATCGCCATACACGGCCAAATCAAACACAGGACCTGAAGGACTGCCCGCGTGCTGCTGCCAGCTCATATCTTCCAGATTGAGCACCCCAAAGTGCTGTAGGCCGTCACCAAGAGCGAAATTCCCGCCCACATAAAGCTGAAGGCCTGCTTTATTATGGAGTGCGTAAACAACAGCTTCATCATCCGCTTCCACATCTGCTATGCCTCCAATACCGGTCCATACGCCGGTTTCGAAATCGTACATGGCCAGGCCCGTTGCGGGCTGAGTGAAAGCACCGGCGGCAAATAAAGTGCTGCCGCGGAGGGCAAGCGCATAAACCGGCGCGTCGAACGGCGCGTTGAGGCTGTTCCAGCCGGAATCCGCAGTGTAGATGGCAATATTGTTGGCGGTAATGCCTGCGGCTTCCGAAAAGCTTCCGCCTACAATAAGGCGGTTGTGATCAGCCGCAAGGGCATGTACCACGGCCGCATCTTCTTCATCAGGTGTGCTGAGTGCATCCCCCAGAACAGTCCAGTTTTGGGTGCTGCGGTCGAACTGCGCCAGCACCGGCGCGTCGGTTCCGTCTGCAAATACGGAAAAGTCTCCGCCTGCAAAAACAAGGTCGCCCGATACGGCGACCGCCTTCACGCTGCCGTCTCCAAAACCGCCGCCCAGTCCGGTCCAGCTGCGTGTTTCGGTTGAAAAAGCCCCAAGCCGGGTAACGGTATCATCACCGCCTGCACTTGTGAAGCTGCCTCCCGCAATTATGTCCCGGTCGCTTACCGCAAAGGAGAGGATATCGCCGCCTGCTACTACAGCTTCGGTTTCACCCCAGGGTGCGCCAAAAATAAACCAGCTTCCGGTCGCAGTCGTGTACCCCGCAAGTCCGCCGGTATTGGTCTGACTTCCCGCGCGGGTAAACGCGCCGCCAAAATACAGGGCGTCATCGTCAGCGGCTAAGGCCCCAGCCGGACTGTTGAAAGCCTGCACCCCAAAGCCGTTCCATGAAAGCTCTTCTTCGCCAATGTTTAGGCTCAGCGCGGATGGCGTCTGAGAAGGGGTATCAATAATATCAGGTACCGTAACAATCAGTTCTCCCTGCGCAACGGTCATCGCATTGACATCATCAAATCGGCCGTCGGGAAAAATCCGCCAGCTTTCATCCGTGAAATTGTAGGCCGTGAGCGCGTAGGCGAGCAGGGTTGAATTTCCGTTTGCAACGATGTCGAAGTAGCCGCCGGCGTAGAGGTTTCCGCCACTTACAGCTAAGGCATTTACAACGGCATTGCCCGGACGAAACGGAATCGTAATTTCACCAATGTTTGACCAGCCGCCATTGTTGGTTCGGTTGCCGGAATAATCGTACACCGCGATACCTTTTATGTCTGTCGTACCGGCTGTTGCACCATCCGTGAGTTCGATGCCAACGTATGCGCGCTCCCCGTTGATGGCAAGTGCCCTGACCGGTTCTGAGATGCCATCACCCAGACGGTTCCAGCTACGATTTGAAGTACGGAAACGCGCGATGTTCCGGACTACCGTATCGCCCGCGCGGTCGAAGTGTCCACCGGCAATAAGCTGCCCTTCACTTACCGCAAGGGCTGAAACAACGGCTGTGCCTTCGTCCCGCGTCAGGTTGGTGTCAATACCGCCCCAGGCGCCCGTATTAACATTTATCCGCTGAATGGCGCCGCAGCTTGTGTCATCATCATGCCAGACACAGCTTCCTCCGACGTAAACAAAGTTACCGAGCGCAGCAAGGGCGTTTACCTCGCAGTCGTCTTCACAAACAAAGGCAAGGTCTTCCCATTCACCGGTAGCAACATCGATACGGCCAAAACCGCTGATATCCGTGCCGGGCACAGAAAAGCTTCCCCCAACATATAAGTAATCCTCTGCGCGGAGCAGCGCACGAATCTCACCGTTTACCCCCGGTGAGCTGTTAAGAATAGCCCAGTTATCGTAGGATCCGGCATCAATACGGGCCTCAAATGATGTGATGGGAACATCCTGATCATCACTGTATGTAGTTAAGGTATTTTGTGCTAATACAGCGTCCGTCAGCACCAAGGACATCATGCAAAAGCAAAACAGCACCATACGCACAGGAAAATATGCCCGGTGTTTCGGGCTGATGAACTGATCTTTCGGCAGATCCTGCCACAGCCGAAAACGTCCACCTTTCGTATCAGGTAGTTTCATAGTTTTAGTTAGTTAGGTGAAGAGACCCACGGCCCGGAGCCTAAGGTCTCGGGTTGGTTAGCGTTAAAAAATCGTTTTGGGTTAGTATGAGCACAGGTTAAGATCATAGTAGCGCTATAAGCTTTTATTGGACTATGCCCCGGCATTCGGATAAACGAACTTCCGCCCGATAGAAAGCCGGATGCTTCTGTTCCAAATTCATACCCTGCGGAAACAGAACAGATCGGGATTTGTACCCCCCCCATCAAAGAAGTAATCACAAGTCATCTATAAATTTTATCAATCAGCACAAGGCCAAAACGGTTTGCATTACAGTCAGACCAAGTGAAGCTGAAACCAATGCCAGAAATACATCTCAAAAGCAAATGTTTGGCTTCAATCCGAAACTCAATCAGAGCAAAAACCCCTTTCATCCGGTTTTAACCACAAAAGCCTGACTAATAGGCACTTGTTCAAAGTGTACGTATAAAAATCTTTTCATAAAAAACATTTTTTCGTTTTTGATATTTAGCCCCGAACAACTGTTTGGCAATTAGGAAATCCGCATTGCAGTTCTCCGGACTTACCGCAGCATTTTATGGCCAATAAGCCCTGCTGAAACTCCGACGCATACAGAACAGCCTGTATCATGCTGTTAATCATGCAGCTTAGCTCAGCCATTGCTTACATGAATGTAGGGTAAATGAAGCGCACTTGCACCGCATACCTATGCAGTATTGAGCTATGTTTATGCTGTATTTAGCCCGCATATTTTATCATAAAGTTTACTAAACCGCACTGCGGGCAGGCTATAAACGGCAACTATCTAAGTGCCTCGGGCTTTGTAATCCGG
Source organism: Cyclonatronum proteinivorum (assembly GCF_003353065.1). Lineage (GTDB taxonomy): Bacteria > Bacteroidota > Rhodothermia > Balneolales > Cyclonatronaceae > Cyclonatronum > Cyclonatronum proteinivorum. The sequence goes on along the minus strand of NZ_CP027806.1, from coordinate 1,648,537 downwards.
CTCCGGCGCCATCAGGAAATCACTTCAAAGCCTGTTTGCAAGGCTTTATGGACAATAAGCCCGCACTGCATCAACTCCGGCTGCCTTCGGCTTTAGTCCAACCCTTTAGGCCCGTATCTTCTGAAGCGCCTTACACCCGGCAATCCTCCAGTCTTTCACCAAACCGACACTTCTATTTTGAATCTTCCCTCTCCATTTCATCCCGCAAAGCCGCTTTGGAACGGACACCTCGAGACCATCTACCCCTCGCTGTTCCGGAAAGTGCCGGGCGTGCTGTCGCGTTACGAGCGGGAGCGGCTCGAACTGCCCGACGGCGATTTTGTGGATATCGACCGTATCAAACAGGGCGCAAAGCGGGCGGTGATTATTTCGCACGGACTCGAAGGCAACAGTCACCGGGCCTACGTGACCGGCATGGCGACCGCTTTTGCCGGTTCAGGATGGGACGTACTCGCATGGAATTTCCGCGGTTGCAGCGGGGTGATGAACCGGCTGCCGCGCTTTTACCATAGCGGCGATACCACGGATTTGCTGGCTGTAGTGCACTTTGCCGCCGACGCATGCGGGTATGATGAAGTTGTACTCGTAGGCTTCAGCATGGGCGGCAACATGACGCTCAAACTTGCCGGGGAACAGGGCGACGCGCTGCCGCAGCAAGTGAGCCGGCTCATCGCTTTTTCCGTGCCCTGCGATCTCGCGGCTTCGGCCAAAAAGCTGGAACAATCGGCCTTCGGGCTGTATCAGCGGCGGTTTATGCGCATGCTCAAAACCAAAATCCGGCAGAAAGAAGCCGACATGCCGGGCACCTTTGACCTCCATTGCCTGAGCGACATGCACCGCTTCCGGGAATTTGACGACACCTTTACCGCGCCCCTGCACGGCTTCCGGGACGCCAACGACTACTGGACCCAAGCCTCCTGCCTCCGCTTTCTGCCGGACATCCGCCGTCCCGCTTTGCTTGTGAGCGCCCGTAACGATCCGTTTCTCACGCCTGAGTGCTATCCCGAACAAGCTGCCCGCCAAAACCCGCACTTTACCCTCGAAATGCCGGCGCGGGGCGGACACACCGGCTTCACCCAAAAACTGCGCGCGCCACAGCTTTGGAGCGAACAGCGCGCCCTGCACTTCGCTGAACAACGCCGCTGACAGCACCCCTCTCAGGAACACCTGTTTAAGCCTAAATCTCTGTGCGAATGAGCCTATTTTTCCTTAAAATAGCACTCCCTCATTGCTATGCGTAAATCACACCCTATCTCATTTATTATCTCTTAGCGCCTTGAAGATTTCGATTGCCTCAACCCTGTCCGACAGCCCGGCAGATCTGTTACTTCCCCTCTACACGGAAACAACTTTTGATCAGCTTACCTCCGCCTACCCGGTTCTTAATGAAACCGGCCTGAAGCGGGCCCTTGATGACTTCCCCGCCGAATCCGGCAAAACGGCCGTGTACTACCACAGCGCGGGTCACCGCATTTTTCTTATTGGCATGGGCAAGCCGAATCCCAAGCGCCTCAGCGGACCCTACCGCGCCGCCCGTGCCGCCGCCGTTCAGCTCAGCAAACAGCTTTCCGGGCAGCTCTGCGTATCGCTTTCCCACCTTGCCGATGACACCGAAGCTGAAACCCGCCTCACCGACGCCTTCATCAACGGACTCGCAACCGGCACCTATCAGCTCGGCAGCTGGAAAGAAGACGCCGGAAAAACCCCGCATCCTCTCGATCAGGACGACAGCGAAGTCACCCTCCTCAGCGCCCGTGCAGCAAAAGATTCAGAAGGTCTCACCGCAGCCGCCCGCCGCGGTCACCTCATCGGTCTGGCTCAGAAACAGACCATGCATTTGGTCAACATGCCTTCCAACCTGCAAATCCCGGCTTTCCTCGCAGAAGTCGCCCGGGAATGGGGCACTCAGCACGATCAGAAAGTGACGGTCTTTTCGGGGGATGAAATCGCAGAAAATAACCTCCACGCCCTCGCCGCCGTGAACCGCGGCAGCGAACACCCCGCGCAGTTTATCGTGATGGAATACACGCCAGAATCGGCTACCGATCAAACCCCAACCGTCGGACTCGTCGGCAAGGGCATCACGTTCGACACCGGCGGCCTTTCCATCAAGACCTCTGCGGGCATGTATTTCATGAAATGCGACATGGGCGGCGCCGCGGTCGTGCTGGGCTTTATGGAAGCCGCGGCCTCGCTGCAACTGCCGGTGAAGCTCGTCGCCGTCGTGCCGGTCACCGACAATCTGATTGACGCCAAATCTTTCAAGCCCTCGGATATCATCAATTCCTACAGCGGCAAGACCATCGAAATCATGGATACCGACGCCGAAGGCCGCCTCATCCTTGCCGACGGCCTGTCCTGGATTACCGAGCATCACAAGCCGGATTACCTCTTCGACTTTGCCACGCTCACCGGCGCGACCGTCCGCGCGATAGGCTACGCTGCCGCCGGATTCTTCACCCCCGATGACGATCTTGCCCGTGCCTGCGCCGAAGCCGGTGACCTTGCTGGTGAGCGCATCTGGCGCTTCCCCCTCTGGGACGAATACGCCGACGACCTGCACAGCGATGTGGCCGATGTCCGCAACCTGAGCGGCAAACCGGTCGCGGGCGGCATCTCCGCTGCCAAATTCCTGGAAGTCTTCACCCGTGAACATCCGCGCTGGGCGCACTTCGACATCGCGGGCGTAGCCTTCAGCGAAAGCGAGTTCGGCAAGCACAAAAACGGAACCGGCTGGGGCATCCGCCTCCTCACCGAGCTCGTCCCGCAGCTCAGAAAACCCACGGCATAAGCCGGAGTGCAGTTCACAAAACATCCCACGATCTAACGCAACTTCACCAAACCAAACCCAATCATCATGTCCGACAAACAAAGCCTCACCTATCTGTGCATCTCCACCTATTTCAAAGGTGGCGCCTTTCTGGAGTCCTGTCATGCTGAGGGCAACACGGTTTACCTGCTCACTGCCAAGAAGCTGGAAAACGATCCCTGGCCGCGTCATGCTGTTCAGGAGTTTTTCTATCTGGAAGACGAGGACAACTCCGCCGAGAACATCGACCGCATCCTCAAAGGCTTTGCGTGGCTGATCAAAGAAAAAAATATTGACCGGGTCGTGGCGCTTGATGACTTCGATGTGGAAAAAGCCGCGGCCATTCGCGAGGAGTTCCGGATTCCGGGCATGGGACAGACGACCGCGCGCTACTTTCGCGATAAACTCGCCATGCGCCTCAAAGCACAGGAAGAAGGCATCCCCGTGCCCCCTTTCACCGACCTGTTCAAGGACGCCCACATCAATCACTTCGCCGACACCGTGAAGCCGCCTTACGTCGTGAAGCCCCGCTCTGAAGCATCCGCCATGGGCATTAAAAAAGTCCACAGCAAGGAAGAGCTTTGGGAAGCGGTCCACAGCCTGGGCGAAGAGCGCTACCGTTTTCTCGCCGAACAGTTCAAACCCGGCGATGTGTACCACGCCGACTCCCTCACCTTCGACAGCAAAGTGCTGTTCTGTTCAGTCAGCCGCTACCTCAGCACCCCTTTTGAAGTCGCGCACGGCGCCGGCATCTTCCGCTCCATGACCTGCGACCCCAAAAGCAAGGAAACCAAAGCGCTCGTCAAGCTCAACAAACTCGTCATGAAAGGTTTCGGCATGCGCTACAGCGCCTCACACACCGAATTCATCCACTGCCACGAAGACGGCAAATTCTACTTTCTCGAAACCTCGAGCCGCGTCGGCGGGGCGCACCTTGCCGAGATGGTCGAGTTCGCAACCGGCATCAACCTGTGGCGCGAGTGGGCCCGGGTAGAGCACGCCTCGGCCCTGAAAATGGACTACAAATTGCCCGAGCAGCGCAAGCTAAACGGCGGCATCCTCGTATCGCTCGCCCGCTACGAGCACCCCGATCAGTCCTGTTTTAATGCTCCGGAAGTGCAGTGGACTATCGTCAAAAAATGGCACGTTGGCACCATCGTCGTCTCCGAAAGCGCCGACCGCGTCCGCGAACTGCTCGATGAATACGCCGGCGTCGTACAGCGCGACTTCCACGCAAGCGCCCCCTTGCCTGACAAAGCCACCGAGTAGTAAACAACCACACGCCCAAACGGGCACACAAATCACCTGCAACAACCAAAAGGCCTGTCCCAACCCAAAAACGGGACACGCCTTTTTTTTATGCCTGCCACACCCCAAAAGCCCCACCACATGCATGACGGGCATATCAAGCCTTTGTTTTTTTAGGTAAAACTCCGTGAACATCAGGTGGTCCGGGGCAGACTGAAAGCTCCCAAACCTAAGATGAATGCGTTGCTTTTTTTCAGGTACGCGACGAACAGAAGACGGAAGGCGGAAGACGGGTAACCGAAGACTGTTGAAAACCTTGCGGGGGTTTTCCCATAGAACGCATGCGAAGATCGGAAAATCAGAACGCGGATTTGGGGGATCAGGGGGGCGTTTTTTGCTTCTTCAATGGAGACAGAGCTTGCGTGGATTGCACGCTTTGCGTCAAAACCTCCTTGGTTGCCTGCGCATCGTTTGTACTGTACAAGAACGCTTTGAAAAAGGTAGTGTTCACTTCCATCAGTGTTTTTGCACCAGATTGCATCTACAAAGAGCAATGGGAATTGGGCATTTTTCCTGAAATGACCTCTTACACAGGCTCAAATAAGCCCTATTTCGTCCAATTTGTGGGTTATTTATCCCCAATTGATGGTTCATCGACATACCAATCCCCCGAAAGGTTTGTGTTTGCTCAAAATCCATAATGCCCTTGTCACATTCCAGCAGGCACAGTTATTGGCAAAAGTGAAAGCATTTCTGGCTATGTTTTTGGCTTGCATAGCCACTAAACCAGCTTTCGTTTTCATCCATGCAAACGGATGCTCTACCTGAGCCCGGACGCTGCTGTACTGCTTATTCTTCCTTTTTTGTTTTTTAGATAGCTTTTGACCTTTCTTCGGTTTATTCAGAACACCGTAAAACCATCCGTCTTTGCGGGACGCCTCTTTGTAGGACTCCAGATAGTAGGCCTTATCACCCCATAAGCTCATTTCATCATAACTGATGAGTTCGTCAAGGGGTTTTTGATCATTTCTGTGTGCAGGCGTGAATCGCTGTTTCCTGATGAGTTTAGTACCTACATCAACGCCAATATGCCCTTTATACCCGAAATAATAGCGTTTCCCCTTTTTGGTAGAATGGGCGTCGGTGTCAATTTGTGATGAGGGTTTTTCGGACAGCTCCTGGCGCCGCTCTTTTTTAAGAGGCCGGTTCACGGAGTTGATGATCGTTGCATCCACAACGGTACCACGTTTTAGCATCATGCCTCTTTGCTCAAGTTGCCCTGTAATCTGATCAAAAATGATATCTCCAAGTCCATGCTGTATGATGGCTTCCTTAAACCTCCAAAATGTAGTAAAATCGGGAATATCATGGTCGAGATTGATTCCTACAAACCGTTGGAAGCTTAAGCGATCGATGAGCTGATCTTCCAACTGGGGATTGCTTAGGTTGAATAATGATTGCAGAAACACCGCTTTAACCATCCAACTGACTGGCTTTCGGGGACGCCCGCCTTTGGTTTTACTGGTTTGATCAATAACCGAAAGTTTTTGGTAAATAGGTTGCCAGTCAATGAGCTTGTCAATTTTAATTAGCTTGGCAGCCATTTGAGATGATTTACGCCTGCGGGCAAGCAGTTCATCAGAAAATCCGAGTTGATTGGTTGTCTTCATATCTATAGTATTATCAATACTATAACCTAATATAAAATACTAATAAGTAGGTGAATTTACAAGCCTATATGTAATAATATTAATAATTTATGTCCCATATTTGCCGCGTAGAGGTTTTGCAAAGGTTTCTAATAGTTTAAATTCATGAGTTGGTTTCAATTTAATGAATTAGGGCGAAATTGGAGCGGGTTAATTGAACAGAAAGGTGTGATTGGTTCGTAAAATGCAAAATAAGAGCTAGCTTCTATAAGTACACTTCAACAAAAAATGGCTTCTATCACCAATGAAGAGGGGTAAAAATCTTACAATGGACTTTTCGGAGTAAGATCAAAACTTAAATTTCACATAAATTCAGCTATGCTGTAGCAAGGTGCATTGCTTGTTTCTATCGAAATTTGCAATACAAAGCGTTTTTTGGCATAATTTGCATCAATAACTATTTTTTGGGCTTTCAAATCGCCAATACCCATTAATTTTGTGTTCTTGTGAACAAATACGACCTTCTATAAACAAATATGAACCTAAATACACTTATATCCACCTAAATACGCTTATATCCACCTGCATAAATACCTGTGAGCTATCACACTTCCCTAAAACTTACATGGGGACATCGGTTGAGCTTAAACTAAATTCATCAAAAACCGGCAAAATCAACCCATTATCACTTTTCATACTTTTTAGCTCCCTACGCATATGCAATCCTTAAACTAACGATAATTACGGCGAACCACTTTTTAGTTGAATTGTGCTGCTACAAGTGTTTAATCACACAGATCACACTTCCTTAAATTCTTAATTCCCTAACAAATCTTGCGTGCATCAAATATAACGGCGCATCCAAACTTAATCAGACCACTCACTCTGATTCACTACGATTCACGCTTACTAGTACAAAAATAGTACAAAACAATCAGTAATCAATCATTTTGGTATCAAAAAACACGTTTATTGGGGCACTCATAATCGATTGGTCGGGGGTTCAAATCCCTCTGGGCCCACTGTAAAATTTAAAAAAGCCCCGTCGCTTTGGTGACGGGGCTTTTTTTTGTTTTTTATGCGTTGGGGGAATTGGGAAGAGGCACCATCGCACCGCAGCGAGCTCGCATCGCACGGGTGCATTCGGTTGCTTTTTGCGGCTAGGATGCGTGATGAGCCGTGCATAATGGTTCGTTAACGGGCGGTTAACAAACCATTAACGGACTCTTAATGGGCTCTTAACGGGTCTTTAACGGGCCAGCAATCTCACAGAGCGGTCACTGCTGTGATGTTGGGTATCGCACCGGAGTGCCGGCATCCGAAAAGCAAGGGATTCTCCGCCGGTTTGGGGCGGCGGTAGCAACACTGCTGACCGTGATGCGCACGGGGTTTCCCCCAAAAAAACAAAGGGCTGCGCTGTTTATGGTGCCGGGTTCAGAGGCTTTTGGCGTGATACCCTCCCTTGTCTTTTGAGGATGATGCAGGGTTCAGGCTGCGCTGCGCATTTTGCAGCGCTTGTTTTTTCTGGGCAGAACCCCTACTTTTGCATCAATAACACCTGCCACGCTTCCCGTCGGATCAGCGCACCCGGGCAGGTTTTCGCTTTTTACAGGCAAGGCTTCCTTTCATTTACAGTTGAGAGGAAGCCTTTTATTTTTAGGACCTGTTTCCGCCTCGTTAATCCCCCGCCGGGGAAATTGACCATTACCACAGGGTTTAAGCAGCACCTCCCGCGTCACAAGCCTGACAGCTGCCGGGGGTTCGCACCGCTGACATACTCTCAACCCCGCCTTTCGCCTACCCCATCGTCAGCCCATACGGCCTGTTCAGCGCTTCCTGACTAATTTTGAAATGCGCCGAAAGTATCCGAATCACATCCTTGGGCAGGGCTTTTTTGCGGTTGAGGATTTCCGAAACATAGCCCTTGGAGCGGTTCACGATGGCAGCAAGATCGTTTTGGCTCAGGCCGTGCCCCTGCATCAGGGCCTTGATGAGGGTAACCGGATCCTCGCTGATCGATTCCCGCTGCTGCGCATCGTAATGCCCAATCAGCAAGGTAAGCAGCTCGACTTCATCTTCTCTTTCTGCGGATCGATCTGAAAAAAGGATTTCTTCCAAAAGGGCGCAGTAGCTGTCGTACTGCGCTTTTGATTTGATGACGGTGTAGCGGAGGGCTTCCATATCTTGAGGTTTTCCTGACGTGTATGCTTGCGATTTACCACAGAATAATAGCAAGATAAAACCGATGGTTCTTTGTTTGCGAACTGTTTTTTTTTGCAAGCGCCAAAACCTGCCGAATACCTGATTTGCATGAATTTTTTTTTACGGTGAAATTTACCGTAAATGGGCGCAAAAAATAACCGACATGAAAAGCACCTCTCCATTCAACGATATACCGTCTCCCCGAAACACCATCATAAGGTGACCCCAACAAAAAACATGACCACAACCCACAGCCCAAAGCCCGAACTCCGGCTGCAATGCCGTATCAAAGCGCTGTTTTTTGGGGGGAACTCCGAGAGCATCACTGGCTGCGGTGCCAAATCCTGGCATCCCAAATCGGTCTCATGGCGCCGTGCTTTTTTTGGGGGGGGGAGGACGCGAAGGCACAAAGCCCGCGACGGGAAGGATCCAAACCCAGCTTTACGGGATGCTTCGGCTTCGCATGCGCTCCACTCAGGATTACATGTCTGCGGCTGACCAAGCATCCGAAACCGTAAAACTCTAAATCTAAAAACCCTTAAATTACCAGCCCAAGCAAGGGGCCCGGACACACTTTTTGGGGTACTACCAAGCCACACTATTTGAACCACCGTTCGACTCCTCGATCAGGACGGAATCGAAGGCGTTTTCCGGGGTAAGGAAAAGGTAATAGTAGATTTGTTCGAGAAGGTTCGGAAGTTGAATGAGGTGGGGTGAGGGTGATGTCCCAATAAAAAAACAGTAGGGGGAGGCAACAGTAAGGACTGTGGGCTGTGTGTTACTTTGAAGCCACTCAGATACTTAGCAGAGAAATTAGCAGGTTTTTATTATCAATAAATACAACAAAAAAACAATGGTAGAACTACAGTTAATCTAAAACAAAAGATGAGATTATTCCCTAGGTAATGTTGTGTTAAATCCGTCTCTATTTGCAAGTCCATTAGCACTCATTTGTCTGTCAAAGTATATTTTTTGTTTTTGTGAGAATGTTCCAAAGCTTACTGCTATTTTATTAAATATTATATCTAAGTCTGTGAATTCCAAAGGAAAATCTACACCCCCACATGTTCCTCCTGTTCTATCTCTTATTGAGTAAACGCACGGGAATCCTTCTCTTGATGAGAACCAGTGCGTTGCTTCATTTAAAAAGCCCCCTAAAGAACCTCCTACAAACATGCTGCTTGCCCTAGTATAATTAAATGCTCCGCCAACGGCTATGCCACCATTGTAAAATTCTGTGCCTGCACCCATGTTGTGAGATGTGAAAAATACATTATCTTCAGGACTAACCAAATTAACTCCTCCTGCGCTTGTTGGTACATACCATCCTCTTAAGTAATCTGTTAGTTCTGGTGAGTATCCTTTTATGACTTCTATATTATAAGGATTTCCCGCTACGATATCACTGTTAAAAATATCTTTCATCAGGGCTACATAGTTATCAAAGCTTTGTTCTGCTTGAATTGGGTTTCTAGGTATTACTCCCGGAGGGTTTACTCCTCCGTCTGGAAGGTCTGAAGGATCTATATTTCCTCTTTCAACGCTTTTTTGATCAACGCATTCATCTGGTCTTTCTGATGCTCCATCCCAATCTGAACAGTCAAAGTAAGGATTCCCCATATTATATACAAATTTTTGAGTTAGTTCTACGCCCACGTTGTTTTTTGTTCTTGGAACTCTTAAAATGCCTATATCATTCATTTGATAAGTCATCATTGTTAAGAGTTCTTCTGCTGGTATGAATCTTTCTCCTCCTATCCATCCTTGGTCTGCTATTGCTCCTTTTACTATTTGAGCGCGACTATCTATGTCTCCGTTGATGTCAAAGTACCAGTTTTGATCGCCTGATCTGTAGTTTGGATTATTTTCAGGATAGCTTCTTACTACCCAGGAATGTTCTCCTGGAGCGCCATCATCGACATTCATAAAGCTTAGGTATTGCCACTCGTCTGGATAAAAGCTTCTGTCTACTTTCATTCTTATTAATTTGCTGTAGTCTGATGTGAATTCTACTTCGAATTCTCCTGCTGGTATTCTTCCTGTTATTTGTCCGTTTTCTGAATTGAATTCTCTTACTATTGAGCCGTCTCTGCTTGTAAATTTCATGCTTGCAGTGTTGTCTTGCTCTACTATATCTCCGTTTATGCTTCCTACATATGTTACTAGTTCTGATAATACATTTACATCATATAGAGGTGTTATGTTTAGTGTTCCTTGGTCTGTATCTTGAAGTCCTAATACATCTTTTGCTGTTGCTTGCCAGTTAAAGTCTCCTCCTGCTAAGTATTGGTGAGTCAGCACTGTATCTATTGCTTGTTTTCCGACGTTAAACTCGTTTATGTTTCCGTCTCCAAAGTCTAATCTTATTGACCCTATATCTTCGAAGTCGTCTGTTGCTGTTATTTTAAAGTCTATTGGGTCTTCTTGCCAGTTTCTTTCATATGTTACTTCAATATTTATTGTTGGAGGAAGGTTTGTTATTGCCGCAGGTTGTATTGTTACATTGTTTATTTTTGATACTTCTTCACCTAGTTTGTCAAATGCTATTATCTCATATCTTTTTGTGATTGGGCTATCATTTCCTAGTTCGTAGTTTTTTGTTATTTGCTCATTTAGTGAGTTTCCTGACAGATTATTATATTCTTTAAAGAAATCTGAGTCTAGTCCCCTAGCTATTACTCTTTCCAAACCATCTGGGTCCGACACGCTTAGATTAAATGTTGTTTCTTTTCCATCTATTGCTTGATTCGGCGTCCAAGTTATTGTCGATGGCGTGTTTGGATCTTCACCAGGATCTGTTGGTGATTTATCACAAAAATTAAGTCCTAAAGCCCCAAAGCCTAACATTGTGTAGAATAATCCTTTTTTTAGTTTTTTTCCAACCATTTAAACCTACCTACTTAAATAATACTTATATATAAATATTCGTTTATTGTTACTACTTGGTGAATTAGAATTATTTGTTGATATTTTTTCTATTCATACACCAATAAATGGGTTTACCAGGTTTTTAGAGAATAAAGAAAGCCTCATTTGCACTCATCCAAAAGTCATGACTCGCAATTCCGTATGATTCAAACATTTATTTTGAGACTTCAATAAGCATACTAACATATTATTGAGCGATCAACAATATACTCCCCGAAGTTGTAAAAATTAAACATTACTTGCTTTATCGATTAAAAAGAAATTATTTAAGTACCCAAAATGGCATTAAAATAGCGTGTTCTGTTTTCGTGTTTTGCCCCGTCGTGAATGGAAATACTTATACAACTTCGGTAAAATGTGTTTGCAAACTTGCTGCTGTTCCGATACGTGCTACAAGAAGGCTTTGAAAAAGTTCATGGAATCACCCCAGAATCAAATTGCTCCGGGATTTTTGAATATAGTGTTTTCGCAAACTGGGAGATTTTGGAAGTACCATCGCCAAACGGGTCTATATTGAGCATATTTGACCCTTTTTGATGGCTGCTTTGACCTGTTTGCCGGTTCATCGACATACCAATCCCCCGAAAGGTTTGGGTTTGCTCAATATCCATAAGGCCCTGATTACATTCCAGCAGGCACAATTATTGGCAAAGGTGAAAGCATTCCTGGCAATGTTTTTGGCTTGCATGGCTACTAATCCTGCTTTGGTTTTCATCCATGCAAACGGATGCTCCACCTGAGCCCGTACGCTGCTGTACTGCTTATTCTTCCTTTTTTGTTTTTTAGATAGTTTTTGACCTTTCTGCGGTTTATTCAGTACGCCGTAAAACCATCCATCTTTGCGGGACGCCTCTTTGTAGGACTCCAGATAGTAGGCTTTATCGCCCCATAAACTCATTTCGTCATAACTGATGAGTTCGTCAAGGGGAATCTGATCATTCCTGTTTGCTGGCGTGAATCGCTGTTTTCTGATGAGTTTAGTAGCTACATCAACGCCAATATGCCCTTTATACCCAAAATAATAGCGGTTTCCCTTTTTGGTGGAATGTGCGTCAGTGTCAATTTGTGAAGAGGGTTGTTCGGATAGCTCCTGGCGCCGCTCTTTTTTAAGAGGCCGGTTCACGGAGTTGATGATGGTTGCATCAACAACCGTACCTCGTTTTAACATCATGCCTCTTTGCTCAAGCTGAGCCGTAATCTGATCAAAAATAATATCTCCCAGTTCATGCTGTATGATGGCTTCTTTAAACCTCCAGAAGGTAGTAAAATCCGGAATATCATGGTCGAGATTGATTCCTACAAACCGTTGGAAGCTTAAGCGGTCGATGAGCTGATCTTCCAACTGGGGATTGCTAAGGTTGAATAATGATTGCAGAAAGACCGCCTTAACCATCCAACTGATTGGTTTTCGGGGACGCCCGCCTTTGATTTTGCTGGTTTGATCAATAACCGAGAGTTTTTGGTAAATAGGTTGCCAGTCGATGAGTTTATCAATTTTAGTTAGCTTAGCAGCCATTTGAGATGATTTACGCCTGCGGGCAAGCAGCTCATCTGAAAATCCGAGTTGATTATTTGTGTTCATATCTGTAATAATATCAATATTATAGCCTACTTTAAGGTACCAATAACCATCCGAAAAAACAAGCTTATATGCAATAATATTAAGAATTTATACCCAAAATTTATTCCGTAGGGGTTTTGCAAAGCTTTCTATAAAAACTGAGCCCCTGCCGAAGCGGAACGGTTCCTACTGAAATGTGCCGGACAGCACGGCGTAGGCGTACCAGGCATAAAGCAGCGGCAGCGCGAACCAGACAAGGGTACCGGCCAGCAGTTTTTGAGACAGCTTGTTGTGAAGCAGGTCTGAGACCCCGTTTTGCAAAACAGCTTTGAATAGAAGGAAAACACCCGCGTTCAGCGCAATCACCCAGGCCGAAATTCCGGTGTAGCCTGTAATATCAATAAACTGAATGAAGACCGGGTAATTGGCGAGTGCATTGGCATACAGCGTAATCGGGAAGCCCAGCCAAAGCTCCTTCACAAACCAGGCATACGGCGGCCAGATAAGAGCCAGTACCAGAAAACCCCATCCGCTGTTTGTCTTTACCCTGCGGCGAATACCATGAAGCAGCACGAAAGGCAAAGCATATACGGCAGCAGCAAGAATCACCATGATGCATCCCGCGACGGGCTCAACCCAGATAAAGCCAATCAGCGCGAGGAAAAGAGATACAAATGAAAAAACATACCCGTGCAAAAACCAGCTCCTCCGGGTAGTTTGCTTTTCGAGAGCTGTAAAGAGTCCCACAAGGCAAACCGGCAGCAAAAACGCAAACGAGATTCCGGAGATATGATTCACGGAAAGCCCGAGGAGCAGGCCGCTCAGCAGGCTGGGCAAAAAGCTATGGATCAGTTGGGTTGGTTTCATGGCATAAAACTATCCAAATGAACCGGTCGTTTTCTGCCAAATATGTTCCTTTTCCTGCCAGAAACGGGTTTAAAGCCCTAAGCCAGGCCTGATCAGCCGTTTAAATTTATGTCTGTACGAGAGCTTACTATGCAGCAGGAAGACGTTTGTGAACCCCTGCCTTCCGGTGTTAGCAAGCTCAACTACCATTCTGCCGCCCCGCCATCATGAAATTTCGTTCGGCGAAACCCCGAACCGTTCCACATAGTTACGCTTGAATGTATCTGCTGATTTGTAGCCGATTTTCCCGGCGAGTTCATTGAGGCGGATGTCGGTGCTGTTTTCCACAATCCGGGCCGCATACTGCAGGCGGACTTCCCGGATAAAAGCGGCGGGGGTCATGCCCGACTCTTTTTCTATTTTCCGATAGAAGCTGCGTTCGCTCATGCTAAAAGCATCCGCAAGGGCCGATGCGGAGAGCCGGGAATCATCTATATGGTCAAGGACATAATTTTTGACCTTCTCCGGTAAACTGATCTCGCCCGGAATGTCATCCTCCGAAACTTCAAGCATGAACGCTTTTCTGCGCTGATAAAAGCGCATCAGGTTTTCGATTTTGAGCCTTAGCTCGGAGGCGTTAAACGGTTTGGTGATGTAGTCGATAATACCGACCCTGAGCAGGTGCAGGCGGTCGCCGGCATTGTCTTTTGCAGATAAAACCACAATAGGAATCGTTTGCAGTTTGGGATCTGACGCCATGTGCCGGATGAGCTCTTCACCCGTCATAACCGGCATCATGAGATCCGTAACTACAATGTCGGTCTCATTTTTCTGAAGCCATGCGAGGGCTTCGGCTCCGTTTTTACAGGAATGCACAGATCCCAAAGCATGCAGCAGGCCTTTCACATAGGCATTCATATCCGGATTATCCTCAACAAGCAGCAGCCGCACCTTCCCGCTTTCTGATATACCGGCGGGCTCAGGAGCGGAGGTTTGCGTACCGTTTTCCTGAGGTTTTTCCCAACCGTTTACCGGATTCAAAGCAAGCCTGTAGTCAAAAGGCAGGGTAAGCCTGAACCGGGCGCCTTTATCTTCATCCTCCACAACCACAAGATTCCCGTCGTGCAAACGAGCCAGAGACCGGCCTAAATCGAGGCCGATACCAAGGCCCTCAACGTAGGGTTTGTCCGGCGTTTTAAGACGATGAAAGCGTTCAAAAATAATTTCACGATCGTTTAAGCCAACCCCTTCCCCTTCATCTTTTATATCAATCTCAACTTCTCCCGATTCATTGTTTACCCTTGTTTCAATGCGTATCAGGCTGTGTTCGGGTCCGTATTTGGACGCATTAATAAGTACATTTGAAAGGATTGTGCTGACCTTCTCCCCGTCTGCATTTACTATCGTGTATGAAGTATTGCTGTTAAACTCAACCTTTTGAAACCGTAAAGCTATGAATGAGGTGTTGAGATCGATAACGTTCTGAATCAGGTCATCTAACCGATAGTGTTTTTTTTGAAGGGATAATTTTCCTTTATCTGATTTCGATAGGTCCAGAATCTGATTCACCAGCACGACAAGCCGTTTGGCATTTCGCATAACGAGTGATGAATCTTCTTTCGGGATTCTGATTTCGGAGTTTGGGCCACTTTGCTCAGCTGCTTTTTGAAGCAAGCCTTCCAAAATGGTAGTGGGCGTTCTGAGCTCGTGTGATACGTTCAGGAAAAAGCGTGATTTGAATTCGTCTTTTTCTCTGAGTTCTTTGGTGCGCTCTATTACTTTCTGCTCCGTTTGTTCAAACACTTCTACAAAATCAAGGGTAATCGTGATCGTAAACGAGACAGGAACAACCATGTAAACCATAATGACTGTCAAATAATACAAAAGTGTATTTGTCGGAAAGTAAATCTGATACAGCACAGCGTACGCAAACGCACCCAACAGCATTATAAAAAAACCTACAAACATGATGCTTGCTCGAATACCAGCATGTTTCTTTAGTGTTTGCTGAAGCAAATATACTGCAAAAGCCAGATTTAAAATGGCCAAAATTGGGTGCAGAATATAGATAAGTTCATACTGAAACAGAACGGCATACATGGATAGCAGCAAATAAACCCCAAAAAATATGCGTAAACTTTTCTGCGGCAGGGAAAGCCTGTAATAGGTTCCGATCGTAAAAATAATATTATAAAATACAAACAAGAAAAGAACCACATGCCCGATTTGCTGTGCGGGAATCATGGTTACCGACCAATAAAAAGCAGCGTCTCCCATTTGAGTACAAGCATGCAGCATTAGGCTTATATTGACCCAAAATGCATAGTAATGATACCGATCAACCGATTTCGTTGACAGGTAAATATGAGCTACAGATAAAAGGAGCAGTACAAAAATAACCGCACCCAGCATAAACGAACGGTTCGCTTGTAACCGCTGATAAGCAACAAAGTGCTGAGGTTCCGAGAAAATGGGCCTTACAAATGCTTCGGGTGACGTTCTCACCGAGTACAGCCATTGCGGGGCCGTGTTCCACGAGAATTCGACCAAGATGTAATTTACGCCTTCCCGAATGTTTGCGGGTGCATAGGCAGTCGGGCTTACACGACTTGCCACTTCCCCGGATCTTATTGGTGAGGGTGTTCCGTCCTGAAAGACAAACTTTCCGTTTATCCACACCCGTACTGCCGCATACCCAAAATTTCGTACAAACCATGCCTTGTCGCTAAGCGTGCTGTCTGCAATAAACGACAGCTCTGCCCAGCCATACTTTTTATCCCCGGTAATTGTTCTG